>CAYTBX010000008.1:0-25992 GCA_964436175.1 uncultured Candidatus Saccharibacteria bacterium
ATTTCGTAAGCCACGCTACGGTCGCAATGAGCGTGAGCGTCATGAAAACGAATTGCTTGCTCAATTCAACGGGGTACGGCGTAAGCGGCAAGAAGAAAACGGGTGTAAGAAAAAAAATACCGCGCAATGACCACTTCGTTATCGCGTCGCAAATAGTTTCCAAAGAATTTTTCATACCTTAATTGTGGCGCAAGCGGATATGAGCGTCAATTATTTTTTAAAACGAAAGATAACTCGGAGGAGATCTATGAACGAATCGTATACGGAAGCTCCGGCCGGTGTATAATAAACGGTGGCGGAAATATAATCGATGTGTGCCGTATTATTAGTCGCAACAAAGGCGCCTATATCGAAGCCAAAAGTAGCCGCACTAATTTCGTTCCCCGTCCACGTCGTGCCCCATAAGTCGCTCGACCCGCCGTACGTGATTACCGTATCAGACTCAGGCCATAGCACGCCCGAAGCGCGGGCATAATCCGTACCAACTTGGGAACCGGCCTTGACGATACGCGCCGTGTTGTCATGAACTGAAAGTGAAAATGGATTCAAAACGGACGCCTTCATCTCAACTTGAAAAACAACGCCATTAATCGTTGCGCTCGCTGGAACGGTAAAACCGAAACCCCGAGCCTGAAGCTCTTGCGTAACTCCCGATCCCGATGACTGATGAAATGCGTACGCATTATCACTCACACCAGCTGACGTAGGACTACTCCAAGCTCCGCCACCCACACCGGAAGTGCTCAAATCAGACGATCCATACGGCCCCTGCGACGTCGGCGACCCCCCGCTACCACCCGTCCCATGCGTCCCCGGCTGCACCAAAGGACGCGCCCTCTGTATGGAAACAATAGTCGGTGGTGGCGGCGGAGGAAGGACGATAGTAATGGGGTCTGCTATCACGCACGCTTCTCCACTGTCGCGGGTAACGGATACGGCGACGCTCTGTATGGTGACTTTTCCCGTGGAGTTCTCGCCGCCAAGGTCCATGAAGGTAATTTGCACACCGGCGACGTTTGCGAGGTCTGCGGGAGCTACGCCGAAGTTACTAAAGGTGAAGCCGTAGGGGTTTACCGTAAGGGCGTCTGTTTTAGAGGCGACGTTAGTGCCGACGGTTGCGCCTGATTGATCGAAGAGCTGAACGGAGTCGAAACGGACGGCGGTTTTTTCAGCGTTCGATGCGGAGACGATAACCCTCACACCTTGGTTCACACCTTCGCTAAGGGCGGAAGAAAGGTCGAAGTAATATTTGATAGGCGGAGTGGCCACGCCCGGACGGGTGATAATCGTGGCGGGGGCAGCGGCGGCGAGGGTGAGGAGTGGAATTACTACCCCGAGCGCGCAGAAAAATAATTTCATTAAAATACTATACCTGAATTAGCGGGGGTGTTTGCATTACAGGCGGCATCCCTGGCATAGGAATACGAGGCATCTTAGGCGACCTAGGTGGAGCGATAACCGGTGTCACTACCCAATCACCCGAGCCGACTGCTTTATCGATAAGCACCGGAATGGATTCCGAGCGGCACGAATTAACTTCCTCCTTAACTTTCATCGCGAGCTCTTTCTGCACGAGCGCAAGTTGAGATTTCAAAAAGGCGATATCCATTTTAGCTTGGTTCATTTCGGTAATAAGCACGTCAACGCGCTGGTCTTTCGTATCCACCAAACCTATTTTCGCGTTTGCGCCATTAGCAGAAACGATACCGACCATCTTCCCCACCGCTGCAGTCGCAAGCTCCGGCGTTGCCATTACAATCTCATAGTCTTTCGCATTTATTGCTTCTGAAAATATAGTTTTAAAACGCAACGCACCAGAGCCAAACTCAACATCCGGTACGGCCGGCGCAAGGAACGCCTTGCCGTTTTCTATTTTAGCGGTAAGGACGGCGCAGAGCGTACCGCAACTACCACCCCCTAAAGTGACCTCCTTGCCATCAGCGCCGACCACAACAACCTTCCCCTTGTTTTGAGCGGTGTCAGAAACGTCGAGCGTACCGATTTGCTGACCCGCATCCGTCATAAAATTGATGGCTGCGTAGGCCGCCGGCCCGAACGGCCCGAAACCCACAACGCACACGGCGGCCAGCACTATATATATTCGGTACCGCAAAAAGGAATTCATTCTCATTTGATTATCATCCAATTAAAGCGTGCTGGCGAGCGCACGGCCCTGTCCGTTTTAACGGTAAAGTACTCGCCACCAACAACCTTATCTACGTAGAGCGTCTGCCCACCCGTAGAACCGAGAGGGGTAACGAAAATCTTCGCACCAGTGGAAGCTTGCGAGGTAAATACAAGAACCTCGCTCTCCCCTGGCCTTATAACGCCTTCACCCGTTACGGGTGCCGCGGCTTCAACCTTCGCGTCGAGCTCTTTCACGCCCTGGATGGCAACGGCTGCGAGACCCGAATAATTAACGGACTTCATACCGGTAACGCTATCGGTATCCACAAGCTCAGGGAACGATTTTTCCACGTCCTGAGCAATGACGCCCAACTGTTTACCCTTAATTTTACCATCCTTCCACGTGAAGTTTACGCCGCTAATTGCACCAAGCTTCGTAAGAACGGGGTCGAGCTTCGTAATGTTTTCCTTAAGGCGGCGGTCGGAGGTAAGGGTTACGCCGTTGGCTTTTACCGTTCCGCGCAACAAAGTCTCGGTAATCGAGGCGTTACCAATCACCGCCTGATTACTCTTCGTAAATTGAGCACCGGATCCAACAGCAATGACATTAGTTAAGCCGTTTGGACTACCCTGCCCAGCATTATACCCAACTAAAACAGCATCACTCATGTTATTTATTACACCGCCCGTAAAACCTCCAACGGCGACGTTCTGAGAGCCCGTTGCAAGCAAAGAAAGAGCGCTATCCCCAACACCGGTATTGAAATTACCGCCGTTGGACTGCAGGGCAACCCTGCCTAATGCGGTATTTGAATTACCCGAGGCATTAAGATGTAATGACCCTACGCCGACAGCGGTATTGCCACCACCGTTAACATTTGAGTCTAAAGAACTTTGACCGACAGCCGTATTATTATTACCCGTGCCGTTTGCCTTAAGGGCGCGAGAGCCAATAGCCGTATTATTACTTGCAGTCGCGTACTGCAGGGCGGTGTCACCGACAGCCGTATTCTCACCGCCATTGGTATTAGCCATAAGAGCGAATCTACCAACAGCCACATTAGAATACCCACCGCCATTAGAATATAGCGCCTGATAGCCATTACCGACATTGTTATATCCCGCCCCCGACGCTGTACTCTTACCCGCCTCAAAGCCCGTAAATGTATTCTTATTTTGCGTGTCACCTCCCCCAGGAGACTGCCAAACCGAATAACCGTCGTTTGCAACCGTAAGCACTTGACCCGGGAGCCCTCCGCCAATCCTCAGTTTTCCGGTAATAAACGTCGTATCCGTAGCGCTATCGCCCAAGCTAGTAGTACCCGCGACGTTCAGATTGTCATCAATCCACGCACTCGCCTTACCCGTCTGACCCTGCGGGTTCGAAACGTACAAATTAGAATTAAAGAAAGCATTCTTACTACCATCAAAAGAATTCTTTGCGTATGAGAAGAATTGCTGGCCGCCAGAAAGGAGTCTAAAGGGCTGCGTGCCGTCGCCATCCGTCATTCCCAAAGTCATACCCGAAACCAAACCGGCGTTGCCGCCGAGCAACGGCACTGTCGCACCCAAGGTCGCGGGATTGAAAACCGCCGGCGTCTGCCAAGAGAGAACTCCGTTTGAAACTGTAAGCACCTGCCCGTTCGTGCCGACGGAAGACAATCCCGTACCGCCGTTCGTTACGGGTAATGTGCCAGTCGTAATCTTCGATACATCAAGACTAGGAATATCGAGCGCCGTAAGGGCGCGGAACGCGGGCGCGCCGGTGGCGCCAATAGGAGCTAAGAGTGCCGTACCCGCCGCAACGCTTGATGGGATACCACTAACGGCTTGAATCGGCACTTCCGTCGCGCCGTATCTCGCGACAATCTTACCGACGTTTGCGCCCGTGCCGGCACCCAAGCCACCGACTTCATTACCGTTCGAATCGGTTATGTGAATCGTAGACGGGCCGACATACACGCTCCGCCACCGTGCGGTCGGCGAACCCAAATCATATATATTATCGGTTGCCGGCATTATGCCGCTTGCAACGGCAGTAGTCGTTGCCGTCGTCGTTATGAACGAGCTCGCAAGCGTGCTCGACGTATTGAAATACGGTATTTTGCCAACGACGCCACTAAGCATACTCCCGCCCGCAGCGGGCGTCTGCCACATGGCATTACCTACGTCGTCCGACGTAAGGACTTTACCCGCACCAGCACCGAGGTTCGGCAAAGCCAGCCTGCCGATAGTCGTCGTCGCGAAACTCGCGACGCCTGTTACGGATAATCCCCCGCCTACGGTTACGGTGCCCGCCGATTGGCTCACGACCGAATCCGCGATAGTCCCCGTAGCACTAAAGAGCGCTAATTTATTTATTGTGCCGGATCCGCCGATACCGCTTGCGGAGGCAGACTGCCACGTGGCGTAGCCCGCATCATCAGAGGTAAGAATTTTACCCACCCCAGCCCCCGCAGGAATTTTAAAACCTCCCTTTATGGCAATCTCGCTACCTGCGACTACACCTAAGTCCATAGATCCGGAAACCGTTATAACGCCCCCCGGAACTTCAGGCCGTATCCAACCTCCTATAAAAATAGTGTCATCTGAGCCATTTCCTATACTGATATTAGCCCCCGTACCAGCACCGATAGTGAAGTTCGAACCGAATTGGGAAATCATCGAATTACCCATGGTCGATGTTCCGTTCCATAGCGGAACATAATTTGCCGTTCCCAACCCACTAATACCGCTTGCCGGCGTTTGCCACGCAAGCGCGCCGGAAGACGAAGCCGTAAGAACTTGACCGGCGCTTCCGAGTGTCGTGGGAAAATTATATGTCGCCCCACCGAACTTGATCTGGCCGGAACCGGACGAAAGGAAGCCGGACGCCTGTATATCCCCCACGACATCGAGCTTGGTTGCGGGAGTAGCCGTACCGATACCAACCTTATCCGTTATGACGCCGAGTCGGATATTTCCGGCAAGCGACCGCCATCCGCTTTCGGGCACGAGACTCGTCGGGTTCTGCCAGCCCAAGTTTCCGTTCGTATCCGTCGTAAGGACGAAGTTATTACCCAAGCCGCCGTTCGGCCAGTTATAGGCAATGCCGTTGAAGACGGTCTGCGTAGCGCTGATAGTGCTCGTACCGCTGCCGCCTGCGCCGCCGTAAATGTAAAGCTCGTCGATGTAGGCGGCCTTGATGCGCTGAGTGGCGGAACCTAAGTTATCCGAATACACGCTCCGAACGGGCTTCGTGGTGGAGCCGAAGTCGTACGCGCTTGCGGTAGAAGGAACCACGTCGCCACCCACCGTCGTATCCCCCGCGACGACCAAAGTAGTCGCGGGCGTTGCCGACGTGCCAATGGCTAAACGGCTGTTCGTATTATCAATAATAATTTTTGAATTACCGGCGAGCGTGGAAGATGCGTTCCAGAACGCGAGCTGGCCGAAGACGCCTGACCCACTAAGGCCCGCGGGGACCGCCTGCCATGCAGGGACGCCGCCAACGGACGTAAGTACCGTACCGGCTGCGCCAACCGTAGAAAGGCCGGTACCTCCGCGCGCTACGCCGAACGTGCCGGATGTTATTTTAGATGCATCCAAATCAGGAACGGAGGATGTCGCGATAGCGGGGATGCGAGCAGCGGCAAATACACCACTCGTTATCTTATCAGCAGAAAGATCCGGAATATCTAATGGATCAAGCCCACGGAACGACGGCTGGGAGCCAGGCGCGGCGACGGGCGCTGCAGGACCGGCGAAGAACGTGTTGGAAAGCTGGTTACCGAGCGTGACGGCGATAGTTCCGCTTGCGGTTACTGGCGAAGAGGCTACGTTGAAAAACGACGGCATAGAAAGCCCGACGGACGTTACGCCAGTCGCGGGCGCATCCTGCCATGCCGGTAACCCAGCGCTACTGACCGTAAGTATCTTGCCAGTGGAGCCAATCCCCAACGCCGCCAAGGAATTAATAGCATCGCTAAAGAGGATGTCTCCTTTCGCGTAAGCAGTAATATTTGTACCGCCCTGTGCAATACCGAATTTCCCCGAACCAATTTTAGAAGCATCGAGTGTGGGAATAGTAGAAGAAGCGAATACTCCGCTCGTTATTTGCGAAGCGGGCAACGAAGGGATATCCCCCGCGACGAGCGCGCGGAAGCTCGGCTTCGCGTCCGGATCTGACTCCGGCCCCGCAAAAACTTTATTCTTCGATTGCGTGGAAAGGTCGAAGGCCAATGTACCCGTCGCAGTAACTGGAGAACCAGCAACCGTAAAAATAGAAGGCGCTGAAAGAGCAACAGACGTCACCGTGCCGTCGTTCGGCACGCCCCACGAAAGAGTGCCATCAGTCGCGCTAGTTAATACGCGGCCATTCGTTGCAGGCGCGGCTACCGGCCACGAATACCCGATGCCGTTAAAAGTCGTTACGCCCGCGACGTTAATCTTATCCGTAAACAAGTTAGCGAAGCGGGATGTGGCTGAACCGAGTACGCGCAAGTTGGTAGGGCTCGGGATTATATCCGAACCGATACTCGCCTTGATATTTAATACGTCGCTCGAAGAATCACCAAGCGTCATCGCGCCACTCGCGGAAAGGTTAGTAGCCGCAACATTCGTAGCCGAAATATTAGTGCCCGTGATATTCGTCGCTGTTAGGTTAGAAGCTGCGAGATTGGTAAACGTACCGGCACCGGCAGTCGTGCCGCCGATAGTTGCGCCGTCGATTTTCACGTTAGTCAACGTACCGGCAGCGATTGTGGCATCGGTGATAGTCGTCGTCGTAAAAGTCGCATTGCCGTTTGCGGCGATGCGCGTCACGCCGCCAAGCTGGAGATTGCCAGACGTAATATCGATATTGCCGCCCGTCTGAGAAATCAAGGAATTGGCGATAGTTTTAGCGCCGGTAAAGAACGCGATGGAGTTCGCGGCGCCGTTACCCGAAATATCGCCGCTTGCAGTACGCCACTCCGGCAAGCCCGTCGTGCCGTTAGCCGTAAGTACCTTGCCTTCGGAGCCAATCCCCAACGCCGCTAAGGAATTAATAGCGTCGCTGAAAAGGATGTCGCCTTTCGCGGTTGCAGCTATTCCCGTGCCGCCACGGGTGACGCCGAGGGTGCCGGATGTTTTAGTTGCAATATCGAGGACGGGTACGCGGTCTGGGGAGAGGATGCCGGAGGTGATTTTGTCTGCAGAGAGGTCAGGGATTTGCGAAACGCCGAGGGTTGGGATGCGGGCGACGTCGAAGACGCCCGAGGTAATCTTCTCTGCTCCGAGATCAGGAATTTGAGCGACAGGGACAACGCCCGTGACTTTCGCGACGGGGATTTCGGGGATGCGGTCGATACCTAAGGTGCCGGAGGTTATTTTGTCGGCGGATAATTCAGGGATGAGACCGACACCGAACGTGCCAGAGGTAATCTTTGCGGCGGTGAGGTCGGGAATATCCAAAGATACAAGAGAACGGAATAAAGGCTTTGCGGGTTGACCAGAAACAGGGCCGACAAATACTTCGTTTGGTTCCTGATTCGCGAGGTCGAGAGCTAAGTCGCCGCTTCCCGTGACGGGTGAACCAGAGACGGTGAGGATGGAAGGCACAGTGATTCCCACGGAAGTGACGGTACCGTTCGTTGCGGGCGCCCTCCATACGGGCAGACCAGCGGAATTAACGGTGAGGATCTGATCAGTGGCGCCGATACCGAGACGAGCTAAGGAATTAATAGCGTCGCTAAAAAGGATGTCGCCCGGCGCGGTTGCTGAAAGGCCGGTGCCGCCACGCGGGATATCAAAGATACCGCTCGTGATCTTTGAGGCATCGAGATTCGGAATAGAAGAAGAAGCAACAACTGGAATGCGGTCGGCGTCGAATACACCGGAGGTGATTTTGTCCGCTGAAAGATTAGGAATATTTGCGACGGCAAGGGTTCCAGTGACACTACCTGCAGGGATTTCGGGGATACGGTCGATACTAAATACACCAGAGGTGATTTTGTCGGCGGATAATTCAGGGATACGGAGTGGATCAAATACGCCACTCACAACCTGCGACGCGCTGAGATTCGGGATATCGGTAGCTACGAGCTGGCGAAACGCAGGTGCCGCCGCCGTAGCCCCAGACGGAGGACCAGCGAAAAACTCGTTCGGCTCTTGATTTGCGATATTAACCGAAATCGTTCCACTTCCCGTAACCGGCGCACCGAACGCAGAGAAGAGCGGTGAGGTGGAGGTGAGGCCTACGGACGTCACCGTGCCGTTCGTTGCGGGATCCTTCCATTCAGGAAGTCCTGCAGAGTTCACGGTGAGGACCTTGCCCGTAGTACCAATCCCCAACGCCGCTAATGAATTAATTGCGTCGCTGAAGAGGATGTCGCCTTTCGCGGTTGCAGCTATTCCCGTGCCGCCACGGGTAACTGCGAGCGTACCGGTGGTTATTTTTGCGGCGTCGAGCGCCGGTATATCAACTGCCGAAAGTCCACGGAATGTTGGCTTTGCCGTGCCGGTAAGCGGACCAACGAATACTTCGTTGGCGGACTGGGTAGCAAGGTCGAAGGCAAGCGTACCAGAGTCCGTTATAGGAGAACCGGAGAGAGTTAATAAAGATGAGGGAATAGTCGCCGAAACTGACGTGACGGTGCCGCCGGCAGTTGCGGGGATTGCCTTCCACTCGGGTAAGCCCGTTACGGTATTTGCGGTAAGTACGGTTCCGTTCCCACCAAGACCGAGAGCAGCTAAGGAATTAATTGCATCAGAGTAGACTATCTGCCCCTTTGAATACGTAGTAATACCAGTACCACCGCGAGGAACATCAAATACCCCACTCGTTATTTTTCCCGCATCGAGACTCGGAATATCTCCGGGCACGAGATTACGGAACGAAGGCGTGCCCGCGAGCGCGCCCGAAGCCGGACCCGCAAAAATGTCGTTCGGCTGCTGCGTCTTCCACGCGAAGCCAAGCGTACCCGCATCCGTTACCGGAGACCCCGTAACTGTAAAATCAGCCGGAGCCGAAAGCCCCACGGACGTGACGGATCCGCTTGATTTAGACGTCCACGAAAGCGTGCCATCAGTATCCGTCGTAAGCACTAAGCCATCAGTCGCAGGAGCCGCTACGGGGAAGGTAAAGGTATTTGCGCCGAACTTAACCTGCCGGTTCGGAAACGAAACAAGCTTATTAAAAGAAGTCTCCTCTAAAAAAGTCACATCAGAAGATGTAAGACTCATAAGTGACTTAAGGTTGCTCGTAGGATTATTTAAGTCGGAAGTAAAACCGACAAGCAACTTAGGGCGCGTAAACCGTATTAAGTCGTTCGTGCCGTCGCCGGTGGTACTGATACTCCCCCCCCTCGTCCGGAAGTCGTTTGCGTAAATAACACCTGCCACTTCAAGCTCGCTTTGCGGGTTCGTAATGCCGATGCCGACCCTACCATTATTCAATATGGAAACGGATTCCGACCCGTCGCTGGAATCAAGAATACTTAAACGGTAATTCGAAGCGTCGGTTGCGGTGGTGCGCACTTTAAACCCTTTGCTCGCTGCCGCCGACCCGTTCCAGCCAGACCCCTGCAATAAGAGACCTGCTGAATGGAACCCCTGCGTACCAGCAGTTGCCGTGCCGAGCGGCTCGCCTGTAAGAGTGCCTGCAGACGTATCGGACACGAAGTTACCCACGCGTACCGCGTTCATAGCATACGGCGCAGGGGCGAAAGCGACACGCGGCGTCGCTTCGGCGTCATTTTCGATTGTGACACCCAAATAGAGCGGCGTTGTAAACGTGAGTGTGCTCGGAAAGGCCTCACAACTGCCCATCTGCACGGAGAAATAACCGTTCGAATCCGGCATAACCTTGGCGCACGCGCCGGAAGACTGGCTGTAGGATTCAGTCCATAGGGCTGTGCCGCCCGTTGCCGCAGAGTACAGGGAAAAGGACACTTTCGTGGCCGTTTTAATGGCAACACCCCCTGCCGTGCGCAAGCGCGACTGATAATTGATAACGGCAGGTACCGCCGCCTGTGCGGAAAAAGCCGCGCACAAAAGCGCCGCCGTTATGGCCGCGCCGAATCTGTATAAGCGATTTCTTTTCATTATTAAATAGGGAGCGCGGGCGTAATGAATACTTTTACGGTAAGCACCTTTCGGCCAAAGCTGTCCGTGGCGTTCACGACATGCACGCCAAGGGGTAAATCAACCATAAGCTTCTTGACCGTGGTGCTCGCTTCCGTAACCGGTACAACGCCGATCGACGTTATTGCCGTAGGGTCGATAGGGGTCGCGCGGTACGCGAACCGTACAACGATGCCCGTGACGACGCCTATAAGTATCAGCACCCCGCCGATCCACAAAAGGTAATCCTTCGATCCACGTATAATCACGAAACCGGCAATCGCCGCCGCACCGAGCAGGATGATCGCGAATGCAATCCATAGTGGCCACGGTACTATACGCTTAAAAAGAACGATATTTAGCTCCCGTGTTACGCCCTTTTCGTCAACTAAACGGATGATTTGCGGCGTGGGCTGCGGATCTTCCAAAATACGAGTAAGTACTGTGGGCGCATCCGCCTGCTTCACTGCCGAAAACGTCGCTGTGGGTACTTCCGCAACTACCGCTGCCGCTTCCGGCGTATCGGTAAACGGTACGTCTACCTCCGGGGAAACGCCTCCTACTTGAGGATTGCCGCCGAAAAGGCTTTCGATCCATCCACTACCGCTCGAAGAACCGCCACCACCCGAAGTGGGTGTCGGCGTCGGAGAAGGCGGAGGAACGTCTGCCGAATCTTCGTCGAACCACAGCGTGCCGTGGTCGTATACGTAATTAGCGCTTTGCGAAGTACCGACGCCTGGGTCCGCTGATGCGGTCTTTACCTGATAGCCAGTAGAGGAAGTATCCCCTCCGCCACCGCCCGCCCCTTCCTGCACCTGGTCCGCGTACGCGTACGAAAAGCAAACGCTTAACGTCATGACGGCAAATAATGCAGTAAGATGGACGGTCTTCACTTAAAACGTCACGCCTCACTTCGTGACTTCCTTAATAGTATCATTACGCATATCTAAAAATGGTGTGGATAACTATTAAAAAGCCGTTATAGTAAAACGGTGACCTACCTCTCCCCGCAATCGCTTATGCCAGTCGTGATAACTGGCATTCTTTCGCTCCTTTTCAAGGGGGGGTATGGCTCCTCATACGCACTCAGCCTCATCACAGGACTTACATTCTTTTTTTATTTCGCAGAATGCACCCGCCGCACCGCACGGGCGCTTAAAACAAGGCGCGTGCACCACTATGCCATACCCCTCTCCGTACTGCGGCTTTATGCACCTTCGATTATTACCCTCATAATCATCTGGGTAACACGCTCGCCGCTTACCCTCGCCCAATTTCTTACAGGTATCGCCCTCGTGACCGCAAACGCCCTAATGCTTTGGGGATTCATATGGGGCGCAAGTCAATTCGTAAGCCGAAAATATGCAAATAATCATCTTTTTATGCAAACAATAAACTACGGGCTCCATATACTTATGCTCTGTACGCCTATTTTTTACGCATTAAATGCCATTCGCGCCGAGCCGCTTCGTATACTCTTAAGCTATAATCCCCTCGCAATCGCCATTATAACCACGCGCGCTGCGCTTTTAGGCGTTCCGCCCGCCATACCGTTTGCGGCGGCTGGATACGCCCTTGCGGCAGGGCTCGTAGCAAGCTTCCTCGGATATACATATTCCCGCCTTACAAAAGATCCTTATTAACGGAAAACACCCGCACCTTCCATTGCGAATTGCTTTCGTAGTTGGAATAGAACGGCACGAGATACGGGGGGAAATCGGTACCCGTATAAATCGAAAGGTATTTGTCGGGCGCGAACGGGAACGACTCCTTAACGACGTCGTCGAATACGACGTAATCGATATCCCCTGTTTTGAGCCACGGGCGAAACGCCTCTACGGCAGAGAACATGCCCGGATACCGTACGGCAACGCCCGACTGGGGCGCGTACATGTCGAGCATCCCCTTGCCGCCGACGCGGCTGTCGGGATATTGCATCATCAAAATATCCGACCCGTTGCCTATGGCAACATTCCCCTTAAGGAGCGGAGCGAGGTGCCGCGCCCACACGGCACCGTCGCGCATCGCTACTTTTTTATCCTTCGAGAAAAAAACAAGTGACGCGAAAGACAAAAAAAGGAACAAGGCCGCAAAAAGGGATATGCCCGCATACGCGACGTTTTTCAGGCGCGTCGCGTCCGCGAAGCGCCTGAATCCCGTAGCGGCCAAAACCAAGGACAGCGCGACGGCCGGCAAGAGATGGCGCGGATTGCCATAGATATGGAAAACGGGAATAAGTCCGACGAACCATACCGCGCACCCTACGAATAACGGATATGCGGCGCCAGTGCCCTTTTCCGCTCCGTGCGCCGCGTTTTTAACCCAACTCAGGATATACGGCGCCGTCATAGCAAGAAACGCCGCCGCGACGAAGCAGACGCCCCCTATGAGGAATTTATTGGCATAATCAAGCATCCCGTGCGTCCCCATGTAACCGAGAAAAGACGGCGCGGAAACGGCTTCTCCCCATGCGCCGGCATACGTATCGGCGAAATACTTGCTGTTTTCCCCATAATCGAAAAACGATCCGAAATACGCATGGCGCTGCCATAGGAACGGCGCGGAAACGAGCGCGAAGGACGATACGAAAAGCGCGCACTTACGGAGCGCATCCCCCCATTGCCGACAGTGCCACAAGAAGAACGTCGCGCATGCCAAGGGCACGGTAAAAATGCCGACGGGCTTCGTAAAATACGCTATGGCCGCTACGGCGCCGCACGCGAAGGCCATTGCAAGCCGCGTGCGCGCGGAATACAAAAAGCATACGGAAACGAGGAACAGGAAAACGAACAGCGGGTCGGCCATGGCGATCGAATCGTTTTCAGGAACGGTAAGAAAAAAAGACGACAGAAACAGTACGGCGAGCAACGCCAGCGTGCGCGGATTACCGTCCACTTTCTTCCCGATATACATCAGCGGAAAAAATGAAAGCGCGGAAAAAACGGCTGCCACGAAAGAAGCGATGGCGAGATTTTCTAAAATCGAAGATCCGTGCCATACGCGGAATACCGCACCCAAGACGGCAGACCACCCAAGGCCATGCGTGCGTATGGGCGACCAGTCGCCCACCGCTATCTCCATGCCCTTCACCGTATACATGTACGGGTCGTACCGCTGGAACGGAAAATGCAGAAAACGCCATGCCAAAAAAGCAAGGCTGTAACGAATCGCCAATGTCACGGCGAAAAAAATTACAATGACAAAAACAGGATTTTTTTCACACCATGCAAAAATACGGCCGAAAAACCGATCTAAACGGCTCATGAGAGCCATGATGAAAGATCGCGGCCGATAAGCCCCTCTAAACGCACGATATCATCTCGATAAAAATCAACCATGCGCTTACGCGCATCAGGCGAAATCTGAACTCTTTTGATATTCATAAAACGAATACGACGTAATATCTTAAAAATACGGGGCTTCCAAAACATCCCGAATGCAGTCCAATTAATAAACATCCCCGCATATTTAGCAATCACATTCTTAATCCGCGACCGCTTAGTAACCAAGAGCTTGCTCATCTTGTTAAAAAACGTATTAATGCATGCGATACGGGGAGCGCCCGTGTCATTATAAGCGACCGCGCAGGAAACATCCTGATCTTCCGCAACGCCCAAAAAACGGAAGATGCCGCGAACGACTGCGTAAGAATCCCGCTTGATGTCATCGTATAAAACGATATGGACGGAAGGAAAGGCTTCCTTATAGGCCTTGACCTGCGCATAGTACATCCCCGCCTCCAAATAATCCACGGTAATGCCGAATCTTTCCGTATCCAAATCCTTATTAAGCCGATCGACCGCACCCGTACGCACCGCCTCATCAAAAGGTAATTTTTCCAAACCTATGAGGTTGTACATGGAGTAGTGCGAAAAAACCCGATCGGCGGGATTCCTCAAGCTTATGATTATTTTTATTTTTTCGGCATCCGCGCCGTACGCCTTCCTTATATTTTCAATCGTATGGCCGTAATTATACAAATACGTCGTAGAAGCCTCTCCCATGATCTGAAACGGCCGCGCAGGACCGAAAAAATCCCTATACTGGCGCAGCGTCTTGGCACGCAACGAACCGTTATATTCCGTATCCGCATACGAAAAAAAATGAGGCTCTTTATACAGGGGCATGAATATCGAAGGATGCTGGCGCAGATACGCGTGCAAAGAAGTAGTGGCGCTTTTTGCCGCACCGACGATCAGAAAATCAGGAAGCCTTCCATTTGCAGTATTCACATCAGAAAGATATATATTTTTTACGCGCCCATGCGACAACGGGCTTTTCGATTAAAAAATATGAAATACAGGTCATGGGGACAAGAAGAACGGTCCATATAAGCGGAGATTGCGCGGGATACCGCATGTTCCCCGTAAATATATTTTGCCAAATATACAGGCTGTACGAAATTAACCCCAAACGCCCTAGTATCGAAAATATTTTTGATTCCATAATTCTGGAAATTTTGCGGGTATTGAAAATAAAATACAACATGGCGAAAGACAATAAAATAGGAAGTAATAAACGTATAATGAAATGCCCCGCCCCCATGAATTGTGTTAATCGGTTGACCATAATAACGACACCTAAGATCAATCCCAACGATCCCGAAGCATTAATCGCCCTCCTAAGATACGGACTAAGCGCATACAGCGATCCTGCCGCTATAAAAGCGAATGCGATTCCATGATTAATGAACCGGTACTGCGCGGGAATAACGACAGCCGAAAGAACGACGGAAAGGAAATAAGCCGTCATGGCGAAAGAGATGCGATATGCCTTCGGAAGGACCGCTACCGTGAGCGGCCATATAAGATAAAACTGCTCTTCCACAGATAAGCTCCAGAGATGATTAAAGGTCGCCGTGCATGCCCCATTATTAATATTAGCGAGAAAAAAAATGCAGTTTAAAGGGAGTTTGGGAATAAAAACCCACCCGAGACCTAAAAATATCGCAACGCATGCGATATAAAAAAAATATGCCGGCATTATCCTGAAAAATCGTCGGCAATAGAACCTATATAAATTAACAGTCCCCCGCCGCTCTTTCTCCTCTATAAGAATTTTGGTGATTATATAGCCGCTAATAACAAGAAAAATAGCCACCCCAAGGCCGCCTGACTCGAAGGCTATTTTAAAAAAAAGACTCGAAAATAAAGTAATCGTAGTAACCGCAAAATCCGATTGTGGTGCTGCGCGGGATACAAAATCAAAAAAAGAAACGAAAAAAGAATGCAAACGAAATGAAATCGCATGACTCAAGACAACGAGAAGAATGCTTACGCCCCGCCAAAAATCCAATACCGTATCGCGTGACTGTGGTATCTGCTGCATGCCTTGTGTGGACCTAGGCGGAATCGAACCGCCGCCTCGTCAATGCGAATGACGCGTTCTGCCCCTGAACTATAGGCCCGTGCGACTATTAGTACTGCCCCATGAAAAGCGGGGCGACGAACATGAATATCATGAGCGCCATCACTACGTAAAACCCGATCTTCTTTGCCTGTTTCATCGTGCAAATACGTTAGCAAAAAATCCGGCTGGAATCAACGCGCGTCGCGATGGTACGCGTTCAAAAGCGTGTAGAGCAGGCTTATCGCCAAAGGCCCAAGCACGAATCCCGTGGGGCCAAAGAGCGCTATACCGCCAAGTACCGAAAGCAGTATTACGAACGGGTGTAACGATACCCCGCGGCCGATAAGTTTCGGCCCTAACAGGTTATCCGCAAGGCCGACGACGCCCACGCCGTAAACGAAAAGCCCCGCCGCCATGCCCGTTGCCCCCTGCAAAAAGAGGTACGCTACGGCGGGCGCCACGGTAAGTGCGGTACCGATGCCGGGGATGAGCGCCGTTATAGCCGTCACGCTCCCCCACAGTATCGCGTTCGGTATACCGAATACGAGGAAGCCCGCCATGGCGAGCAAGCCCTGCACGAGGGCCATAAGGAGGCGGCCGGCGACAATAGAATTAACCGCGCGCGCGAGCATGCGGGCGATTTCTTCGTCGTCCTCGTCCATAAGGGGGCTAAGGGATATGAACGCGCGGCGGAACGAATTGCCGTCCTTCAAAAAATAGTAGAGAGCCATAACGAAAAGCACGATATCCACGAAGAACTTGGCCACGCCCGAAACGACCGTGCCTACGTTGCCCGCAAGGTACGCCAAAGCGTCCTTCATGTATGCGTCTATCTCAAATGGCACGGATTCACCCAAAAAAGCACGTACGGAATCGAATACCGTTCCCGACGTGCCGTTATCGAGAAGCGAACGGTATACTTGCCCCGCTTCCGTTGCCATCTGCGTACCGAGAAGCGTGAGCGGTAGGACGATCGCGGCGAGCACGAGAATAGTCGTAAGCGCCGCGGCGATGCCCGCACTCCCCTTAACCGCCTCTTTTATTTTTTTATACGGCTTCTGGAAGGCAACGGCGAATACGGCAGCAAGTACAATAGGCGCGAAGAACGGCTTAAATATGAAAAACGCGACCGTAAACATCCCCGCGAGGAATGCGAGGAGGAAATAGAACGAAAGGGCTTTGGGCGGCATATAAGCACAGAGTAAAGGAATTATCCCTAATTAGGAATATCCCCCTTCGCTTCCTGCGGAGCTTCCCAACTTCGCTAAAGCTTCGCTGGGCACAGCGGAGGGATTACCTCCCTAAGCAAAGGGAAGTAAAAAAAAGATGGCCCGCGACACATTGTCGCGGGCCATCGGAGGCCTATCACAGGAGTAAATCATGCACGAGCGGCGTTAGCCCTTCGATTGCGGCACCGGAATCGGTGCGAATTGCCGTTGAGCTCGAAACACCGAGAGCGTCGCGGATTGCGCCTTCTTTTCCGCGACGTACTTCTTCGCGAAGACGACTTCGATGTCGAGCACACCGGCAGATTGCGAATCTTTCACGACGATCCGCTCCGCTTCCGCGCCCACTGGGAACGAATGAGCCCATGCCCCGAGACAGACCATCTGGATGCAGGTCTGGCGGATTGCGCTCAGCTCACCGTCCTTGGCGACTTCCTTTTCGTCAGCTTTGACGACAGCCATGATTTCTTCGGCAGTCATCGCTTGAAACTTCTTGACGAGTGCCGGAGTCGCCGTGATCCGCAGATGGGAATTGCCGATCGTGCAGTTGCTAATCAGCGCCAATTCCTGCACCGCAGCCGGCAAAACCGCCTTCGTTTTGGCTGCCGAGGGCATCATGATCTTCACGAAATAGGGCTTGCCCAATTCGGACTGAGACCAACTGCCGCCGCCGAGATGTTGCCCGCCGTTGAACTGCTGAGCCAACTCCGTGAGAGACTTGACCGCTGCCGCAGCGATGTCGGGAGATTGATGACCAGACACCGTCGTCGAGCAGATCATCTGGTCGCCATCACGGGTGATGACCGCGGATTGGTACGATTGCCCGATCTCTTGGGCATTCGCCGGAACGGCGAGGCCGATGAGCAACGCGCACATCGCACAAGACACTGAGAGAAAACGTCGCATCGTGAACACTCCTCTGAACTGGGGAAGAACTATCATGCCCGCGATCCACCATGGTCGCGAGGCCACCACACTCAACAGTGCAGGGGCTTATCGTAACAGGGAGCTAAAAAAGTGTCAAGGCTATATTAAAAGGAGCATCCCCCCTTGCTTCCTGCGGAGCTTCGGAGGGATTGCCTTCTTCGGAAAGGGAAGGCAAAAAAAGAAGCTCGACCACACCAGATGGTGATCGAGCCTCATTGAGATGGGCCGTACTTGCTCGCGATTCAGCGATCAAGAAGCGGCTAGGGCGGGGGGTTGGAAATGAGCCAGCGTGAGCGCAGCATGACGGATACTTCGTTCGACCGTCGTTGCGATGTCGACTTCTTTGCCGGCGATGTCGGGGGCAACAGCCGCCGTCACAATGGGCACGGATTGTTCCGCGCCCCGTTGAATGACTACCGAGCGAGTCGCGTCGTAAGCGGCGATTTTGTGACTGGTGACCGCAGTCGCCGCATCAGCCAGACCTTCTTCAGTCGCGATCGCCGGTTGGGCGACGGCTTGACCAGCATCGATTGGCACTTGGACAGCCGTGATTGCCGACAAGGTTGCGTCGGCAGGTTTCGCATGGACGTCAGCCGTGAAATTCACCGAGACAATCGCCATGATTGCGGCCAGAGCACTCATCGCACCAATCAGAAACCGTTTTCGCAAAAATTCTCGCAAACGTCGTCTCATGATCCCTCTCCCTCTGTTTGAGCCAATGAGCTAACCCGCCAAGCGCGTTTCGGTACAATGCCGTACGCTTGGACATGTGTATCCTAGCAAACCCACCCAAAAGAAAACAAGTGGATATGTATCCACCGCAACATCTACGGAATTATTTTTTCTTCAAGGCGGATTTTCGGATACAAGTCGCGCGCGTAAATCTCAACTAATACGATGCCCTGCGCACGGCACAACTCCCTCTTAACGGCTATTGCACGATCGTATCGTGGACTGTCTCCGGCAAGGCCGAAATATTCGATGAACGTTTTGCCGTCGTTGATAGCCCAATCCGCGAGATGCCGTCTGTCGGGATACGGGGCATTCCTCGCATGCGCGATGCCTTTCGCACATAGCCAATCGTCTACGACGGCTTCGGAAGCGGAATCGCACTTATGTCCGTCCTGCGCTACAGCGCATACGCGCCGATACATATGCTCGCTATGAGAACGGTGCGGAACATGGCCAGCAGCCCGCACCGCATCGCCCCACGAACCGAATAGCCTTACGGCGGCATCCATAATACCGTACTCCATTTCACGCTTCGCTGGCACCCTCCCCAAAACATTTATTTTCGTGAAAATCGCATTAATTATAGAGGGCTGATCATACACACCCCTCCCCTTCATAGCGCATATACTGGAACAATACTTATTTTCTCCTGTAAATTCCTTTCCACAGGGGACATAAGCGCAATAATGACGGCACGTGTTTTTTCTGGGAAAACGTTGATTGTTTACTATTGCCGCACATGACGCCGAACAATAATTATTTGCGAACATCATCCGCTTAAACTTTATAAAAAGCTTACTGCATAACGGATTGCCGCATGTTAATTGAACCCGTCGTTGTTTGTACGCCCCTTCACATTGCCTTGAACAATAACAACTCCACCCTCGTTTTTGATTTTCATTTAAACGTGAGCGTGTTTTATAAATTATTTTCTGACAATAGGCGCATGGTACGCCGTGCATTATTGCCATAATGAATCATTCGGAATGCTGAGAATCGAACTCAGGCCTCACCCTCCCGAAGGGTGTATACTACCATTATACTACACTCCGTATCCGTGAAGAATAGCGGTTTTAACATGCTAAGGCAACCAGCCTTTTTTTATTTCACGTGGAATTTTTCCTTTATCTCCTCTTCCGCCCCCCGCTCGAATTCTTCTTTCTTGTCTTTCGCTTTCGCCGCGAGCGCTTTTAAATCAACATCCGTCAGGGCGTTCAATTCCTTGATGCGCGCAGTGAGCGCATCTTCGGCATTCCGTGCCGGGTCATCCAAAACTTCTTCTAAGAGTATGGCTAAAATCCAGCCCACTTTAGGGCTCGGCGTAAGTCCCCCGAGGCGCATTACGTCCGTGCCGTCTAAGGCGAGCATGCGCGTGTCTATCGCGTCCTGCGCAACCTTCTCGATCATGAACATAAGGTGGCGCAATTTATAGGGCACCGCCTTCGGCACACCGCTGCCGATGCGGTCCGCCTCGCGCACCTTCAGCAAATCGGCGACATGCTCCGGCCCTACCTTACGCACGAATCTGCGCACGCCGGATTCCGTAACCTCGCCCACGTTGTAGTAAAAGAGGTGCCAGCGCACCAAGTGCGCGATTTTTTCCACCGTCTTTTTGGAAAAGTGGAGACGGTCGAGCATGATGCACGCCATTTTCGCGCCCACCACCTCGTGGTTATAAAAGGTGCTATCATGCCCGTCGCCGCGCTTCGTCGCAGGCTTGCCTACGTCGTGCAACAAGCTGCCGAGCCGTACCTCAAAGGAATACCCCTGCTTTGCCGTATATTCCAAGGCACGGACGTTATGCTCGTACACGGTATATATATGGTGCTTGTTTTGCCCGCAGTCCACGCCGTCCAAAAGCTCGGGTAACACGTGCCGCATAAGGCCCGTGTCCGTAAGTGTACGGATGCCAAGCCCCGCGCCGTCGCTTTCGATAATCTTTACAAGCTCATCGCGCACGCGTTCTTTCGCCACAGCTTCCAATAACCCTGCGTGGCGCTTCACGGCCTCCATAGTTTTTTCTTCAACGGTAAACCCCAACTGCGCCGCAAAGCGAACCGCGCGCATAAGGCGCAGGGCGTCTTCCGTAAAGCGCGCATCGGGCTCTCCTACCGCCCGTACAATCTTGCTCTTTAAATCGGCTAATCCCCCGAACGGGTCGACGATATCTTTCACCGTCATTTTTTCGCCGATCTTCATCGCCATGGCATTTACCGTAAAATCGCGGCGCGCTAAATCTTCTTCTATCGTTTTCACAAACGAAACGCTGTCGGGATGGCGCATGTCGCGGTACGCGCCCTCCGTGCGGTACGTCGTTACCTCCACCACTGCGTATAACGAATTCTCAGAACCGGTTTTAATCCCCACCGTGCCGAACGCGTTCTCGTAGACGCTATCCGGAAAAAGTTTCTGCACGTCTTCCGGCAAAGCATTGGTCGCTATGTCCCAATCCTTCGGCTCCCTGCCGAGCAAAAAATCCCGCACGCACCCACCTACCAAGTGCGCCTCGAAACCGGCTCCGTTCAAAGCCGTACCAATCGCACCAATTTCTTCTGGAACCGTAAGTGCCATATAAATGTATCCCTATCGTATCAGACGAATACCTGATTCGCCATTGCTCACGCTTTTGCGATTCATCTGCTACTATAAGTCCGCAGTCCCTGTAGTGAAACGGATATCACCACTGCCTTCGAAGCAGTTATTGGAAGTTCGAATCTTCCCGGGGACACAAAAACCGCCAATTATTTGACATAATTACTAATTACGTGCCATAATAGGCGCGCGTTGTTACACGCACGGAAACCTTGAAAACAGAATAGTTTAGAACCCCCTTTCCCCGCTTCCCTTTATTAGGAGACTCCGCGATGAGTGAGTTGGTTTACGGACAGAAAGGCACTGAAGTGCCGTCCCAAGAGCTACTGCAGCTCGTGCAGCGTAACGGCATCGAATGCCCCCACGGCATCACTGCCCGCGACTTAAATGACTTGTTGCAAAAACAATGGCTGCGAACAACCGTCCGCGCGGAGATCGAAAAAGCGCTTCCGCACAACGAGGATATCCACCTCTTGCGGGCGCTCGGCATGGTCGACGAAGTACAGCCGGCACGGGCGAATTATACCGGCACGCTCGTTCTCGGCGGCTATGCCGCCGCCATGCGCCGGCGGCTCGCGTTCGCTATCGGCGAATGGAACGCTAACGACTCACTCGAGACGGGGACCATCTGGTTCCTTACGGGCAAGCGGCCGCGGAGAACCGACAATGAAAGCGACAATGTTCTCCTTACCCAAAACGGGATTCCGTTCAAACCGGACTGGATGAAGCCCCAGACCATGCCCGCGACCGAAACCGAAATCGCCCGCATGATCTGGGACCAATCCGCTATCCCGAGCGGAATGATGGCTGATTTCGTCGATACGCCACTGCAACCTGACGGAAAGGGCGGATGGAAAAATCCCAATACGGCGGACACTTTTACCGCCTTCCTCGCAATGCAGCCGGACCTCGGGAACTACCTTCTCGCATCTAGCCAACCCTATGTGCAACGGCAAACGTTGAATGCGACGAACACGCTACCCCCCCAATTCAACGTGTTCGAAATGGGGCCGGCAGCGTTACCAGAAACGCCGCTCAAAATCTTCTTGGACGAAGCGGCGCGCTTGCTCTTCGAGCTCATCAAGTAACCGAAATCCCGAAACCGCATTGAACCCCAACGACGCCGCAGGTAACCCCTGCGGCGTCTTTTCTTATCCGTAAACTTATCCCCCTTTCTACTACCCCCGCACTCCGTACAAGGACGACGTTCGAATTCATCCCGAGCCACGGCGAGGTTAGAATTCGAAAAGGAGCGTCCGAGGGAAGCGAAGCGACGAGGACGACTCAATATTGTCCTCGCCCTGTAACGGAGTTACAGTAAAAGTAGCAGCTTTACATATACGGACAACGTCGCCCGCCTATAGTTTTGCTGCCCCGCTTGGCAACAAAGGAGTACGCCATGCAAACCATTCTCTGGCCATTCGGCACGCCGCTCGCGAAACCTTCTACGAAACAAGCTCTCAAGGTACAGATCCGTTGGCTGATCCGCCGTGACATGCCAGAAGTTCTGGATATCGAACGGCAGGCTTTCGAGTTTTGTTGGAGCGAAGAAGATTTCTTATGCTGCCTGCGGCAACGCAACTGCATCGGTATGGTGGCGGAATATAACCACCGCATCGTGGGCTTCATGATCTACGAACTGCATAAGTCAAAACTGCACGTTTTGAACTTAGCCGTGGATCCCGAATTCAACGGACAAGCGATCGGCACCCAAATGGTCGAAAAGCTGGTGGATAAGCTGAGCCAACAACGCCGACAGGAAATCTGCCTCGAAGTGCGCGAGAATAATCTCGCCGCCCAGCTCTTTTTCAAGCGCATGGGATTCAAGTGGCGACACACCCTTCGCAATTGGTACGACGATACGCGGGAAGACGCCTACTTCATGAGCTTCAGTAGCGAGGAAGACCATTCCGCCGAAGACCTGCCGTTCGAAACGCTGTATGTACCTAGACCTTCAGCAAACGTATGGGCGCCCGTCAACCGTATCAGCGAATACGACGCTGCCTGATGCGAAAAACAACAAACCCCGAAAGCCTCATGGATGGACACTTGTCCGCCGTGGGGCTTTTTTGATATACTAGCCGCAGAAAAGAAGCCCCTATAGCTTAATGGTAAAGCACTCGCCTCTTAAGCGATTGACCATGGTCCGATTCCATGTGGGGGCACAATGCTAACGCTCAACACCGAGCTTGCGCACATACAGGGTATTAATAAGCGCCTTCAGGACGGCCTAAAAAAACTCGGCCTTATTACCGTCCGCGATTTAGTGCTCCACCTGCCGAACCGCTACGACGATTTTTCGAACGCCGCAACGATTGGGGAGCTTACCGTCGGCCAGATTGCGAGCGTGCGCGCCCGCGTGGCGAAAATTGAAATGCGCCGGTCCTTCCGCCGCAACATGGCGATAGTCGAAGCAGTACTCGAAGACCATACCGGCTCCGTACGCGCCGTATGGTTTAACCAGCCGTATATCCTGCGTTCCCTACCCGTCGGCACTATCGGCAACTTCGCCGGCAAGGTGACCGTTTCACAGGGCTCGCTCTATATCTCAAACCCCGTCTACGAACCAGCGTATGCGGAAACGAAGCACACCGAAGGCCTCGTGCCGGTCTACCCCGAAACGAAAGGTATGACGAGCCGCGGCATCCGCTACCTAATGCGCCCGATACTCGACGCCTTAAAAGACGTACCCGAGTGCGTGCCGCATGATGTTTGCAAAAAGCTCGACTTGCCGTCCTTCCTCGAGGCGCTTCGCATGGTACACATGCCGCAATCGGCGGAGGCAGCAGAGCCCGCTAAAAAACGCATCGCCCTCGAAGACCTTTTCTTGCTACAGCTCACGAACCTACAAGCGAAAATGAAGTTAGCGCAAGAACCGGCGCACCCCGTGCCGTGGACGGATGCGGAGCGGGACGCATTACTCGCGGAACTCCCCTTCGCCCTTACGGGGTCGCAACGAAGCTCGCTCGACGAGATTTTAGAAGACGTACGGCGCCCACACCCCATGAACCGCCTATTGCAAGGCGACGTCGGCTCCGGCAAAACGGTCGTCATCGCCGTCGCCGCTTTGCTCGCCGCGCGGCACGGGTTCCAAACCGCTATCCTCGCCCCCACGGAAACGCTCGCCCGCCAGCACTACCGCACGTTCGAAAAGATTTTTAACCGGGTGGTACACGACTGGAGCCTTAACTTCGCCCTCATGACCGCCGCCGAGTGCCGCGCCTCGTACGGCGAAGGGCTCGAAACGGACTTACCGAAGGCGCGCGTCGCATCTCGCATTAAGGACGGGCATTTGAAGATCGTCATCGGCACCCACGCCCTACTGCAAAAAGGCATTACCTTCCCCCACCTCGCGCTCGTCACGGTAGACGAACAGCACCGCTTCGGCGTGGAACAACGCGCTGCACTCGGTAAGAGCGCAGGGCATGGCGCGCGAGCCCTACCCCACTTCCTTTCCATGAGCGCCACCCCAATCCCCCGCACGCTCTCCCTCACCATCTTCGGCGACCTCGACCTTTCGATAATCGACGAACTGCCGAGCGGCCGGAAGCCGATCATAACGAAAGTCGTAGCATCGACTGACCGACCGAAGGCGCACGCCTTTATTCGGCAAGAAATAAAAAAAGGCCGGCAGGCATTCGTAATCTGCCCGCGCATCGAGGAGGCGGAAGATTCAGACGATGCGGATGCACTTGCCTCGCCCCTCAAGGGCGGGTGGAGCGACGTGAAGGCCGTCACGCAAGAATACGAAAAGCTGGCGAAAGAAATATTCCCCGATCTTACAGTGGCGATGCTTCACGGTAAAATGAAGAGCGCTGAGAAAGCGGCAGTGATGGAAGCGTTCGCGAAAAACAAAACGAATATCCTCGTCGCCACGTCTGTTATCGAAGTGGGCGTGGACGTGCCGAACGCGACGATAATGGCGATAGAAGATGCGGACCGCTTCGGCCTCGCCCAGCTCTACCAGTTTCGCGGGCGCGTAGGCCGCGGCGAGCACCAGTCCGCCTGCCTCCTCTTTACCGCGAACAAATCCGCAGTTTCGCGCGAGCGGCTAAAGGCCCTTACGACCGCGAAGAACGGCTTTGAATTAGCGGAAAAAGATTTAGCGATGCGCGGCCCCGGCGAATTTTTGGGTCGCACGCAGACGGGTATGCCGGATATCGCCATGAATGCCTTAAACGACATGGAGCTTGTGAAAGCCGCGCGTACGGCAGCAAGCGACGTATTGAAAAAAGACAAAGACTTAAAACAAAACCCCCATCTCGAAGAACGGCTTAGTGCATTCCGGAAAGCCGTCCATCTTGAATAGAAGAAAAACAAAAAACCGCCTTAGCGGTTTTTTGTTTTTATGTACTTAGCTTACTAGTAGTAGTAACCGCCGGTCATCGAATACGCGCCCGAGTCGAGCAGCGTTATCGTAATGAGTACCGCGAGCAATACGAGGTCGAGTTCGTAGCCGCCTACTAAGCCCTGCCCTTTACCAAGCTTCCAGAAGAGCGCTACGAGCATGACGATCGCGATCGCGAATGCCGCCGGTTGCGCCAAGAAGCCAAGAATAAGGGCGATGCCGCCAATAAACTCAACAAGCGCTACGGCCGTGCCCCATACGTGCCCGGGGCGGAACCCCATGGACTCGAAGTGCTGCGCCGTCATCTTCATCCCCTTCACCTTCGGCCATCCGTGCGCGATAAAAATAAAACCGGCCGCGAGGCGAAGAACGAGCATGCTGATGTCAAAATCCATCATGTAAATTTGAATGTAATGTGTAACTGACGACCTTTTAAATCTTCTACTAATTGTAGCACACGTGATTATCCACAGCGCCGTCCGTAATACCCCATCTTGCCGGCACGACAAAAAATAGGCATACTGGAACGCATCGCTCTCATCGTCTAACGGCTAGGACGTGCCCCTTTCACGGGCAAAATCGGAGTTCGATTCTCCGTGGGAGCACAAA
>CAYTBX010000009.1:0-21959 GCA_964436175.1 uncultured Candidatus Saccharibacteria bacterium
TAGAGCAGTTGCCTTTTAAGCAATTGACCATGGTCCGATTCCATGTGGGGACACCGGGAAATAGCACCTTACCTTACCCATGCACGGAGGCATGCCATGCCGAAAGTTTTCGACAGCTGGATCGCGAACGCGCTCCTCACGGCCATATTCTTTTTTGCGCTCTTCCGCACCCGCCTTTTATCTACGCCGTACTGCCCGCGCTGCAAAAAGCCGACCCTGCGGCGCCGCCCGTGCGCATACGCCAAAGCCCCCGCGGAAAAAGCGACGTGCATGAACGTCGAATGCCGCCACTGCTTCGTGCAAACCGCATACCGTATGCTCACGTATGCGGACGATCTGAGCATCGTGGCGGACACGGACGAGGATTATTAACGAAAAGCGCGAAGCGCCGGACAGGGACCGGCGCTTTTCTTTTTACCTTTTTCTTGCTATTATCATACCCAATGAATTACCGCCCCTATCGCTTCTCATTCGCGATAATCGCCGTAACCGCGATAGCCGCGATTTTTATATCACCCCAGCTGTTCGACGCGCACTGGAAGTTCCGCCCGTGGAAGCTCGGCCTCGACCTCGTCGGTGGCAGCCACCTCGTCTACGAAATAGACATGAAAGACGTTCCGTCTGCCGACCGCGACTCGGTAGCCGCAGGGCTCCGCGACGTAATCGAAAAGCGCGTTAACCTCTTTGGCGTAAGCGAACCGCAGGTATATGCAACGAAGTCCGGCGAATCCTCCCGCCTTGTCGTGGAGCTCGCGGGCATCAAGGACGTAAAAGAAGCCATTAAGCAAATCGGCGCAACGCCCTCGCTCTATTTCGCAAAGAAAGTTGAATTCGAAGCCGAAGACGGTAAAAAAATCCCCGCCTACCAGCAGACTGCCCTTACCGGCCGGTATATCAAAGGCGCGCAATTGTCGTTCGACCAAACGACGAACGTCCCGCAGATAAGCCTCTCTTTCAACGATGAGGGCGCAAAAATGTTTGGCGAACTCACGGGCGAACTCGTCGGTAAGCCTCTCGCAATATTCCTCGACGACAAGCTTATCTCGGAACCAACGGTGCAAGAAAAAATCACCGGAGGGCAGGCCCAAATTACCGGCCGCTTTACCATAAAGGAAGCGAAGGAAATGGTCGCTCGCTTCAATGCAGGCGCATTGCCCGCCCCCATTAACCTCATAAGCCAACAAACGGTTGGTGCCTCGCTCGGCACGGACTCCCTACACAAGACGGCGCTCGCGGGATTAATAGGCATGGCACTTGTCGTCATGTTTATGATTCTCTACTACCGCACTTCGGGCGTCGTCGCGGCATTCGCTCTTATAATCTATGCAGTCCTTACGCTTGCCGCGTTCAAGCTGTTCGGTATCACAATAACGCTTTCGGGAATTACCGGTTTCATATTATCCGTCGGCATGGCGGTAGACGCGAACGTCTTGATCTTCGAACGCAGCAAAGAAGAGCGTGCGAAGGGATCAGCGCCCGAAATCGCCCTTGAAGAAGGCTTCCGCCGCGCATGGCCGTCCGTGCGCGATTCGAACATCACGACCATTATTACCGCTCTCGTACTGTATTACGCAACGACGGGCTTTGTGAAAGGCTTCGCACTTACGCTCATCGTCGGAGTCCTCGTAAGCATGTTCAGCGCTATTACCGTCAGCCGCGCCCTCTTACGCAGCTTAACTACTAAATAATAAACGCCATGTACGACATAATTGGAAAAAAATATCTCTTTCTCGGCATTTCAGCCATTCTCTTCATCGCCGCCGTAGCGTCTATGGGTGCCTATGGGTTTAAAGAAGGGATAGACTTCGCGGGCGGCACCTCGTGGCAGGTACGCATTACGGAAAACCCCTCCGCCGAAGCGGTAGGGGAGGCTCTTAAGGAAAAATTCGACCTGCAAGAAGTAATCGCAATCCCCGAACCAACGACCAAAAGCATCATCCTCCGCTTGCCGGAACTTGATGAGGCAATGCACGCGGACTACCGCGCGACACTCGAAAAAGAATTCGGCGCGGTAGAAGAACTGAGCTACGAAGTAATCGGCCCTGCCGTTGGTAACGAACTACGGCAAAAGGCTTTATGGGCATTCCTCGGCGTCCTTATCGCAATATCGCTCTACATAGCCTTCGCTTTCCGCCACGTTTCGCGCCCGATAAGCTCATGGAAGTACGGCTTCGTTACGCTCGCCACGCTCTTCCACGACGCAGTGATTCCGCTCGGCCTCGTGGCATATTTGGGCCATACGCAGGGAGTCGAAGTAAATACAAATATCGTCGTTGCCATTCTCGTTATTATCGGCTTCTCGGTACATGACACCATCGTCGTATTCGACCGCATCCGCGAAAACCTGCGCACGGAAAAGTCCTCGTCGTTCAGCTTTAAGGACCTCGTAAACCGCAGCATGAACCAGACAATGATTCGGTCCATAAACACATCCCTTACGCTCATCCTTACTTTAGCCGCACTCCTCTTATTCGGCTCCACGAACCTCTTCTACTTCGTGCTCACTATTCTTGTCGGCGTCGTCATGGGAACATACTCCTCAATCTTCGTCGCAAGCCCCCTTTTAGTGCTCTGGAATAAGGGTCGGGCGTAACGCCTAATACAATGCTTGACTCCATATAATGCCTGTGGTACTATATAAGCATTACACATATGGAGCTTAACCCGTTAAAAATAATCACTCAGGCGCTTGCGCCTTTAACCCCGCGCCAACGGGATATTATCCAACTCCGCTACGGCTTGAAATCCGCCGCAGGGGAAACTTTGGCCGCCATCGGAAAGCGGTACAACGTCACGCGCGAACGCATCCGCCAAATCGAGGCGCAGGCCTTGCGCTCGCTTAACGCCCAGTTCGCCAAGGCCGAATTCGACGGCTTCCGCGCAGGCGTGGCAACCTACCTCGAAAAGCATGATGGCATGCGCCGCCACGAGTACGTCGCAAGCGACATGAACCAGAATGGCAACGTCATCCGCTGCGCCTTCGAGGCGAGCGGCGTTGCGACGTTTCACCCTGAAGACAAGGCGCACTACGCCTTTTGGAGCCTAACTGATGCCCACGTAAAGCGGGGAGCAGCCTTTACCGCCGAACTCGTCTCGTCCCTTAAGCGCGCGGCAGGGAAAGCGGCTGTAATGCCCACCGACAACGCAAGTGTAAATTACGTATCAATCTCCAAGAAATTCGCGGTAAGCCCGCACGGGCAGTTCGGCCTCGCGGAATGGCGCGACATCAACCCCAAGGTTTCCCGCGACTGGGCGTTCTTGGTACTTAAAAAATCCCAGAAGCCTCTCCACTTCTCCCAAATTACTACCGAAATCAACAAGATTAGGAAAACGAAGAAGGTTAACCCGCAGACAATCCACAATGAGCTCATTAAGGACAAGCGGTTTGTCTTGGTAGGTCGTGGCATGTACGGCCTCGAGGAATTCAACATCCTCGCCGGCACCGCGCGCGAAGTACTCTCGCATCTTTTAAAGAAGCACGGGCCGATGCCCGCGAAGGATATTATCCAACTCGCCTTAACTCACCGTCCGTTTAAAGAAAAGACGCTCCTAATCAACCTGCAGAACAAAGGCTGGTTCAAGCGCATAGACGAAGGTAAATACACCATCCGCAAAGCTTAAAAAAGAAAAACAGACTCCGCGCGGAGTCTGTTTTTTTATGCGGTTAGGATATACTCATAGCATACGTATGCTTATCAGCGAACAGTCTGCATTCCTTTTTAATAATATCCTCAGTCTCTGGGACGCCACGTGGTGGATCATACTCCCGATATTCCTTTTCCCCGTTTTCACGAACATGTGGCTTTTTTACGTGAAGAAGCATTACGTCGCAAACCTCAAATGGGTCAACATGCAGGTGAGCGTCCCCGTGGAAGTATTGAAGACCCCTAAGGCGATGGAGCAGGTGTTCGCCGCCGCGCACGGCACGTTCTCGTTCGGTATCAAGTGGTACGACAAGTGGTGGAACGGCGAAGTCGAAAACTGGTCGTCGTTCGAAATAATGGCGGATTCCGCCGGCCCGCGTTTCTACATCCGCGTAATAGCGGCGCACCAGAAGATGCTCGAAGCGGCCATTTACTCCCAATATCCGGATGCGGAAATACTACTCGCCGAAGACTACACGACGAAGTTCCCCCTCGTGCTGCCGAACGCAATGTACGATTTGCAAAGCGCCGACTTCATCCTTACCCACGACGATACGCTCCCGATACGCACCTACGAATATTTTGAAGCGAAAGAAGCAGATGAAAAAATCGATACCATCGGCACGCTTATGGAGTCACTCTCCCACCACACGGGCGAAGAAACCACGTGGATCCACGTCCTCATCCGCCCCACGGACAGCCAATGGATCAAAAAGGCGCTGAAATTCCGCGACGAGGAAATTTTGAAGACACCCGATAAGGAAGTCGCCTTTTGGGACTTCGTAAAAGCGTTCTTTTGGAATGTACTTAAAGCACCATTCCTAAAAGAAGACGAGGAGCTTAAATGGCCCGAAAAGAAAGAGGGTGAGAAAATCAAAATAATGGATTTGCCGCCGGGGAAAAAAATCCAGCTTGAGGCGATCGACATGAAGCTCTCTAAGGTAATGTTCGAAACCGTCATACGCTGGACGCATATCAATAGGAGAGAAGAAATGAACTTAGCGAACACCGCCGGCATCAAAGCATGGGCGAAGCAGTTTGCCGACGAAAATTTGAATCTACTTAAGCCATATTTACCAACCCTTACCGCCACAGCCAAATGGCCATTTAAGAAGCGCAAGCAATTCATTAAGAAGCGCCTGCAGTACGAAAACTCCATCAAGCGGCGCTTCCCTAAGAAATACTCGAGGATGAACACGGAAGAGCTCGCCACCATTTACCACTTCCCGAGCGCGACAGTGAAGACGCCGATGCTCGGCAGGGTCGAAGCGAAGAAAGGCACCCCGCCGGCATCCCTACCGGTTGAGTAAATAAAAAAATGGAAAATAACATCACGTGGCTCGGCCAAACTAACTTTAGGAACGAACGGCGCAAGTTCGGCATAAAAGAAGACGACCGCCGCCGCCACATCTACATCATTGGTAAAACGGGCGTAGGCAAATCCACCCTACTCGAGAACATGATCATCGAAGACATCCGCGCCGGCCGCGGCGTGGCCTTTCTCGACCCGCACGGCGAATCCGCGGAAAAGATCTTGGACTACATCCCCGAAGAGCGCGTGGAGGACGTAATCTACTTGGACCCATCAGACAGCAAGTTCCCCATAGCCTTCAACCCTATGGAGCAGGTGGATCCGGAATTCCGCCACTTAGTAGCCTCCGGCATGATGGGCGTACTGCAAAAGATCTGGGCAGACGCATGGAGTGCCCGTATGGCCTACATCATGAACAACACGCTCCTCGCGCTCCTCGAATACCCCGGGACGACGCTCCTCGGTATCATGCGTATGTTAAACGACGCCGTGTACCGCAAGGAAGTCGTGGATAACCTCAAGGACCCCGTCGTTAAGGGATTTTGGACCAACGAATTTGCCCGCTACAGCCAGAAGTTCGAAACGGAAGCAACGGCCGCCATCCAAAACAAAGTCGGGCAGTTCGTCTCAAACCCGCTCGTGAGAAATATCTTAGGGCAGGCGCATTCGTCGATAGATTTGCGCAAGGTTATGGACGAAGGGAAAATCCTCATCGTAAACCTCTCGAAGGGGCGCATAGGGGAAGACAACTCCGCCCTCTTGGGCGCTATGATCATTACAAAACTCCAGCTCGCCGCCATGAGCCGTGTGGATACGCCGGAAAAAGACCGACGCGACTTCTACCTCTGCGTCGACGAGTTCCAGAACTTTGCCACAGAGTCGTTTGCTAATATTTTATCCGAAGCGCGCAAATACCGCCTATCACTCACGGTCGCAAACCAATACCTGCGCCAGCTCGACGAAGAAGGTAAGTCGACGGTAAAAGACGCCATCTTCGGCAACGTGGGCACTATGATTATCTTCCGCGTGGGCGCAGAGGACGGCGAGTTCATCGAAAAAGAATTCATGCCCGAATTCCTCGCGGGCGACATGGTAAGCCTCGCGAAATACACCATCTACATAAAGCTCATGATAGACGGCATCGCCTCGCGCCCGTTTTCGGCCAACACTTTGCCGCCACCACCTAAACCCGCACGATCATATAGACCAGAAATAATCGAAATAGCACGTACGAAGTACGCCCTACCCCGCGAAGTAGTAGAAGGTAAAATCGCCCTCGAATGGCTGAACCAAGGCGGAGGAGGAGGCGCTCCTGCAGTTAAAACCGAACGGCGCGATGAGCGCCGGCTCGGCAGCGTCCTTACGGAAAACGCTCAAGTCATAAAGAAGCGCCCCATGGGCGGTGGAGGAGATTTTAGAACGCCACGCCCCGCAGCTCCGCAACCAGCCCCGGTTGAAATTACCCCGCCTACGGAACGTCACACAGAACGCCCACCAGAACCAGAGCGCCAACGCAAACCGATAAACATTTCAGCATTAAAAGAAGCCTTAGAAAAAGCAAAGGAGGATAAAAAAGAAGGGATTTAATCCCTTCTTTTTTAGAACGCTATAAAGCTTAATTCTTTTCTACGCGTTCCGCGTATTCGCCGGTAGTGGTGTTCACGCGGATCACGTCGCCGATATTCACGAAAAGAGGTACGTTGATCTTCGCGCCCGTTTCAAGCTCCGCTACTTTCATGCCGCCTTGTGCCGTGTTGCCGCGTTCCCCAGGAGGCGTTTCTTTTACTACTAAATCTACCTTGATAGGCAGTTCGATGCTCACGATCTTTCCGTTAAAAGAGATTGCCGAAACTTCCGTATTCGGCTTTAGGAACTGGCTGTTTGCGCCAAGCGAATCCGCCGAAAGCGAAAAGCGCTTCGAAGCGTCGTTCTTTTCGGTAAACCAAAATTCGCCGCGGTTCTGGTACAAAAACTTAATAGCCTCGCGCTGCATATCGGCCTCCTCAAAGCTCTCGCTCTGGTGGAAGTTGCGCGAAAGCACCTTGCCGGTAATCAAGTTCTTCATCTTCACCTGTGCCACAGCCTTGCGCTGTTGCATGCGCACGAAAGCGTATTCCGTGACTTCGTACGGCGCTCCGTCGATGTCGAAGACGACCCCCTTGCGCAAATCGTTATATCCAAGCGTTGCCATAATGCACTTATTATAAGATAAATAACCATAAAAATCAACCAATATTTACATTAATTTGCAATTGCAATTTTTAGTAAATATTGCGGATATAACCAAAAAATGGCATTATAACGGCCATGAAGTCGCGTAAAAAAGTATTTATGGCAATGTCGGGTGGCGTGGACTCAAGTGTCGCGAGCGCACTGCTTTTGAAGCAGGGCTTCGACGTGGTCGGTTGCCACATGAAATGCTACAACGTAGACGGCTGCGCGGAGCAAGACGCGGAAGACGCGCGCCGCGTTGCAGAACAACTCGGTATCCCGTTCTACACCTTCGACCTCGAAAACGAATATAAGGAGCGCGTGGTGGATTATATGGTACACGGATACCGAAGTGGCGCAACGCCCAACCCCGACGTAATGTGCAACAAGGAAATAAAGTTCGGCCTCTTCCTTAAGCGCGCCCTCGAACTCGGCGCTGATTACGTGGCAACGGGCCATTACGTCGCAATTAAAAAGAAGGCGGGCGCATATACCCTCCATGCGGCGAAAGACGCGAACAAGGACCAGTCATACTTCCTCTGGACGCTTACGCAAAAAGAACTCGCACACTGCCTCTTTCCGCTCGGCAACCTTACAAAGCCCGAAGTGCGGGTAATTGCTACAAAGCACGGCCTTGTAACAGCTAAGAAAAAAGATTCCCAAGGTATTTGCTTCTTAGGTAAAGTCCCTGCAGTAGAGTTCTTAAAGAACTATATTCCCGCACGCGCAGGCGCTATCGTAACCGCAGATGGCAGCCGCATCGGCACGCACGACGGCGCGGAATTCTATACCGTCGGCCAACGCCACGGCTTGAAAATCGGCGGTCATAAAGAACCCCTTTATGTCACGGATAAAAACGTGGCGGATAATACCGTAACCGTCGCCGAAGGCGATAAAAACCCCGAACTCTACCGCACGGAAGCGCAGCTCGGTAGCGTGAACCTTATAAATAAGATCCCTAGTGGAAAACCTGTCGCCGTACGCGCGCGCATACGCTACCGGCAACCGCTCTTTGCCGCTAACCTCTATAAACTAAAAACTAATAGCTATAAACTCATCTTCGATAAACCGCAAAAGGCGATAACCACGGGACAATCAGCGGTCTTCTATACCGAAAAAGGGGAGATGCTCGGCGGCGGCATCATCCAATAACCGGATGTGATACCTTAATTGGTATGCTGATAGTCTTTACGGGCAACGGAAAGGGGAAAACGACCGCGAGCTTGGGGCAGATGCTCCGCACGGTTGGCCGCGGCAAACGCGCGCTCATGATCCAGTTTATTAAAGGGCCATGGAAGTCGGGTGAAGATGAGTCGTACAAGCGCCTCATGCCAGAACTAGAGATTAGGAAAATGGGCCTCGGCTTCGTAGGTATCTTAGGCGACACCTTGCCACGTGCGAAGCATAAAGAGGCAGCAGCAAACGCCCTCGCAATGTTCGAGAAAGAACTAAAGTCTAAAAAGTGGGACCTGCTCGTACTCGACGAAGTGAATGTCGCGGTGGGGTTAAAGATTATCTCCGCGAGCGCAGTACTTAAAGCCGTTAAAAAAACGCCTTTGGAAACCTTTGTAATCATGACAGGGCGCGACGCCCCCGCGTCTTTCATACAAGCCGCGCACCTCGCAACCGAAATGCGCGAAATCAAGCACCCCTTCAACAAAGGCGAGCTCGCCAAAGTGGCTTTAGATTTTTAATATGAATGTTTACTATTTTCTGCAATTGCACAGAATAGTAAATAAATAAGAAGATGGGGAAAATGCCGGCCCATGAAACGTTTTTCTGGGCGGCGTTTTTCTTTTTAGCGGGAACGCTCGTGGCCTCAGCGGCGCTCGACTTCCCGAACGCCATTATGCGCATGGAGGCGGTGGTACTTGCGACCGCGATTATAGCCCTCGCGCTCCATCTCCTTAAAAAACCGTACGCTTTGCTCGCGCTCGTAATACTCGTCGGCGGCGGGTACTGCGTCATGTACGACCTGCACCGCACGTCCGTGCCCATCGTCTTTGACCGTGTAACAAAGATAGAAGGCGTTATAACCCAAGCCGAACAGCATCTCGACTACCAAGCGCTCACGCTTGAAAATAATGTGCGCGTGAATACCGACCGCTACCCCGCCTTCGCGTACGGCGACCGTATCGCCTTTACGGGTACGATTAAAAAGTCGAATACGCCCTTAAGTCGAGGATATGCGAATGCCTTCCGTGCCGATATAAAGCTAATCAAAGGCAACGAAGGCAATCCGCTAAAAGCCCAGCTCTTCAAGATAAAGGCGGCGTTCGAGCGCAATCTCAAAAGCGTACTGCCAAGCGAAAAGGCGGCGTTCCTTTCGGGGCTCACCGTAGGCTCCACCGCCGAATTTACAAAAAGCTTCCTCGCGGATCTCCGCACCACGGGAACCACGCACCTCGTAGCGCTTTCGGGATCCAACGTTTCGGGCATCATAAACGCGCTGATGTTTGCGCTTACGTGGTGTTTGCCCCGCAAAAAAGTATTCTGGCCGGCGCTCGCCGTGATCACCCTTTTCGTTATCATGACGGGCGCGGAAGCATCATTAGTGCGCGCTGGCTTAATGAACGGCATCGTGCTCGCCGGCAGCCATTACGAACGCGCAGGCAGTATACGTAACGCGATAATCACCGCCGCTTTCGTAATGACCTTATGGAACCCGCTTACGCCCGCGTTCGACCTCGGCTTCCAATTATCATTCGCCGCAATCCTCGGCATGGCGTACGTGCAGCCGACAATAAAAAAATATTCGCCGTGGAAAAACGAACATCTTATGGCCGGAATCTCCGCCTATGCGGGCGTCATGCCCGTGCTCGCTATTGCCGTAGGCCGCGTAAACCCCTTTTCCATAATCCCCAACATGCTCGTCGCAACGGCGATCCCTATGACGGTCGGCCTCGGCTTCCTTGCGGGTGCGCTCGGGTTCGTGTCCCGTACCCTCGCGTTTGCGCCCGCATGGCTTGCGAATATACTCTTGACCTATGAAATGGGCGTCATCCGTATTTTTGCTCGTTTTATGTAACGCCGTTGCATGGCGGCAAGCCATGATAACGGCACGGCCGGTAACACCGAGCTTTTATTTTTTCGACGTCGGGCAAGGGGATAGCGAACTCCTAAATTTCGGCCCCGTACAAATTCTCATAGATGGCGGCCCGCCTAATGGCAAAGCGCTGAAGGGGGTCGAACGCGCGCTCGGCATGGAAGACCGCTACATCGACCTCGTAATCCTTACGCATCCGCACCTTGACCACTTCGGCGGACTTATCGACGTTATGGACCGCTATAGCGTAGGGAAGTTCATAACGGATGGCACGGAAAATAAAACCGCGAAAGCGTACAAAAGCCTCAAGCAGCCGGATATGGCGCTCGGCGAGGGCGACACGATAACCTACGGCGTCTACAAGCTCTCCGTGCTCGGGCCGAACGCGGCGGAGCGCGCAGACCCCGACCCCAACAAGGCGTCTGTCGTACTCCTGCTCGAAGGGCCGGAGACGCGTATTTTATATGCCGGCGACATGCATGCGGAAAATGAAGAACGGCTGCGCAAAGAATACAAGCTGAAGGCCGACGTGCTGAAGGTCGCCCACCACGGATCGCGCTTTTCCTCCTCCGCCGCTTTCCTTAAGGAGCTACAACCGAAGGTGGCCGTTATAGGCGTGGGCAAGAATTCGTATGGCCACCCCGCACCTGCAGCCCTTACACGACTCGAAAGTGTAAATGCAAAAACATATGCGACCCTCGACCGCGGAACGATAAAAATAATCCCGAAAGACGGGCAATTGAAGATATATACGGAAAAGTGATAGTATCGAGTAACTTATGGAACGCACTCTCGTAAACGGCATCGGCGAACATGAAGGGAAAGAAGTAGTCCTTATGGGCTGGGTCGCCGTACGGCGCGACCACGGCAAGATTATTTTTATCGACCTGCGGGACCGCAGCGGCATTGCCCAGTGCGTTTTTATAGCTAAAAACGCCGAAACGTATGCAGTAGCCGAAACCCTCCGCCCCGAATGGGTGATTAAACTTACGGGCACGGTTTCGAAGCGTCCCGAAAGCATGGTAAACCCCGACACTCTAAACGGCGCATGGGAAGTAAAGGCAACTGCAATAGAAATCTTAAACCAAGCAGAGACCCCGCCGATAGCGATCGACACGGACGGCTACGACATTGGCGAAGAGCACCGGCTAAAGTACCGCTACCTCGACCTGCGCCGCGAGCGCCTGCAGGCGAACCTGCGCCTACGCCACGAAGTAATCGCCCATATGCGCGACTACCTTAACGACCGCGACTTCGTGGAAGTCGAAACTCCGATTATCTCCAAGGCAACGCCCGAAGGCGCGCGCGACTACTTAGTGCCTTCGCGCGTGTACCCTGGCAAATCCTACGCCCTGCCGCAATCGCCCCAACAGTACAAGCAGCTCCTCATGACCGCCGGCCTCGAACGGTACTACCAGTTTGCGCGCTGCTTCCGCGACGAAGATACGCGTGGCGACCGCCAGCCGGAATTCACCCAGCTCGACCTTGAAATGAGCTTCGTGAAGCAGGAGGACGTGATAAATCTTATGGAGTCCCTCTATATAGATACGATCACGACCTTACTACCGGAAAAGAAAATACAGCAAATCCCGTTCCCGCGCATAACCTATAAGGAGGCGATGGAAAAATACCAAAGCGACAAGCCGGATATCCGCACCGACAAGAACGACCCGAACCTCCTCGCGTTTTGCTGGGTTATCGACTTCCCGTTTTTCGAGAAAACAGACAAAGGCGACTGGACGTTTACCCATAATCCTTTTTCCTCCGCGCAGCCAGAACACGCGGAAAACTTACGTAAAAAAGAAAATATTGGGGGCATTCTTGCTGCACAATACGACCTAGCATTAAACGGCTACGAAATCGGTGGTGGTAGCATTCGCAACCACAAGCCGGAAGACTTGCGCACGGTATTAGAAATCATGGGATACGACGAAGCGCGCATTACAGAAAGCTGCGGCCACATGCTCGAAGCCTTCGCATACGGAACACCCCCGCACGGGGGCATCGCGATGGGTATCGACCGCCTACTTGCGATAGTCGCAAACGAACCAAACATCCGCGAAGTGATAGCTTTCCCGAAAACCGGCGACGCGCGCGACCTAATGATGGACGCCCCGAGCCCTCTTGCTAAATCTCAGTTAGACGAAGTAGGATTGCAGCTTAAATAGAACTTACGTATTTCGTAAGTTCTAACCAAAATGACAAAAGCGAAACTGAGGGCAGAACTAACCTTCATGATGGTAAAGCCCGACGGCGTACGCCGCGGCCTCACCGGAGAAATCATTAAACGCATCGAACAGCGGGGACTTAAAATAGTCGCTTGCTCTCTTGCGACCCTGAAGCGCACGGAGATAGACCGCCATTACCCCAAAGACGCGAAGTGGATCCGCCGCGTAGGCGAAAAGACTTTAGCCGTTTACGCGAAGTACGGATTGAACCCAAAGAAAGAAATCGGCACGGATGACATGGAGAAAATCGGCCGCATAGTACGCGAATGGCTCTTAGACTATATGACCTCCGGCCCCGTACTTAAAATGGCAATCGAGGGCGTGCATGCCATAGACATGGTCCGTAAACTCTGCGGCGCCACAGCACCACTCCACGCAGAACTCGGCAGCATCCGCGGCGACTTCTCCGCAGACTCGCCCATAGCCGCAAACCACGGCAAGCGCGCCATCCAAAACTTAGTCCACGCATCCGAAAACGAAACGGAAGCAAAGCACGAAATAAAACTCTGGTTCAAATCAGCAGACCTCCACTCCTACCGCCGCATCGAAGAAGAATTATCACTTTAAAGCCCTCTAAGGAGGGATGTGGATAACTAATTTTGACACCGGCCGGCGCATGCTACTCTGTATTTAGAGATTGTGCCTTGAAGCCGAGTTAAGCATATAGTTTAGGGATTCGGTTCGCTCTGTCCTGTGGGACAAAGGCTAGAATTCCATTTTACCTTTAATCGGTGCTTTCTAGGCAGAGTCTCTACGAATAATCGAAGAAATCCCTCATCCCGAGGGATTTCTTTTTGGGTAGTAAAAAGCCCATAAAACCGCTATAATTACCGGCACATGAAGGAAATCCGCAACTTCGTCATCATTGCGCACATAGACCACGGCAAATCCACGCTTGCCGACCGTCTTTTGGAACTCACGGGTACGGTAGAACAGCGCGTCATGAAAGAGCAGTACTTAGACCAATTGGAATCCGAGCGCGAACGCGGCATCACCATCAAAATGGCGCCGGTGCGCATGAAGTACGCCATGGACGGCACGGAGTACCTCTTAAACCTCATCGACACCCCCGGCCACTCAGACTTCGGCTACGAAGTATCGCGCGCGCTCGCGGCCGTGGAAGGCGCGATACTCTTGGTCGACGCCACGCAGGGCATACAGGCGCAAACGCTCGCGAACTTCGAAAACGCGCGCAAAGCGGGGCTTACGATCGTCGGCGCTGTGAACAAGATCGACATGAACCCGCCGCAGCTCGAAGAGATTGTAAACGAACTGGCGGACCTCATCGGTTGCGAGCCGGAAGAAATCTCCCGTATATCCGCGAGGAGCGGCTTGGGTGTAGAAGGATTACTGCAAGCAGTAATCAAAAAAATACCGCCGCACAGCGAAAACAAATTAGCGCACCACGGCCACGGCACGCGTGCCTTGATATTCGACTCTCTCTACGACGACCATAAAGGTATCATCGCCTTCGTCCGCGTATTCGACGGCGCCTTTACCGAAGGCGAGTCTGTGGTATTTACGGCTACTGACACGCACGCGAAAATAAAAGAAGTCGGCTACTTCTTCCCGCGCATGAAAGTCGCGACGAAGCTCGAACAAGGCGAGATCGGCTATATCGCAACCGGCATCAAGAACCCGGACCAGCTGAAGATCGGCGACACTATCCGCGTAGGCGAGGGCGATTTACTCCCCGGCTACAAAGAACCCCAGCCAGTTGTCTTCGTTTCTTTTTATCCTGAAGACCCCACGGAATACGAAAACTTAAAGCAGGCGCTTGGCAAACTACGCCTTACGGACTCTGCGCTTTCGTTCGAACCAGAAACAAGCGAAGTATTAGGCAGGGGATTCAAAGGCGGGTTCCTCGGCCGTCTCCACTTCGAAATCGCTGCCGAACGGCTTGATAAGGAATTCGGTATCGAGACAGTACACAGCTTTCCGTCCGTGGAATACCGCGTAAAAATCAAAGGTGAATGGCAGCTTATTCATAACCCCAAGGACTTTCCGGACGACAACGAAGGTGTTGAAGAACCGATTGCGATGGTCGAGATTATCACTCCACCGAAGTATATGGGGAGCATATTGTCCTTAGCAGAAGTATTCCGCTTCGGCACGTTCGACACGAAGACGCTCGGCAGCCGCTTAGTACTTACGGCCACCTTGCCGCTTGCAGACTTAATGAGCGACCTCGACGACCGCCTTAAGTCGATGACCGAAGGCTATGCCTCCTTAGGCTACGAGCTAATCGGCTTCGAAAAAAATGATTTGGAAAAAGTGGAGGTCCTCGTAGCCGCAAACCCCATCGCGGGCCTTACGCGCATTATGCCTAAGGACCGCGTGGAGCGCGAAGCACGCATATCCGTAGAACGATTAAAAGAGCTCCTGCCCCGCCAGCAGTTCACGCAAGCAATACAGGCATCCGTACGCGGTCGCATCATCGCGCGCGAAACAATTCCCGCTATGAAAAAGAAACTCGGCGACTTCGGCAAGAACGGCGGCGACCGCACCCGCAAAATGAAACTCTGGAAAAAGCAAAAGGAAGGCAAAGAGCGCCTGAAGGAGCGTGGTGAAAGCACGCAAATCAAGATCCCCGCGTCCATCTTCAAGGAACTGATGAAAAAGTAGTATGCTTAGGGAATGCGAATAGTCCTCCTCGGCATCATATTCATAGCCATAGGGTTCCTTACCCTGCAGTCCTACCGGCTTATCCGGCAGTACCGGCACACGCAAAACGAATACGAGCAAATCATGCGGAAAATGGCGCCGCTTGAGGCGGATAATACTGCGCTCGAAGCTAACCTGAAAGCGCTCCAAGCGGGGCGCGGCGCCGAACGCGAGCTTCATAACGCCGGCTACGCCGCTGCAGGCGAAAAAATGTTGATAATAATACCTAAAGAACAAGAATGAGGAACGCCGCAACCGCTTTCGCTTTTCTTATAGTTCTCGGCGCCGTAACGCTCGTCTTCGCCATGCAGTGGTACCCGGCAATTCTCGTCCGTACGCCGGATGCAAGCGGCGGCAGCGCGCATATTATTTGGGAATACCAAATAAACCAAGTGGCGGATTCCGCCATAACGTACTACAAAAACGCCTTGGAAAATGCCTCGAGTTCTTTGCGGGTAACGGCAAGCGTTAAAAAAGACGCGTACGAAAAAAGCGCGAATACCCTAATCGAAAACATCCTTGTACAGAACGCAGTGCGCCTAGCGGAACTCACGAAAGAAACGGACGCGCTCGTAGCTGAGAAAATCGCCGAATATAACAACCAGCCCAACTTCGGCGTGGCGCTCTCCTTGGTCTACGGCTTGGACAATTCCGGTTTCACGGAACTGATCGCACGGCCGGAGGCGGAACGCGAAATCCTCAAAACGAAAAAGGGGTGGGACGACGCGGCGCTCGCCGCATGGATAGAAGAAGAAAAAAAGGCGAGCCGCATTGTCAGATTTTCAAAATAACGGTATAAAAGGCGTATAGCGGGATTAGTACAGTGGTAGTACATAACCTTCCCAAGGTTGTGGCACGGGTTCGATTCCCGTATCCCGCTCATATTAAAAAAGCTGTCCTTATGGGCAGCTTTTTTAATATTAAATGAATACGGGAGTCGAGCCCGAAAAGCGAGAGTTTTTAAGGAGGCGTATCGCCGACTATAAAAACCGATGTCTCGACCGAGTCGTACGAGGGAGAGGCGATTCTCGTATCCCGCTCCACTTTACGGCAATTTGTTTTCATGGTATTATTACCATTCCATGGAATACGAGAATACATCTGAAAAGCCGCTATATCCAATGCGGATCAACAAGTACTTGGCTAACAAGGGCTTTGCCACGCGTCGCGGGGCGGACGAGCTTATTACGCGCCGCAAGGTAACTATCAACGGAAAGCTCGCCGTACTCGGCAGCAAAGTAAACGAGGGCGATACCGTTAAAATGGTAAACGCCAAGGGCGCCCCGAAGCTCAGCTACTTTGCATACCACAAACCCCTCGGCATAATCAGGAGCGAAAACAGCGAAAAAGAACCGGATATAATCCTGCCGCGCGAACTCGCAGGCTTTTTCCCCGTCGGAGACCTCGACAAGAAAGCGCACGGCCTCGTAATCGTAACGAACGATGGCCGTATTACCGGACGCCTGCGCGACCCCCAAACGAAGCCCGAAGAAGAATATACGGTGCGCGTACGCGGCAAGCTGCGCTCGAGCTTCCGCGCAAAAATAACGGCAGGCGTTGAAATAGAAGGATTCAAAACAAAACCCCAGCACGTAAAAATACTCGGCGAAAATCTTTTTGCGATCGCCCTTAAAGAAGAAAAGAGCAACCAGATCCGCCGCATGTGCGTGGCACTCTTCCAAGAAGTGACGGATTTGAAGCGCACCCGCATCGGCACCGTAAGCCTTTCGGGACTCAAGCCTGAAGAGCACCGCACGGTAGAAGGCGAAGACCTCGCAAAGTTTCTGAAAAGTTTGGGGTTATAACGGCGTGATACAATACAAGTGTGGATACCGTAGAAAATTATTCGACGCGTAATTTAATAGCCGATGTTTGGCGCTACGTACGGCCTTATAAGGGTAGATTTTGGCTTGCCACGATCCTCGCATCCATCGGCGAAACGGCATGGCTTTGCCCGCCGTACCTGTTCGCCGGCATAGTGACGTTCCTTACGAAATATTCCTACGGTACGGACGTTACGCCCCTCTATTACGCCTTTTTCCTTACGATGGTTTCGTTCGCCGTATGCTATGCCGGATTCTATTCGAGCCAGACGATCATACACCGCCTCGGCTACCGCGCGGCGCTCGACGCCGAAGCGGGAGCGATGCAGCATCTCGTGAGCCTCGACATCTCGTGGCACGAAAAAGAGAGCACAGGAAGTAAATTCAAACGCATCGAGCGCGGAGCGGAAAGCGTCAGCCGCATCCTGAAGATCTGGATAGCCGATATCTTGGAAATTATCATAAGCCTTACCGGCGTCGTGTTCGTCATGCTCAAGCTCGATACCGGCATCGGCATCGCGCTCACCCTCTTCCTTGTCACGTACTACTTCCTCGCACGCTTTTTCCGGAAGCGAGGTACTGTTTTCATAAAGATCGTCAACGAAAAAGAAGAGATACGGAGCGGCATGATCTTCGAAGCGATCAATAACGTCCGGAGCGTGAAGGTTATGTCGATGGCCGCGAGGATTTTGAAAACGATAATGGCGAACGGCACCGACCTCTTCGCGAGTGTAAAAGAGCGAATCTTCTGGATGCGCGGCGGCAACAGCATACGCAACCTCTACGCGCAGACGTTCCGCGTCGCGATTATGGCATTCATCGTGTACGGCATCGTGAAGGGACAGTACGAAGTCGGCTTCCTTGTGCTTTTCAACAGCTACTTCGGCAACTTATGGCAGGCGATAAGCAAAGTCGCCGATGTTTCGGACGACTTCGCCGTAGCGAAGAACGCCGTCGCCCGCATGCAAGACATTCTCGCCGTGCCGGTCGCGATAGACGACGAAACGGGTAAGGTGCCGTTCCCGAAGGACTGGCAGGAAATTACCCTTAAAAACGTTTCGTTTTCGTACAACAACAAACCCGTACTACGGAACATCTCCTTCACCGTGAAGCGCGGGGAGAAAATAGGCGTCGTGGGGTTATCCGGCGCCGGCAAGTCGACGCTCTTCAAACTGCTTCTTAAGGAGCACGAATCGTACAAGGGGACGATAGCCTTCGACGGCGTACCGCTTACGGGCATCAGCAAAAAAGACTACTTCAACTACGTGGCGGTTGTTTTGCAGGAAACGGAGCTCTTCAACGCCTCCTTGAAAGACAACGTAACGATCACGAACCAGAAGCAGGAAAAGAATAAAGCGCTCTTCGAAAAAGCCTTAGTAACGTCCCACGTGAAGGACTTTATGCCGAAGCTACCGAAGGGGACGAACACGATAATCGGCGAAAAGGGCGTAAAGCTTTCCGGCGGTGAAAAGCAACGCGTAGGGATCGCCCGCGCGATATTCAAAGACCCGCAGGTATTCCTCTTAGATGAAGCTACGTCGCACTTAGATATCGAGTCTGAGGAAAAAATACAGGACTCGCTTCACGCCTTCTTCGGCGGCGTGACGGCCATAGTCATTGCCCACCGGCTCACTACCATCAAGGAAATGGACCGCATTCTCGTGATCGAAGACGGCAAAATACTCGAATCCGGCACCTTCGCCGAACTCCACGCCCTGCAAGGCAGGTTCTTCGAGCTCTGGGAAAAGCAAAAACTCTAGAAATTACGGATTGCCCAAGTACGGCATATCTGCTAACATATTTTCTATATTCGCCAGTGTAGCTCAATGGCAGAGCGATGCTTTCGTAAAGCAAGGATGGAGGTTCGATTCCTCTCACTGGCTCAGCGACAGAGCAATCCTTTCGTAAGCCCGCTTTCGCTAAAAAGCGAAAGACCATGGCGGGCTTGCTGCTAGAAGTGGCGGCCACCGCCGCATACCGTATCCATTTTGCTAAAGCAAAATGCCTGCAGTAAAGTAAAGGCCGGAGGTTCAACTCCTCTCTATATAATAAAATGCAAAGCCCGTACGACAATAATAATGCCCACGTCATCATATACGCGGGGGCAGGGGGCGACGACGCAAAGGACTGGGCGGAAATGCTCGCGCGCATGTACGTGAAGTACGCCAGTCGTATGAACTGGAAGGTAACGGAAACGGACGACCGCGCATTCCACATGAAAGGCGCAGGCGCCTACGGCATGCTCAAAAAAGAATATGGCGTACACCGCCTTGTGCGCATTTCGCCGTTTTCTTCCAAAAAAATGCGGCATACGTCCTTCGCGCTCGTGGAAATCCTGCCAGAACTCCCGAAGACGGACGAGCAAGCGATTGCCATTCCCGAGGGAGACTTGAAGATTGAACTATCACGTGCCGGCGGCCCCGGCGGCCAGAACGTGAACAAAGTTGAAACGGCGGTACGCATCGTCCACCTACCTACGGGCTTTTCCGCCTCCTCGCGGTCGGAACGCTCGCAGGTCCAAAACCGCGAAAAAGCCTTGGCACTCCTAAAGGCAAAAATCTTCCAAGAATTGCTGAATAAGAAGACGAAAGAGCTGGGGGATTTAAAGACCAAAGTCGCCGTGGAGTGGGGGAGCCAAATACGCTCGTACGTCCTCCACCCCTACAAGCTCGTGAAAGATCACCGCACGAAAACTGAATCGCATGATCCGGACCGCGTCCTCATGGGCGAGCTCGACAAGTTCATCGAAAGCGAACTACTATTAGACTAGTAGTTCGCTTTTTTTCTACCCACTAATCACTACTCACTCCGTCATGATTTCATTCACTAATGTCGCTAAATTCTACGAAAACGGCGCGACGAGCGTTGCTCTCGAAGAAATAAACCTAAAAATAAACGCGGGCGAATTTGTTACGCTCGTCGGCAAATCCGGCGCGGGTAAGTCCACGCTCGTAAAGCTCATTATCGGCGAAGAGCAGCCGAGCCGCGGCAAAGTCGTCGTGGCGGGGCAAAACGTCGGCACAATGCGCGCAAGCGACTTACCAACCCTCCGCCGCAAACTCGGCGTCGTATTCCAAGACTTCCGCCTACTCCCTAAAAAGACCGTGCACGAAAACGTCGCATTCGCCATGGAAGTAGCAGGTCGGCCGGAACGCGAAATAGCCGAGGTCGTACCGCAGGTACTCGATATGGTAGGCCTCGCGGACCGCGCACGGCACTTTCCGGGCCAGCTTTCGGGCGGCGAAAAACAACGAGTAGCTATCGCCCGCGCCATGATCAACCGGCCGATGGTAATAATAGCGGACGAACCGACGGGTAACTTGGACCCCGTAAACACATGGGAAATTATTAAGCTCCTTACGAAGATAAACGAACTCGGCACCACTATTATTCTCGCCACCCACAGCAAGGACATCGTAAACGCCTTGGGTAAGCGCGTTGTGAGCATAGATAAAGGCAAAGTCGTACGCGACGAGCATAACGGCCGGTATATTTTGAACTAACCTATGACAACCTTCCTTTCCCGCATATTCAAATATGGCTGGCAAAACTTCTCCCGCGGTAAGTGGCTTTCCGCCGCGACGCTCGTAATCATCGTCTTGGCGCTCGTCGTCTTCGAAAGCCTTATCGTATTTACGGTAATTACGAAGACATCGCTCTCGCTTTTACAAGAAAAGATAGACATATCCGTCTACTTCAAGCCGAAGACAGCGGAGGACGAAATGTTAAAGGTGAAGGAGGCGATAGAGGCCCTACCCGAAACCGCCGAAGTGGAATACGTTTCACGCGACAAAGCGCTCGCCGCCTTCAAGGAAGCGCATAAGGACGATGCAGCCATTACCCAAGCCCTCGCAGAACTCGACGAAAACCCGCTTTCGGCAGTCTTGAATATAAAAGCGAAGAAGCCAGACCAGTACGCTACGATTGCGACGGAACTCGAACGCGAAAGTTGGAAGCCGATAACGCAAAAAATAACTTACCGCCAAAACCAAACGATTATCGACCGCCTGTCGAAGATCATAGACATTACGAACCGCGTCGGCCTAATACTTACCGTGCTCCTTACGCTTACTGCCATCGTCATCACCTTCAATACCGTAAGCCTCGCCATCTATTCCAACCGCGAGGAGATCGGCATTATGCGCCTCGTAGGGGCTCCCAACAGCCTTATTAGCGGCCCCTATATGGTAGAAGGGATTATCTACGGGATTATGGGCGCGGTACTCAGCCTCCTGATATTCTGGCCCGCCGTCTACTGGGGCGCACCGTACCTTAAATACTTCCTCGCAGACCTCGACCTACGCTCGTACTTCTTCAGCCACTTTTTCTCCCTTATAGGTTACCAACTCTTATTCGGTATCGCGCTCGGCGTCATATCGAGCAACTTCGCGATACAAAAATACTTGAAGATTTAAAAATTGATTTGCCAGTGTGATATACTAAAAAGATAATGCGTTTTTATCTTACACTTTTATCGGCCGCCATCCTTCCTCTTTTTACCCTCGCCGCCGCCGCTCCCGCCACAATCATCACCCGTCCGGGCGTAGCCACCCCTCCTATCAAATACTATTTCGACCTTTCTTCTGCTCTTAGCGAAGGCGTGAATCAAGGTGTGAGGGTTATCGTCTCCGCATCGAATGCTGAAAAAACCGCCGTCCGATTCGAATCCGTTAAGCTCTTTGACCAATCAGGCGCAACCGTCGGCAATAACGTGGCTTCCAAAACGGATGCCCTCACGGCGAACCCGTACGGCTTCACCTTCAGCAATTTCGGCGTCGCCCCTCTCGACCTCGCAAACGTCGCCGGCGTGCAAATTACCTTCATGGACCTCGGCGGCGAGAACTCCACGGGCAAGGTCACCATACAGAGCGTCGCCGTATCCGTTACCCGCGACAGCGGAGAAGCGTGCGTGATAGCAGACCCGATTACTATTGTCCTTCCTCCGCCGCCACCGCCGACTATTGTTTCCATACAGAGGGCGCGTCCTTTGGTACAGCCGGGGACGCATGGGACGGGGGATACGAGTTCGGG
>CAYTBX010000010.1:0-2773 GCA_964436175.1 uncultured Candidatus Saccharibacteria bacterium
TCGTTACTACCGCGGACGCCATTTCCGGCGCACGGCCGGGGGCGCGGCGCGATTCATTAGAACATTACTTTAAGCGCTTGGCGGATTTGGAAAAAATCGGTATGGCGTTCCCGGGCGTACAGACGGTATACGCGCTTTCCGCAGGCCGCGAGATTCGCGTGTTCGTGACGCCGGAAAAGATAGATGACTTCGCGGCGTTGCAGTTAGCGAAAGACATCGCGCACCGCATACAGGCGGAGCTGCGGTATCCGGGGGAAATAAAAGTGAACGTAATCCGCGAATTGCGTGCCGTGGAGTACGCGCGGTAATTCGCTGGCATCCGCCCACACCCTTTCCGCAACCACTACGGCTCTTACTATCGCCATCGCTCCTTCTCCAAGGCGACAATAAAAATCGAACTCAACCAAAAAATCCCATTAATGGGATTTTTTTGCGATTCAGACAGCGATTTTTATTCGCCTTGAGCGGCGTCGCTCAGCGCGATAGTATATTCGCCTCCGCTGGTTAGCGGAAAGGGTGTGGGCGGATTTCCTTATATGTCGCGCATATTCTAAGTCCGTACCTCGCGTATTAAAAGAAAGAGAAAAAGAAGAAAAAGAAAAAAGCCGGACGAGCGGGTGCTCGATCGGCTTTTCGGATTTTTCTTTACTTGATGAGTGGAATCATCAAGCGATGCCATTGAGGATTCTTTCTCGGTTGGTTTCGAGGGTGCGGCTGCTCTCTCCGACAAGGGCTGTGAGCCTTTCCGCTACGTCCATCACTTCCAATCCTGTCAGGGGCTGGTTGTCTTTTCTGCCGTAGCGTTCTTTCACTTTATGGGTGATTTCGCAGGCTACTTTGTGCCGGTCTTCTTCGTGCCAGTCGCATGTCGGTCGGTACTCTGTTACGGAGATCATGATCGTCCTTTCAATGGAGGGTGCTGGAAATTCGAACTACGGTTATATAGTAGCACTTTTAGTGCTATTTTGTCAATACTTTGTGAAAAAGATAGATAATACTTGCTTTATGATAGATAGCTTCTTATCCACGCTACCCTGTGGTTAGGTAACTATTGGATTGTAGGGGATAAAAAAAGAAGCCGGCGGAATTGCCGGCTAAAGAGTCCCTTTCTGCGTTCGGTTGGTGCGAGGGTTATTTCAGGGGATACCAGTTATTACGGGAGCGCAAGAACGCCCTTAGTGTTTTCACGATACCGACTGTGATCGCGAGGATCAGGGGCGGCCATAATGAGAACTTCCATTCGAGCCATGTCTCCGTGTGTAAGGAATAGGCGGCGGTTCGCGCAGCCTCTTTCCATGCGTGCGGGCCGATGATTGCGGTTCCTTGCGAGACGACCATACCGAGTATGCCCGTTATGAGCGTGATCCACGGGATTTCTCTCTCCCAAAACAAGGTCCGAAAGCTTTTCATGAAGAACCTCCGATTGCTTGGTGTCGATGTGCGGAAATGTGAACTACAAAAATACTATACCATTTTTAGCTATAGTAAGTCAATATTATGCGGAAAAGCTATATCCTGCTTGCTTTTTATTTCGATATGGCTACCATTAATAGGTAATCGTTCGGAAAGGTCGCGGTTTTAGAATAGTTAATGTAAATTAAACTCATATGAAAAAGACAGAATTAGCAGAAGCTTTGATGGCCGCGTGCGGCCTCGAGAGCAAGAAGAAGGGTGTCGAAGTAGTCGACGCGATGTTCGACATCATCACGAAAGCGATGGTAGCGGGCGACGACGTGAAGATCCCCGGGTTCGGCAACTTCAAGGTTGCGAAGCGCGCAGCGCGCATGGGCGTTAACCCGAAGACGGGCGAGAAGATTCAGATCAAGGCTTCGATTAAGCCGAAGTTCCGCGCAGGCAAGGTCCTGAAGGAAGCAGTCATGTAGTAATAAAAAAAACGGCCTCCAGTGGGCCGTTTTTTTTATTACTACATTTTTACTTACGTATAAGCCGGCTCATCGTAATGAAGTCGTCGTACGCGGCGTTTACGAGGGCATTTGACTGGCGGACCATTTCGTCAATCGTTTCTTCGTCTTCTGCTTCATTCGTTTCAGATAGTAAGCTGGCTTTCGCACGGGCGTTCAAGTCAACGGCTTTTTTAAGTTCGTCTTGCGATTTTTTTATAAGGCTCATGAACGGGGCGCTTCTCATGCCGGGGAGCAGCGAGCGTATTTTTTTCGTGTCTTTTACTATCGAGGCGAGGCGGCCGTTACCGGCTTTTACCGAATCTTCGTTTTCGAATACGCTGATGAATCGTACCGCGCGCGCCATCGTGTCCGTGTATGTCCCATCCCGCCATTCTTTGAATTTTTGGGCGATAGATATGACAGCGCTAATACCTGATTCCTGCGTCGTGTCGGTTCGTACGGATTTTATATGAAGCTTAAGGCTTGCGAGGTCTGCCATAAGGTCGTCCTGTAAGCTAATCTCTTCGTCCGTTAATTCGCTGTGTGCTCCAAGTTGCATACTCACGCTCCGTATCTCTTCCTCTGAAATGCTGATCACGTTATTCAATGCGCTTTGAAGCGACGTGGCGTCCGTGGGGCGCTTGCCTGTTTTTATGGCATTTAAAAGATCGAGGCTCTCCGTAAGGCGGCTTAAGTCGGACTGCAGGGTGTCAGTTGACGCTGTGCTTGCAGTTTGTGCGTGCGCGAAAAAAAATGGCGCAAATGCCAGCGCAAGAATAATAGGTATCTTTTTAATTGTCTTTGTAGAGTACAGCAAGGCTTTGTCTTACTTGGTTTGCGCTACCCCAATTCGTCGACGTGTCGGCGAT
>CAYTBX010000010.1:2873-5799 GCA_964436175.1 uncultured Candidatus Saccharibacteria bacterium
CAAGGCTTTGTCTTACTTGGTTTGCGCTACCCCAATTCGTCGACGTGTCGGCGATATCCGTTAAGGCGAGGCTTATAACGGGGGATACGCCCGAAAAATATGCGGCGTTCGCTATTGAGTTCGTGGCATTAACGGCCAGTTGCTCCGCTTGTATCGCGTTCGTGTCGAGGCTTGCTACTACGATGCCTTCCGTACTTTCCGGCGCGCGGTGTACGGAAACAAATACGAGGAGCGCAAGCGCTCCGGTAGCGAACGACATTCTAAATACGGGCATAAGGGATTCGAGCGAGAAACGGCGTGGAACAGGGGAGATTGCGTTCATCAGGCTCGCCCGCGAGCGTGCTAAAAAGGCCGCATTGGGGCGGATGCTTTTAAGCGACTTAAGATGTTCTTGTAAATTGTTCATGAGGAACTTCTAATTTCTTTTTCAGCTTTGCGATGGCGCGGTGTTGGATGAGGCGTACGGCTCCCGCGGTTTTTCCAACCGCGAGCGCTGTCTCTTCGGGCGAGAGGTCTTCTACGTAGCGCATCAGGAGTACTGTCTGTTCCGTATCGTTCAAACTGCGAATTCCTTTCATTACGGCATCCATCGCGAGCCCACGATCGAGCGCTTCCAAAAGGGCAGTGTGTCCGGTGCTCGCGAGTTCTACGGGGAGCGTATTATTCTCCGTCATTTCGTCGAGCGAGGAATTACCCTTGCGCGTACGGTACCAGTCGATGACGCGATTACCCGCAATGCGGTATAGCCAGCTCGTTAAGGGGATGCCTCCGCGCAGCTCGTAACTGCCGATGGTTCGCCATCCGGCAAGGAATACTTCGTGCAGTAAGTCCTCGGAGTCTCCTTTCTGGCCCGTTTTCAAGAAGATGAAGCGGTAAATACGCTCCGCATAGCGGTCATAGAGCTGCCCAAAAGCGGCAGAATCGCCGTTTTGTGCGGATTCTATGAGGATTTTATCTTCTTCTGTCATATATAACGAATAGATAGGCAATTAGTTTCTTTTGTCCTAGAACTCATGCAAATGGCGCATTTCGTTGTCGTACTGCGTAAAATATCATTCAGCGTACCTCTAGTACGCCTCACTCTATTTTACTTGTACTTCTAGAACTACGCTCATTTTCATGAGTCCTGCACATTTTAATTATACTACAAATCTATACTGTAAATCCCCGTATCCGGTCCGCTTCGCGTTCTACGAGCTCACCTTCGTATTCGCCGTTATGGGCGTGATTGCCGCCGTACGAGGGTTTTCCTTGGTCTATGTGGAGATTTACAATAAGTGCCGTTCCGTCTTTTTTGACGTACGCGTGGTAGCGGGGGTAGTCATGGCCGGAAACGCGGCGCATGCAGCTTGCTTCTGCGCCTACCTCGCGGTCGAAGGCGTAGCCGCACGACCGCATGAAGTCCACGGGGCTTTGTTTGAAGTTAGGGATGCGGATAGTCATTTTTTAACTAGTCGGGGTGCCGAGGATCGAACTCGGTCTAAATCTTCCCAAAAGACTCGTGCGGCCAGTACACTACACCCCGTTGTCGTTTGATTGTGCCCTGTAATTGTCCGCAGGGTCAAACAATGCTAGGATTTCACGGCGTTTCGGGGTGTATGCCTTTGTAGCTCAATGGATAGAGCAGGACGTTTCTACCGTCAAGGTTGGGGGTTCGAGTCCCTCCAAAGGCACAAATAACAAAGCAGCCGGTCAGTTGAATAAATTCGTCGTATTTGACATACTAGAGCATAAGCCGCGGTAGCTCAGTGGTGGAGCGCAATCCTGAAGAGATTGGCGTCGGGTGTTCGATTCACCCCCGCGGCACATTATCCACAAAGCGTTGCTTTTCCATTAGTAGAAAATGCCGTATAATTAATGCATGCCATGGCTTAAGTGTTCGGTATGTTCAGGTGATTTTTATGCGAAACCGAGGAGTATTAAAAGAGGGTGGGGAAAATATTGTTCGAATGCTTGTTATCATAAAGCTTTATTTACGGGAGAAGTAGTTGATTGCGACACCTGCGGTAAAAAAGTTTATAAGGCGCAACGCGCTTTACGAAATTCAAAAAGCAAAAAATATTTTTGCGATAAGTCATGCTTTGCCGTATGGAAAAATAAAAATCTTTTAATCGGCCCTAATCATGCTAATTGGAAGTATGGTGAGAACGCATATCGGGGGATTATGATCAGGAATAAAGTCCCGATTGTTTGCAAGGGATGCGCAATTAATGATATAAGAATACTGGTTGTTCATCATATTGATCAGGATAGGCATAATAATGAATTAACCAATTTGAAGTGGTTGTGTAGGAATTGCCATTATCTCGAACATAACGGCAAGACGTTCTAGATGGTACCCATAGTTTAGTGGCAGAACTCTTCTCTGTGGCAGAAGTGGCACGGGTCCGATTCCCGTTGGGTACCCATAAATGATTCACGAAAGCACCGTACTCATACAGTCGCTCCTTTCGACGTACGGCGCATGGGCGTTTTTCCTGCTCGGGTTTATGGAAGAGGTTTTCTTTTTTATACCGTCGGGGCTCTTGTTCCTCGCTATCGGGTTTTTTGCAATTGACGCGGTAGCGCCCTTCGGCTCCGCTCTTGCGCAGGCGTTTGGCCCGCTGGCGTTTGCAGGGTCTTTCGGCGTCCTTCTTGGTGCCTCCATTATGTATGCGCTCGCGTACTGGGGTGGGAAGCCGCTTATCCTTAAGTTCGGTAAATACATGGGCGTGCGGTGGGAGGAAATCGAAAAGCTTAATCGCTTCTTCGGCCGCGGTTATGCGGATGAGCTTGTGCTTGCGGCACTGCGCGCCATCCCTATTTTCCCCATCAGCGTCGTTTCGCTTCTCTGCGGCATGGTACGCATCCGCCCGCTCGTCTTCGTTGTAACTACCTTCATAGGGACGGTATTCCGCGTGGGTTCACTCTCCTTATTCGGCTGGTA
>CAYTBX010000010.1:5899-19653 GCA_964436175.1 uncultured Candidatus Saccharibacteria bacterium
CTACCTTCATAGGGACGGTATTCCGCGTGGGTTCACTCTCCTTATTCGGCTGGTATGCGGGCCGTGAGTTTTCTTTTTATGCTGAAAAAATAGCCCTCTTCGAGCAAGTGGTTGTCGGAGTCGCTGTCATTGCCGTAGTATTATTTCTTTTTTTCCGGATTAATAGCCGTAAACTAAAAGCTAAAAACTAAAAACTTCGTTTTTCGCTACCGTACGTCGATCGGGACGATAAACTGGTTGTCAAAAAGGTTCTCGAGTACGGCTTTCGCGCTGACGTTATATATCTGCCGCGATGCCTGTTGCTTGGCGGTGTGGACCCCAACGACGTACCCCTTCCAAAAGATGGGGGATCCGAAGCGGCCGCCGGCCGTGTCTTCGGTGTCTAAATGGCTTTCGATAAGGAATAAGGTGTCCGCATAGCGTTTGTCGCCCGCCCAGTAGCCGGTGACGGAGGAAATAAGCCCCTGCATGAAGAGCGTCTTCATATCATCGTTATGGCCGATCGTTGTTCCGCTCGGGAAGGAAAAGTTAAGCGTTGGGTCGCCGATTTTCGGCAATTCGGAAATAAGGAAGGGTGCAGCAGGGAAGGATTCTGGCATATGCGTCGGCCCGCCGAACCATCGGGCGTCGGGGTTTACGTCGCTGAGTTTCAATATGGCAAAATCCATCCACGCATTTTCGTAGTCGCTCGCATCATCGCCTTTAGGGACGTACGAAACTTCGGCGAGATACGCCATATAGGGGATGCGCACGAAGGCGTTTATTTTACGTATCGCCTCTACGCTCGGGAGCGGGTCAGACGCGGGCAATTGCCCAACGTAGCATTGTTTGAGCTTAAAATTATCGAGCCCGTCGTTCAGGTAACCTAAGTCCACCACGCTACGTGCGGTGATAACGTAGCCGTCGTCCGTTATGATAGCGCCGGAGCCGCGGGTCGTTTTCTTGTCGCGGAACTGGTCGTCGCTTTCAAAATCGCACGCGATACCAACGAGCGTCTGCGGGTCGATCGGCACCGGTTCTGCCACGACGTCTTTCTGCGGTACGAGCGTTTCGGGGTCGAGGTTTGTTTCCGTGGGCGGCGGAGGCGGGGGAGTCTCGTATCCGGCCGCGACTTCGTTTACGTTCACGAACCCCTGCCTTATTTTTCCGTTTTCACCGTTCCATTCGACGGCGATCCACCCTTCGGCGTCGGGGGCGGCATCTTCACGGAGTATAAGGTCTTCGCCCGGCCGTACCATCCCCAAAGCGGCGCATTTTTTACCCGCGCACGAGAAAACCGTTATCGCGGTATTCATGGGGATCGCGATCGTTCCTGCTGTCATGCCGTCATTCGTCATTGCTGCAAGTTCCGCTTCCGTTGGCTCCGCGAAGGCGAATGGCTTTCTAATTTCCGGTGCTTCGGGCGTTTTCTTGATGAGGCGTTCTTTTATAACAAGGGCGCCGCCCACAGTCCCTGCCCATACGACAAGGAATCCGAGGGTTGAAATAGTAATGATGCCGGCGCGTGAAAACATAGGTAATTACAGTATAGCGCATGCCCTGTTTTTTTTGATCATGGATAATCCCCGCAGTTAACAAATCGCAACGGTCGTCGGGGGTTTGTTAGCTGTAATAACTCTTTAATTCAAGGGCTTTTAGGGTAATTGACTAGATGCTAATAAGAGTGGTATAATATATCCAAGTTACGGTTCTTTGATTTTGGTCTTCCGTTCGGGATCGCACCGGCGTAGGTACGGTCGGGAATGGCTTTTTTGGAGAGTGCTATGAGTTCTCTTAGTAGCGAAATGCGTTTGGCTTGGGGAGTCGAGATTTCCGGTCGCGTCAGCGAGCTTGGCGGAACTGAGGACGATCTCGCGGTCGTGCGCGAGGAAGATCCGGATATCTTTGATTTCTGCGCCAAGGAGGTCATGGGTCGCGTACGTCGCATCCACGGCGATCGGGATTGCTTCAGCTTCACGGACGACGCGGTCGTTTTCAAGATTCCCGCGCTCAAGCGTCCGAGTCTCGCTGACGTCAAAGCGAGCTGGGACGGTATCCGTTCCATCGAATGCGACGATTCCACAGAGGGCGAGGTTACGGTGCGTCTTGCGACCGTGCTTAAGTCCGACGAGCCGCAGATCGTGGGCGGGGATTACGAACGCCGTCTCATGAAGTTACGCGGTGAAGGTGGACTGCTCGGCTTCCAGCATTGGAAGTGGTTCCTCGCAAACTGGGATAAGCCGGAAGCGATTCTCGACGACAAGGTCCGTGCCGCGCTAAAATCCCTTATCGGAAACGTCTACATCGACTTTCCCGGGATTATCGTGGTGCGCGCTGGCGGCGGCCGGGGCATCCCGTATGCGTTTGACGGCGGTGAGCGGTGGCACGGCTACTGGTGCTGGGTCAGTGATGCTTTCCGCCGGTATGGACGCGTTGCGGTCGCGAGCAAGTAATCCACTACGTCGCTTGGCATCAGCCCTTAGTTCCTTGCTCTCTCGTACGCTTGGATTCCGTAAATCTCCTGTTGGCAGTTGCCGGCAGGAGATTTTTTTATGCTACGATCACTTGTGGATAGTAGATCGTGTGCGTGCGGTTACGGCTTCATGCGTCGAATTCCGCGGTCGCGCGGGCCGGAGTTCCCGCGGGTACGCTTACGGGGAGCGCGTTCGCGCGATACGCATATATTGTTATTGCTACTTGGTGCGGGGCGCTACGGCATTCAATATGCCGGATACGGTTCAGCTCCGGGAATCCGCCCGCGCGCGGTTTCGAGGGGCGGTGGCGCGGAAGGCTCCCTGCATGTTCGTGGTGAACGCTGACGGCAACCGGAACATCCCGTATGCGAATGACGACGGTAAGCGGTGGAACGGCAACTGGAACTGGATCAGTAATGATTTCAACCGGAATGGACGCGTTGCGGTCGCGAGAAACTGGCAGTAACTATCGGGGTATATGCTCGGCGTGCAGGGCCTGTTTCAGCCAGCCGCCGAGCATTTTTCCTATTTCGGAAAGCTTTTCCGATAGGGAGGTATATTGCTTCGTGGAAACGCCTTTGGTTTCCCATAGGAGTTGGAGGAAGAATTTGAGCGTGTCGAATTCGGTGTTCGCTTTCTGGAGTGCGGGTAGTTTCTGTTCTTTTTTAAGGTAGCGGGCTATGAATATAAGTTCTATGGTTTTTAAAAATAACGTGTCGATTTTTTCTCCTAGTGTGTACTTGGAGTGTTTTGCTATATGCGCGTAGAGTTCGTGCCAGAGTTTATAGCTGCCGGTGAGGTGCTGGAGGATAGGCAAATTTGTAACGGGGGGGGGTTAAAGGGAAGTTCGTTCATGGGTATGGGGATATTGTTTCGGTCGAAAATTTACTTGCGGCGTGGGAGGAATTCGTAATCGGCAAGCGGAGTAAGCCTGATATACAGGAGTTCGGCTCGCGTTTGATGGAAAATATTCTCATATTACATGATGATTTGCAAGGCGGGATGTACGCGCACGGCGGTTATCGCTATTTCACGATTACCGACCCGAAGCGACGCGACATACATAAGGCGTGCGTGCGCGACCGGCTCGTACACCATGCCATTTACCGCATTCTGTATCCGTTATTCGACCGAAAGTTTCTTGCCGATTCGTATTCGTGCCGCTTGGGTAAGGGGACGCATAAGGCGCTTGATCGTTTTCGCGCATTCGCTCGTACTGCAAGTAAAAACAATACGTGCACGGCGTGGGTTCTGAAGTGCGACATACGCAAGTTCTTCGCGAATATCGATCATGATATCCTTCTCAATATTCTTCGTAGTCATATCCACGATGCGGATATTCTGCGTTTAGTCGGTAGCATTGTGAGCAGTTTTAATACTCATGGAAAGACGGGCGTCGGTTTGCCGCTCGGAAACCTTACGTCTCAGTTACTCGTGAATATTTATATGAACGAATTCGATCGATTCGTGAAGTATGGATTACGGGAGCGGCATTACATCCGCTACGCTGATGATTTCATCGTTTTCTCCGAAAGCCGTGCGCATTTGGAGAGGCTTATTCCTAGAATAGCGGAATTTTTGAATGACCGGTTGAGGCTCGAATTGCATCCGGACAAGCTTTTCATAAAAACTGCGGCAAGTGGCGTTGATTTCCTCGGATGGGTCCATTTTCCAGACCATCGCGTATTGCGGACGGCAACGAAGCGCCGAATGGTGCGGCGCGTGCGCGGCGAGGCGCCGGACGCGGCCATATCTTCCTACCGCGGACTCCTGTCGCACGGCAACGCGCGGAAGTTGTCGGCGCGGCATTTATAGTGCATTATCAGAGCCACAATGCGAAAGGACGCCCCGCTCGAAAAATTAATGAAAACGGAGCTCCTGCGCCAAAAGGCGCAGGTAAATCTTATTCCGTCTGAAAATTACGTTTCGGACGAAATGCTTGCCGTGATCGGTTCGGTCCTTACGAACAAGTATTCGGAGGGCTATATCGGTAAGCGGTATTATCCGGGGAATACGGTTTATGACGGTATCGAGAAATTGGCGCAGGACCGTATCCGCAAGCTCTTCAAGCTCGGTAAGGATTGGCATGTAAATGTCCAGCCGCATTCAGGCTCCTCCGCCAACATGGCAGTCTACTTGGCGCTTATGCAGCCTTCGGAAACGTTCGTCGCGATGGGGCTCGCTTCTGGCGGGCACTTATCGCACGGTCACCGCGTCTCGGCAACGGGCCGTCTGTTCCGTGCGGTGCATTACGGGCTCGATGTGGATGGCGTGCTCGATTATGCGGAGGCGGCGCGGCTCGTTGATATGCATAAGGCGAAGATAGTGGTGTCGGGCGCTACGAGTTATCCGCGTGCAATAGATTTTTCCCGTTTCGGCGAAATTGCGAAACGTACCGGCGCGTACCACGTAGCCGACATTTCCCATATTGCGGGTCTCGTTGCTGCGGGGCTGCATCCGTCGCCCTTCCCGCACGCCGACGTTGTGACAAGTACAACGCACAAAACGCTTCGCGGGCCGCGCGGCGCTTTCATAGCGTGCCGGAGCGACTTTGCCGACCGTATCGACCGCGTTGTCTTTCCGGGGTTGCAGGGCGGGCCGCATAACCATATAACGGCAGCCATCGCGCGCATGGGGTTCGAGGCGCTAGAACCTTCTTTCAAAAAATACCAAACGCAGATTATTAAGAATGCGCAGGCGCTCGCGAAGGCCTTACTTCACGAGGGCTTCGCGCTCGTGTCGGGTGGCACCGACAACCACTTAATGCTTATCGATTGCAAGAATACGGATATGACGGGTAAGGAAGCGGAAGATTTACTCGAGGCCGCGGGTGTTACTGCTAACCGCAATTCTATAGCGGGGGATCAGTCGCCTTTTTACCCTACGGGCGTGCGGCTGGGTACCCCGGCCGTTACGACGCGCGGCATGAAGGAGCGCGATATGGCGCGTATCGCGGAATGGATCGGGCGGGTTCTAATCAAGAAGGAAAAGCCCGCGAAGCTCCTTAAAGAGGTTGCCGCATTCGCGGCTAAGTTTCCATTACATGCGAATTGACGGCCGAACTATAGCCGCCTCTATCCGTGAACGCGTTATGGACCGCATGCCGCGCCCCCCTAGGCGCATGGTCGCCGTCCTTATAGGGGATGACCCTGCGTCACTTTCGTTCCTGAAGAAAAAAGAGGGGGCTGCCCGTGCGTTTGACGTGGATTTTGAACTTGTCCGTTTTAGCGCGGGGGAAAGGCAGGAGGCAGTCGTCGCGGCACTTGCGGCGCTTTCTGCGGACGACACTGTAGGTGGTATCGTACTCCAGCTGCCGGTGCCAGAGGGGTATGATCGCGAGACATTGATTCGGGCGATCGGCGTCCTGAAGGACGTCGACAATCTTTCCGGTATGGCAGGAGTCACCTCGCCTGCAGTCGCAGCCGTACGGGATATCCTCGTTTCCATCGGAAGGGATTTAGGTGATTACCGCGCCGTGCGTATTATTGGTAATGGTTTTCTGGTCGGCGCGCCCATTGCCCGTTTTTGTGCGGAAAGGGGTATTCCATATGCGGTCGCCGATATACATACGGAAGACTTGAGGGGGTTCGTTCAAGGTGGCGACCTCGTGATAACAGGCGTGGGGAAGACGGGTGTCGTGGACCCTGCATGGCTTAAGGTCAGCGCGGGCGTAATAGACTTTGGCTTTCCGCCGGATTTCGATCAGGAGAAGTTGGCGGCAGCCGAGGGCGGCCTCTCGTTTTATACGCCAACGCCCTTTGGTACCGGCCCGATTCTTATTGCGAAATTATTTGAGAATTTTTACTTCCTTAATTCCTCGTAGCTGGGGATAACTCGTATTGATCCACGCGTGCTTGTGCTATGATTCACCTATGGTAAAAGACAAATTTTACTACATAGTCGGCGTATCGCTTCTCGTTCTCCTCGTCCTCGTCGTATACGTGGGCAGCAGGGCGCAGAACTTGGAGCTCGGTCTCGTAAACGTGGATGCCCGTCTTTCGGTAATTGAGTCGCAACTCAATATCACGGACAGCTCCGCATACTACTACGACGACAGCAGCGACGCGTACGGCGCGTCCGTATACGACACGCTCGGCGGTTCGTACTACGACGAAAGCCAGTACGTCCCGTACGACTACGTAGTGCAGTAAAGAATTCATCTCGAAAATAGGCCGCAGGCGGTTTCGCGGGATTTCTGAGCGAGAGACGCGATCTTTCGACGAGGAATACATAAGTATTCCGAGGAGGAAATCGCGGTTCGCAGCCGGAAATAACCGAAAGAGCCGCGGATGTTTTCCAAACTATTTTTGAGATGAATTCTGACCCCCACGGGGGATTATCTTGAGAAAAATAAAAACCGCCTGTGAGGGGCGGTTTTTATTTGCGGGGGGGGTGGCGATTTTGTTATTCCGCGGCGATTATTTTCTTTTCGATTTCCTTTACGATTTTTTTATCTGCTTTCATTGCGATGCGGGCGTTTTCGAAACCGACGCCGAGCTTAGTCCCATCGAACGAGTACGTCGATCCCGATTTGGTAACGATGCCTTTCGTGATAGCGACGTTTAAGACGTCGCCTTCGTACGAAATTCCGTCGCCGTACATAATATCGAATTCCGCGACTTGGAAAGGGGCGGCTACCTTATTTTTAACCACCTTCACTTTAACGCGACTACCGACCACTTCTTCGCCCTTCTTTACCTGCGCGATACGCCGTACGTCGAGCCGCACGGACGAGGCGAATTTAAGCGCCCTGCCGCCCGGAGTCGTTTCGGGGTTGCCGAACATCATGCCTATCTGCATGCGTATTTGGTTTATGAATATGATGAGCGTGTCGCTTTTCGAGGCGATCGCCGTAAGCTTTCTAAGCGCCTGCGCCATCATGCGCGCCTGCAGGCCCATAAACTGCTGGCCCATTTGCCCGTCTATTTCCGCTTTGGGGGTGAGCGCAGCGACGGAATCCACCACGACGACGTCGATGATGTTCGACCGTACCAAGGCCTCCAAGATATTCAGCGCCTCTTCGCCGTTGTCCGGCTGGGAGATTATAAGGTCTTTAATCTTTACGCCGTTTTTCACCGCGTATTCGGGGTCGAGCGCGTGCTCAGCGTCGATGAAGGCGCATTTGCCGCCGCCGGCTTGCGCCTGCGCAATAACATTCAAGGCAAGGGTGGTCTTACCGCTCGATTCGGGGCCGAACACTTCGACGATGCGGCCCTTAGGTAGGCCGTCTACGCCCAAAGCGCGATCGAGCGAAAACGATCCGGTACGTACAACCTTCACGTTCATTTTCTTCGTGTCGCCGAGGGTCATTACGGACCCTTCGCCGAACTTGTCCTGCAGGGACGTGAGTAAATCTTGTAGTCCGCTCTTTTCGTTCTTAGTTTCCTTCTCCGGTTGTTGTGCTGGCGTTTTTGGCATCAATTTTTTCGTTAGTTGGTATGACGTATACGATGTTTCGCACTATACGTGCTTCCTTCCCGAGGAACTTGCGTACGATGAACTCGACGCTGTTTATCCCTTCTTGTAGCCGAATTTCTTTTTGGAAAAGACCGTCCTTGCCTACGTAGGCTTCGCTGCCGTTCACCGTTACGACGTATGCCGGATCGGTTCTTCCTTGCAGGAGGATCGTTTCCTGCGCGACGGTACTGCCTTCGCTTGCGGGTACCGTGATGACGAGTTCCGGCGGGGAAACGATTCCGTATACGGCATATCCGCCAAACATGAGGCAGGCAGCGAGTACGAAGCTCGCGACCGCCCATCCGCGGCTTATACCGCGTACGGCGAACCGGTTGTTCGGTAAGCGGTCTTCGCGCCCCGATTTGGTAAGGGACGATTCCTTTTGGTACAGGCGCCACATCGTTTCCTTATCGAAGTTGAGGATTCCCGAGAGTTTCGCTATGTAGCCATGTACGTAGGGCGAGGGTGGGAGCTTCGATGTGTCGCCTTGCAGAAGCATTTCAATATAGCGGTCGGGGATACCCGTCATTTCCGCTATTTTTTTAGGGGATAACCCCTTCAGTTCGATGTGCTCGCGCAGCAGCTCCTTAAGCGATGTCGTTTCCATTGGCTTTCAGTATATGGCTCACGGGGTGAAAGTCAAAGGAAAACTCCGGCGTCCGAATTCCGTTATTGGAAGTCGGCGGCGGATATTTCGTCTACGCTTTTTTCCAAGAATACTTCGCGGGGTTTCGCGCCCTCGCCGGGGCCGATAATGCCTTTCGCTTCCATGAGGTCTAGTAGGCGCGCGGCACGGGCATAGCCTACCTTCAAGCGGCGTTGCAAAAGGGATGCGGACGCCTTTTGCGCCTGCTTCACCGTCTCTACCGCTTCGTCGTACAGGTCGTCGTCTTCGTCGCTATCCAAGTCTTCGAACGAAAGATCAGGCATGCCTGCGGGTTTCGCCGCAAGGTCGGCGGTCGTCGGTACGGGGTTGCCGTTTAAGTCGAGCACTACGGGCGTCTCTACCGTCTTCGGCTGGTTATGTTCTTTAATGAAATCAACTACCGAGTGTATTTCGGCTTCTGTCACGAACGCCCCCTGTAAACGCTTGGGTTTGGAGAATTCGGAAGAGACTATGAGCATGTCACCGCCACCCAAGAGCTTTTCGGCGCCGGCACTGTCGAGAATAGTGCGCGAATCTATCTGGCTTGCTACCTGTAAGGCGATGCGGCAGGGGATGTTGGCCTTAATGAGGCCCGTGATGACTTCCACCGAAGGCCGTTGCGTGGCGAGCATTAAGTGGATGCCCGTTGCACGGGCCATCTGCGCCAAGCGCACGATAGCGGTTTCAATATCTTTGCCGTAGGCGACCATCAAGTCCGCAAGCTCGTCTACCACGATTACGAGGAAGGGCATCTGCGTATCTTTGTTCTTGGCGTTGTAGCCCGTTATGTCGCGGCAGCCGGCTTTCAAAAGTGTTTCGTAGCGGCGTTCCATTTCCTGTATCGCCCAGCGGAAGACGCCGGCGGCTTTTTTGCCTTCGGTTACGACAGGCGAAGCCAAGTGGGGGATGCCGTTGTATATCGAAAGCTCAACCTTTTTAGGGTCGATCATGATGAACTGGAGCGTTTGCGGCGAGTTTTTGAAAAGGAGCGACGTAATGAATGTATGGATGGTGACGGATTTACCAGAGCCGGTTGCGCCCGCGACCAACATGTGCGGCATCTTCGCAATGTTTACGGCAATCGGCTCGCCCGTTACGTCGCGGCCGAGGATAACGCTAAGCGGGTGCGACTGCGAAAACTCGGGGTAGGCTAAGAGCGAGCCGAGGCGCACCATGGCAGCCGTTTTGTTAGGCACCTCGATGCCTACGAGCGATTTGCCCGGTATTGGCGCCTCGATACGTATGGGGTGGGCGGCCAGCGCTAATGCCAAGTCCTGCCCAAGGGCGGTGAGCTTTGCGAGGCGGACGCCTTCGGCGGGTTTGAGCGTATAGCGCGTAAACTTAGGGCCGATGTTTATCTCGCCCATTTCGACGGAGATTCCGAAGCTGTCCATCGTGCGCTTGATGATATTGGCGTTCGCGCGTAGGTCGCCGGCGGTGGGTCGCTCAATGCTCGATATTAAGAGAGATAGGGGTGGGGGAACGTAGTCTTTGAAGACGACTGGCTTCTTGTTCATTACCGGCAACTCCGCTTCTTTGCCGATTACGATATCCGCCCCTTTGTCTTTTTTCTTTTCTTCGGCTGCTGCTGCTTTCGCCGCTTCTTCCGCAGCGCCAACCGCGGCGTTTACGTCCGTGCCATTTTCAGCAACGGGTTTTTTCTCCTCTTCTTTCTTTTCGCGCCGCTTAATGCGGATTGGTAAGTCGAGCGCCACGATAAAGCTCGCAACCATAACAACACCCATGATTACGAGCGAGGCTTGGTAGCCGAACGGCCGTTGCACGAGGCCAATGCCCGTGCCCACGAAACCTGCGTTATGGGGGAAGATTATATCTATCGCGCCCAAAGCGCCGAGCACGAAGCCGATGCCGCCGAAGATGGGCGGGGCGAGCCACTCGAGTTCGCGGTGGGTGAGGAACACGATGGCGAGTAGTAATGTCATCGCCGGCAACAAGTAGTAGCCCCAGCCGAATGCTTTAACGAGCCCTATGTAGGCGTAGCCGCCAGCAGGCCCTGCCTTATCGAACAAGGCGAGTACTAAAATAGCGCTCACACCCAGTAAGGCGATAGCGATAACGCTCTTCTTTATTTCGCGGCTTAGCTGATCAAGAAAAGTTTTCTTTTCCTTAACCTGCTTTTTCTTTCCGCGCCGCGGGCGTTCGTCTTCCTCTTCGTCTTCGTCGTTGGTCCGTCGTGCCATCTCTATATACTAACAGGAATATAGAACTAATCTCAAAAATAGATTAGGAGATATCCGTGGCTCTTTCGGTTATTTCCGGCTGCGAATCGCGATTTTCTCCTCGGAATACCTCGGTATTCCTCGTCAAAAGATCCCGTTTCTCGCTCGGAAATCCCGCGAAACAGCCTACGGCCTATTTTTGAGATTAGCTCTAAAAAAGAGTAGCGGGTAATTCGAGCTCCTTAAAGTTTAAGGGGACTTTTACGAGTTCGTTGGTATACCGCTTAGGGATGTTTATGAATTTCTGCTTTTGGATGAGGTCGTAGAGCATTTTCGTAATGCGTACGTCGTGCGTGCAGTATTCTATGAGCTTGTCCCATTCTCCGCGTTTATAGAATTCTATCGCTTCGAGCCCGTGGCTCGTTTTTTGTGTGCCTAAATTAGTCTTCGCGAGCATGTCGAGCGAGATGCGCGAACCGTACGCGAGTTCTATTTCGTCCAAAATATCCAAGCGCGGTAAGGCCATTACGTTGAATGGCATATATTTTTTCATAACCGGCAGGTCGAAGCGGCTAATAGCGAAGCCGATCACGAGGCCGGCGTTTTGGAATACGGGCGCGAGCTTATCCCACTCTCCCTCGCGGTAGCTCGCGTACGTATCGTGGTTATAAGAATAGACGCAGACGACGCTCACTTCGAGCTTTTCCAAGTTGTCGCGGCCGCCCACGTCCTCGAAGGAATTTTTCGTCTCGACGTCGAATACGATTTTGTCTTTCATGAAATATAAAAATATCCCATCGCGGCAAAAAAAAGAAGCCGCGTCGGGTCCGGTGAGGGATTTTCCGATGCGGCTTCGGGTTTGCGGCTAGTGCAGTTACGTTGTGCTAGGCGCAAGGGGGTTGGCGTATTCTTGTTCTTGCTTGACGAGGTTCGTGAGGAATTGCCGGATTGCGGAGTAGGCGGCATGACATGCTTCGAAAACGCATTCGACGATGCCGTTAGTTTCCGCAAAGGCCGCGAAAACGTCGAAAATGCCGATAGAGTTCCGTTTGCCGTTCTGGGCGAGCGTTGCCGCACGGCCCATGACGGTATTCCATGAATCGCTTCGACACGGCTCCATTCCCCTGTAATCCTTGGATTGATGGATATCCTTCAGGCATGCGTTGCGTACTTCTTTGAGCACGATGCCGGCTCTGCGCAAAAAGCGCGTTGCAGCGTTTTTTGTCTTGAGCATCGCGATCATGAAGTGTTCAGGCATGAGCGTAACCGAACCTAGAAATCGTGCAATTTTCCGTGCGCGCCGGATTGCTCTGGCGCAGGGTTCGCTGACTCGCATTAGCAGGGACTCCTTTCGTAAAAGACGTGAAGTTGGGAACGAGCTGTCGAATAACAGTCGTGAATATAGAGTACCATTTTACTTGCAAGGGGGCAAGTGCCGTGCTACTATGTAGCCAGCTTTTCTAATGCGGAGAAATCGCGGCGCGCCATGGCGGCGCTCCGGACGTATCCGCCTAATTTCGAAGGGATTGCAGAATATGAACGTCATGACTGCTACGCCGAGCGATATTGCCTCCGCTGAGGACGACGATGCGGAATGCATGAGCGTGCTTGGTTCGGATGGCGAGCCGATCACGCTTCCCGAGTCGCAAGGAAGATTTCTCGTATGCGAATTGTTTTCGCATCGGAATCCCGATATCTCGCTTGCCGAGCTTCCGCTTCCGTTTCTGAATATCTTCGGGAAACTGGTGGTCCCGGGGCGTTCTGCGGGCCGTATCGTCCGGCAATGCCCTATTACCTGTGCCGTGACTGTTAAGCGCCTCCGCATGGAATTCGACGGTCCGTGCCATTTGGACTGCCGCATGCTCTACGACCTCCTCTTTATCCATCGCAATTGCGGGGAAGTGAAGGGTGGGTTGGCGCTGGGTAGTCCGGCCTTGCCGCAGTCGAATGCCATCGTCCTTTTGGATGGTGAAGGTGAGGAGCATCCCGTTTCTTTGCGTTTCGAACGGACGCATTGGCATTTGTATCTCGATCAGCCGAATGCGCAACTCAAACGGTTTAGTCAGGGTGATGCGTTTCTGGTTCCGGAATCTGCTATGAATTTCCGCCGGCAATTCGGCAATCCCTAACAAGTCGTGCGCCGCTTTGGATGCGGACGCACGCAGGGCCCTCCGCCGAACTGGACGTTCGGCGGAGAGGCTTTCTTTTTTATAATTATGAAAAATAAGCGCATATATATGGATTACGCGGCAACGACGCCGATGGATAGCGGGGTTGAAATTGCCATACGTCCCTTTTATAGCGGCATCTTCGGCAACCCGAGCTCGTCGCACTTGCACGGGCAAGAGGCGTCGCGCGCGGTCTTCCTTGCGCGGCAGGGAATAGCGAAGGCGCTTAACGCTGACTATGCGGAAATCGTTTTTACGGGTTCGGCTACGGAGGCTAATAATTTAGCCGTACGGGGAGTATTCGAGCGTGCACTGCAGGAAAAGAAAAATAAGCCGCGCATTATTATATCCGCTATCGAGCACGAATCCGTATACGAGGCGTGCATGGCGCTTAAGCGTTTGTACGGGGCGGAAATCATCGAAGTTCCGGTAAGCGGCGAGGGGATTATTGACCTCACGAAGTTAGAAGCTGCGCTTAACGAAAATACCGTCCTTGTTTCCATTCAGATGGCGAATAGCGAGCTCGGCGTTATCCAGCCTATAAAGGAAATCGCCGAAATAACTAAAAACTATAAACTAAAAACTAATAGTTCTGTTTATCCCCTGTTCCATACGGATGCCGTACAGGCGTTCCAATATATGAAGTGTGATGTGGCGGACTTAGGCGTGGATATGATGACGTTGTCTGGCCATAAGATATATGGCCCGAAAGGAATCGGGCTTTTGTATATAAAGAAAGGTGTCGGTATTGAGTCGCAGGTTGCGGGCGGCGGGCAGGAAGGTGGTATGCGTAGTGGTACGGAAAACGTGGCGGCAATCGTCGGCTTCGCGAAAGCAGTCGAAATTACGG
>CAYTBX010000011.1:0-17467 GCA_964436175.1 uncultured Candidatus Saccharibacteria bacterium
CCATCCACCACTCGGAATACGAGTCGGAAAAGCGCCACTACGCGCACATCGACGCCCCTGGTCACGCCGACTACATTAAGAACATGATCACCGGTGCCGCCCAGATGGACGGTGCAATCATCGTAGTTTCTGCCGCTGACGGCCCGATGCCCCAGACCCGCGAGCACATTTTGCTTGCCCGTCAGGTTGGTGTTCCTGCCCTTGTAGTGTTTTTGAACAAAATCGACATGGTAGACGACCCGGAACTTATTGACCTCGTTGAGGCCGAAGTCCGCGAACTCTTGAAGAAGTACGAATTCCCTGGCGACCAGATCCCCGTCATCCGCGGATCCGGCTTGAAGGCTTTGGAAGCACCTGACCTTAACGACCCGGCTTGCCAGCCGATCCTCGACCTCGTAAAGGCGCTCGACGAATACATTCCGGAGCCGGTTCGCGAAACGGACAAGCCGTTCCTTATGCCGGTAGAAGACATCTTCTCCATTGAAGGCCGCGGTACAGTGGTAACCGGCCGTATCGAGCGCGGTATTATCAAGGTCAACGAAGAAATCGAAATCATCGGTCTCCGCACCACCCAGAAGACGGTTGTGACGGGCGTTGAAATGTTTAACAAGCTTTTGGACGAAGGCCGTGCAGGCGACAACGTCGGCATCCTTCTCCGCGGTTTGAAGAAAGAAGACGTGGAGCGCGGACAGGTTCTCGCAAAGCCGGGTAGCGTTTCCCCGCACACCGAGTTTGAAACGGAAATCTACGTTTTGAGCAAGGAAGAAGGCGGTCGCCACACCCCGTTCTTTAAGGGATATAAGCCTCAGTTCTACATGCGTACCACTGACGTTACGGGTGAATGTATCCTTCCGGAAGGAACAGAGATGGTTATGCCGGGCGACACGATCAAGTTGAACGTGAAGCTTATCATGCCGGTCGCACTTGAAGACAAGCAGCGTTTCGCCATCCGCGAAGGCGGTAAGACGGTGGGCGCCGGTGTCATTACGAAGATCATAAAATAACGCGCTACTAACCCGTAAGCTCCTTACAACTATGGTCAAAGAAAAGCAAAAAGTGGAAAAGCTGCGCCTGCGCATAAAGGCGTTCGACCATAAGCTCATCGACAGCTCCGCGCGCCAAATAGTGGAAACCGCGCGGCGCCTCGATGCCGAAGTAATCGGCCCCGTGCCGCTCCCGACGGAGATCCAGAAGTACACGGTGAACCGTTCTACCTTTGTCCATAAGAACTCGCGCGAGCAGTTTGAACTGCGGGTACACAAGCGCCTCATCGACATAATGAATATCAATCCCGCGATTGTGGAAGCGCTTTCTAAAATAAGCCTCCCCGCCGGTGTCGATATCGAGATAAAGATGATGTGATTTTCCTGCTAGGAAAATCATCCCTCGAAGCTACCGAAAGGTAGCGAAGTGGGATATTCCATTAAACAAAACCGCCGGAAGGCGGTTTTGTTTTACCTCGAAGCCCTAAAAGGGCGAAGTGGGATTTTCCTTTTTCAGTTCATGTGAATAACTAGGTGCTCCCCGAACCCCTAGCACCCAGCAACCCGTTACGCTGTATGCAAATACTACCTCTATCGTCGGAAAAGCCGACAGAAAAAATAAACTCGACCTCCGCGCAAAAGCGCTGCGGGACTCATACAATAATTTTTTCTCGGCTTTTCTCTCCTCTTTCGGGTATTTGCTATACATCTCCACTCAGGTTACTTTGGCGCTACGGGTTCGTTTCGCTTTATGCTATGTGGAATAATTCGTATTAAAAAACGCCGCTCCGATCGGAACGGCGTTGAAAAATCGAGGCGCTTTCTCAAATACCGCCTTCGATTAGTCTGCCTCGCCAATGCAGTTCATATGTCATGACGATTTTCCATGTCTGAGTATCAACGACATGAGCGGCATCGTATCCAGTGATGTTTTCTTGCGGATGAGGTAAGTAGTCTTGGCCATCCTGCGGAACATCGAAAGAGATTATTTCTCCCCGCGCTTGGCCTGTCATGGGCGGATCTCTGAGAATATCATCGAATCCGCCATGTGCCTTCCCATACGAATAGAGAAACATGATATAGCGTCTCATCTGAGTGCCTCCTTTTATGATGTGCTGTGAGTGATAGGGAAGTCCTAATCAATATATAATATACCACTTATTTAGTATCAATGTCAATCTACCAAAAAGCATAGTATTTACTCATATATATAACCCTTGCGAAATTAAGCATCTTCGTGTACTATTTAAAAACTGTTGCAACCAATGAATACTATGTTCAAGTTGATAGGCACTAAATCGAATATGACGCAGATCTGGAAGGGGGATCTTATGATACCCGTAACGATCTTGAAAATGGAGGAAGGTAGCGACCTTTCCGTTTTAAAGGAAGATGCGCTCGTAAACGTAGCCGGTATCACGAAGGGCCACGGTTTCGCGGGTGTCGTTAAGCGCCACGACTTCGGCGGCGGCCCGAAAACCCACGGCCAGAAGAACCGCTTCCGCGCCCCGGGGTCTATCGGCAACACCGCCGCCCAGCGCGTTATCCCTGGCCTCCGCATGGCCGGCCACATGGGCGTAATCCGTGTAACTATTAAGAATTTGAAAGTAGTCGAAATAAAGCCCGAATCGCGCGAGGTATTCCTCCGCGGCGCAGTCCCCGGGCCGAAGAAGGGCCGCATCGAAATAAGCGCATAACACATATGAAACTCGCAGTATACGACAAGGCTATGAAGCAGGTGGGGGATATCGAAGTATCCGACGCTATTTTCGGACGCGCGTGGAACCCTGACCTGATTCACCAAATCGTCGTCGCTATGGCCGCTAACCGTCGCCAGCCTTTGGCGCACACGAAGCAGCGCGATGAAGTTTCGGGCGGCGGCAAAAAGCCGTGGCGCCAGAAGGGAACGGGACGTGCTCGCCACGGATCCACTCGTTCACCTTTATGGAAGGGCGGCGGCGCCACCTTCGGCCCGCGCAACGACCGCGACTACACGCAGAAGATCAACAGGAAAATGGTAAAAGCCGGCGTCTATGTCGCGCTTTCCAAGAAAATCGCCGACGGCGAGTTTAAGGTTATCGACACGTTAGCTATCAAGGAACCGCGCACTCGCGAATTGAAGTGGGTACCGAAGGGAACGCTTTTAATACCCGCAATCGGCAATAAGGATATCTTCCGTGCGTCCTCGAACATCCAAAAGGTGAAGGCGCTCGACCCGCAATCTTTAAACGTCGAAGACCTCTTGCGGTTCAAAAACATCCTTATCGACCGCGAGGCTGTTATGGGAATCAAATAACATGGCAAACATATCCATAATTAAGAAGCCGTTCGTCACCGAAAAATCCGCGGCAATGTCCGTAATGGGCAAGTACGTTTTCGTGGTTGCGGGTGACACGACGAAGTCCGAGGTAAAAAAGGCCGTGGAGGCGCACTATAAGGTGCACGTTACTAAAGTTGACGTTATCAACACCCGCCCGAAGGCGCGCCGTCGCGGCCGCGTGATGGGCATGCGTCCGAGCTTTAAAAAGGCCATCATTACCTTGAAGAAAGGCGAGAAACTCGATATACTTTCCCAATAATCATATGGCAGTAAAGACCTACAAACCTACAAGCGCTTCGCGGAGGCAGATGACCACGGTGGATTATTCCGTGCTTACGGTTTCCAAATCGAACCCGTACAAGCCGCTTACGAAGCACTTGAAGAATAAGGCTGCGCGCAACCACCGCGGCATTATTACCGTTCGTCATCAGGGCGGCGGCAATAAGAAGACTTATCGCATGGTGGACTTCAAGCAAGATAAGTTCGATATTCCGGGCCGCGTAGAAACCCTCGAGTACGACCCTTACCGCACGGCGTTTATTGCGCTCGTGGTATACAAGGACGGCGAACGTCGGTATGTTCTCGCTCCTCACGGAATGAAGAAGGGGGACGTTATTATCACTTCTGAAATGACGCCTCTTAAGTCCGGCAACCGCATGGCCTTGAAGAACATCTTGGTCGGCGCGCAGGTGCACAACATCGAAATGCAGCGCGGTTGCGGCGGCAAGCTTATCCGCTCCGCGGGTACGGCTGCTGAAGTCTTGGGCCACGACGCTGGTTACACCACGCTCAAGATGCCGTCGAAGGAAGTACGCCGCGTATTATGGACGTCTCTCGCAACCGTGGGGCAGGTATCGAACGTCGACTGGAGCCTTACGAACTTCGGCAAGGCCGGCCGTTCGCGCTGGATGGGCATCAGGCCGACCGTTCGCGGTACCGCTATGAACCCGTGCGACCACAAGTACGGCGGCGGCGAACAGCGCCAACCGCGTGGTACGAAGCGCCCGAAGGACATCTGGGGTAACATTACGGGCGGTAAGAAGACCCGTAACCGCAGGAAGTGGTCGAACTCGCTCATAGTCCGCCGTCGTCCTAAGATCCGTTAAACCAACTATATGTCCAGAAGTTCCAAAAAAGGGCCGTTCATCGACCCGAAATTAGCTAAGAAGGTCGCGAAACTCCGCGCTGCAGGCGAAACGGAAGGAATCAAGACGTGGTCGCGCGACTCGGAGATTTCGCCCGACATGGTAGGCCTTACTATCGGCGTACACAATGGCAGGCAGCACCTCCCCGTAGCAATAAAAGAGGAGATGGTTGGCCACCGCTTGGGCGAATTCTCGCTTACGCGCAAGTTCACAAAGCACGGCGGCAAGATGCAGAAAGATATAGAAAAAGGCGCAACTGCTTCCGCAGCTGGAGCAGCGCCGAAAAAGAAATAATATATAAAAATATGACAACCGCATCCGCACAACTTAATTATCTCCGTATGGCTCCCCGTAAGGTGCGGCTTGTGGTTGACGTAATCCGCGGCATGTCGGCGTTTGAGGCCGAAGCCCAGCTTATGATGATGAAGAAGCGCGCCGCTCCGGCGATTTTGAAGTTACTTCGCTCGGTCATCTCTTCGGCAAAGGCACAGAATATGGTTGGCACGAAGCTGAAGGTGGCGACGATTCGCGTCGACCAGGGCCCAACGCTCAAGCGTTCATTGCCCCGTGCAAAGGGTATGGCCACGCCGATCCACAAGAAAAGCAGCCACGTTACCATTATCCTTTCCGAAGCTGATAAAGACTTCGTGCAGCGCTTCACGGTTACTCGCCCCACAAAAACGGATGCATCTGCGCGCTCCGTAAAGCCGAAGGTTGCAGGCGCGAAGGGTAAGGTGATTACTAAGGATAAAAAGAAGGCCGAAGACCCGGGATTTATGCGCCGTGTATTTAGGCGGAAAACGGGAGAATAAACTATATATATGGGACACAAAATACGGCCAGATTCGTTTAGGTTGGGGATTATCGGGACATGGAAGTCGCGCTGGTTTGCCCGTGCGAGCTTCCGTAATAATCTCGAGGAAGACACCCTTATTAGGAATATAATCGACGAGAAGATGGCAGCGGCGGGCGTGGTGCGCGTGGATATCGAGCGCACGATGAACAACAGCTTCCGCGTAACCATTAAGGCGGCACGCCCCGGTTTCATCATCGGCCGCGGCGGCAAGGGCATCGAAACGCTCCACAAGCAACTCGAGACGGCGCTTACAAAGCTCTTTAAAGCCCGTGGCGGTAAAATGCCTCAGTTCTCCGTAAACCTTACAATCGACGAATTGCGCCGGTTCGAAATCTCCGCCGTAAACATTGGTCAGCAGATTGCAGCCGACCTCGAAAAGCGCTTGCCCGCACGCCGCACAATGAAGAAGCACTTGGATTTCATAATGCAAAATAAGGAGGTGCTCGGTGCGCGATTACACTTTTCGGGCCGTATCGATGGCGCTGAAATCGCCCGCCGCCAGTGGCTTGCAAAGGGTCGCTTACCGCTCCAGACGCTTCGTGCGAATATCGACTACAGCGAGAACACGGCGTTCACGACCTACGGCACCGTCGGCATCAAGGTCATGATCTACAAGGGCGATGTCTTCGAGGAAACCGTAAAGAAATAAAACTATGTTGCTCCCTAAGAAAGTTAAACACCGTAAGTGGCAGAAAGGACGTTCGCGTAAGCGTACCGTAGAAACGCGCGGCACGACGTTGTCGTACGGCTCCTTCGGCCTTCGTTCGGAAGGAATCGCGTGGATTACCTCCCGCCAGATCGAAGCTGCCCGCCGCGCTCTTACGAACTTCGTGAAGCGCGAAGGCAAGATTTGGATCCGTATTTTTCCGGATAAGCCGATTACCTCCCGCCCGCCCGAAACGACCTTGGGTGGCGGTAAGGGTAGCCCCGACCACTTCGTATGCCCCGTGAGGCGTGGTAGGATTTTGTTCGAAATGGATGGCGTAACCGCCACGATGGCGAAAGCAGCGCTCCGCCTTGCCGGTCACAAGCTTCCGGTAAAGACTAAAATGATAAGCAAGCTATAAAACCCATGAAAAAGAAAGATACGATGGCCGAATTCAAGGGAAAATCGAAAGCCGAACTCGAAAAGTTTGTGGTTGAACTTCGCGCGAAAGTGTGGCAATATAGGATTGATTTGGCGTCTGGCAAGACGAAGAACATTAAGGAGATCACGGCGGCGAAAAAGGCGATAGCCCGCGCGCTCACCGTAGCCTCCTCGCTTGCGATTGCCGGCAAATAACACAATGGAAAAGACTACCGAAAAGAAAGCCGTTCAGATTCGTACCCGCGAGGGCGTTGTCGTATCCGACAAGATGCAGAAAACGCGTGTGGTAGAAGTCGCAAGGACGTTGCGCCACCCGAAGTACTTGAAGCAGTACGTCGCGCACTCCCGCTTTAAGGCCCACGACGAAAAGAACGAATATAAAGAAGGGGATAAGGTCGTCATCCAAGCGACCCGCCCGCTGTCGAAAGAAAAGCGCTGGGTTATCGTCAGTAAGGCTTAAAATACATATATGGTACAGGAACGTTCAATAATGAAGGTGGCGGATAACTCGGGCGCGAAGTTCGTGCGTATTTTCCGTCTCTTAGGTGGCAGCCGTAAGCGCTACGCTCGCTTGGGCGAAATCGTTATCGCTTCCGTGCAGAGCGCCGAACCGCGCAAGGCAGTGAAGAAGAAGGAGATCGTGAAGTGCCTCATCGTCCGTACGGCAAAAGCGTTCGTACGCGGCGACGGCACGCACGTCCGCTTCGACGACAACGCGGTAGTGCTCGTAGACGAAAAGAAGCAGCCCCGCGCAACTCGTATCTTCGGCCCTATCCCGCGCGAAATCAAAGAGAAGGGATTCGACGCTATTTTCTCCCTCGCTGAGGAAATCGTTTAATAAAAAATACGCCGTAGGGCGTATTTTTTATTGTCCGCGCAATTCTTTTATTTTTCGCAGGGCCTCCGTTTCACGGGCTTCCTTTTCCATTTGGTTCCAGTTTGCGCCTACGGTAAGCGGTATGCGTAGGTCGAGCATGACCGCCTTGTACGGTGCTTGCTCTTCCATGCGGTTTACGAAGTCCGCATCTTCCATGCCTCCGAATGCGTCGCATGCCGGATCGAATCCGTCCGCAAGCGGCCCCGCGAAAACCGCGCGGCGGATCACCATGCCGGTATTGCGCGGCAGGGCATACGAAGATCCAAGCGGTACTTCGCCGCCGTTTTTTATTCCCTTAAAACTCGTTCCCACGACGCCGACTGCAGGGTCCGCAAATGCCCGGAGCATTGCTTTTAAGTGTTGGCGCTCGAACGTCGCTTCGACGGAGCAGGGGAAGAAAAACTCGTACGGTGCGCCGACTGCATCGAAATGCCGCAGGGCTGCGTTGAGTGGCAGCGACCAAAAATAAGGCCCCGTATCGAGGGAGAGTGCCGTTATCCGGTCTGCTGAAATTCCCTCTAAAAGGCGTGCCGTAAAATCCGTATCTTTTGCCGTGTTGACGAGTATGAGTGCATGAGGAAGGAAGGCGAGTAAAGCGTCGACGCGTTTTCGTATCTCAGGATTATTCCACGTACGTACGACGGCTACGGTTGAGATTAAAGGGTCCATTTTCATATACGAGCATAGCGCTTCCGGATGCGTCCGGAAAGGGCGTTTTATAAGCTATTTTTAATGTATGCTCCGTGCTTGATAAATTGGTCAACATCGGATATACTCTTCTTATTCACTAAACCCATGAAGATCCACAAGGGAGACCTCGTACAGATGATGGTGGGAAAGGATGCCGGAAAACAGGCTAAAATTTTGCGCGTTGAAAAACTTTCCGGCAAGGTCCTCGTGGACGGGTTGAACATGTTAAAGCGCAACAAGAAGCCCCGTGCGCAGGGAGGTAAGGGCGAAATCGTTTCCGTTCCGCGGTTCGTAGCGGCGGCGAACGTTATGGTTATTTGCCCGAAGTGCGGCAAGCCGTCACGCATGGGTAGCGCAGGTACGGGCGAGAAAAAGACGCGTATGTGCAAAAAGTGCAAATCGGCAATTTAAAACATATGGCAGTAAAACAAACCATAACCGCGCAAAGCGTATTACATAAGATAGTGGTGAACGTCGGTGTAGGCCGCATGGCGACTTCGAACGCGCACTTCGACGAAAAAGTCTTGCCGGAAATCGTTTCCGAATTCAAGGCGGTGACCGGCCAAAAGCCGGCGCTTCGCCACGCAGTCAAGTCTATCGCCGGTTTCAAGTTGCGGCAGGGGACGGTCGTTGGCATGAACGCAACCTTGCGTGGCAAGCGCATGCGCGACTTTTTAGAGCGGCTAAACGCCATCGTCTTCCCCCGCGTACGCGACTTCCGCGGCATACCGACGAAGTGCATCGATGCGAATGGCAACCTTACTATCGGTATTCGCGAGCACGTCGCTTTTCCTGAAATCGTCCCTGAAAATTCCAAAGTGGATTTCGGCATGGAGGTCACGTTAGTACTCAAGGTGCAGGATAAGGACAAGGAGCGCGCCCTGGCGTTGTACCACACGCTCGGTATTCCGCTTCAGAAGCCGAAGGAGGTAAAAGCAAAGACTAAATAATATTCATATATAAACTATGCCTAAAGCATCCGTCATCGCCCGATCGAAAAAAGAGCCGAAGTTCGGCACCCGCGCCGTACGTCGCTGTTTCAAGTGCGGCCGCAAGCACGGGTATATGCGTAAGTTCGGGCTGTGCCGCATCTGCTTCCGCGAAATGGCGGGCAAGGGCTTGATACCCGGCGTAACAAAATCGAGCTGGTAAAAACAACCATATGTATACCAACGTATTAACAATGATAAAGAACGCGCAGGCGGCCAAGAAGGACTCGCTGAAGGTTCCCTTTTCGAACATGGATTTGATGGTGCTCGAGCTCTTGCAGAAGTACGGTTACATCACGGCCGTTAACAAGAAGGGTAGGATGCCGAAGCGCGCATTGGAAATAGTTTTGAAATACGGTGAGAATAAAACCGGCTTTATCCGCGGCGTATCTCACCTGTCCGTGCCGTCCCGTCGCATCTACGCCGGCGCGCAGGAATTACGCCCCGTAAAGCAGGGCTTCGGCTTGGGCGTTATTTCCACCCCGAAAGGCATCATGGCGTACCAAGATGCCCGTAAGCAAAACGTGGGCGGCGAGCTCTTGTTCGAAATCTGGTAAGCTCGTCCCTATCTGCGGATAGGGAATCAGGGCGAGCTTGCTCCCAGTAGAGCCGGCTCCGCCGGTTATCTGTCAAAGCATCGCAACGGGCACAGCCCTTATGCGAGCATGGGTAGTAGCAACTCGTATGCAGTAGACACAATACCCCGAAAAGGGTATTGTCTTTTTAGCTTATTCTTCGAAAACTCAAACGCCTTGCGGGCACGGAGGATTTCATGCAGTCACTCGATGGTTTTTTGGTCATGGCTCTGATTCAGATGGATTTAATCCGTTCTAAGCGCGTTCTCAAGAAAGTCTGTCGTATTGCTAAATGGCGTAATGGCACGACGATTTTTTGCCTTAGCGCCGCTTGCATTTTCGGATTAGTGGTGCGCATGCCGCCGCATGAAGCCCGTACACTATTCTTTTCAGCTTTTTATTTTCCGATGACTTTCGGATTATTGCTCGGCAACGCCATCTTGAAGCACACGCGCATTTCTCGAAGCGAAGAGCATGGGGTATTTGCATCGCTGATTTTAGAGAACGTTGCCGACATGAGTCCATCGTACGCGACGACGTTTTCAGAGCTTCTTACGGCAATAATCGACGAAGATGGCCCACGCGCAGTAATGCTCGCAGACGAAATAATTTCAGACGATCCACACCTCAAAAAATTCACGAAGCTCGTGCATGAGGCGTTCGGATGAATTACATTACCTCGAAAATACCGCATCGCATCTGCCAGCCAGCGGATCCGATGCGGTTTTATATTGCATATTCCGTCGCCCCATGCTATATTCATATCCACTTACTAAATCCGTATATTTATGTCGAAAATCGGCAAGAAACCAGTAACGATTCCCGCAGGCGTCACCGTTGAGGAGAAGGCCGGCTTTGTGATGGTTAAAGGTAAGGGTGGCGAGCTCAAATTCCCGCTTTTGCCGCATTGCGCCGTCTTGATACATGAAGAAGGCGATGCGAAAGAAGCCCGCGTTTCCATCATGAGCGCAGACAGGCAGGCGCAGGCCAACTGGGGCACGATGGCGGCTTTGATAAAGAACGCCGTGCATGGCGTAAACGCCGGCTATGAGAAGAAGCTCCAGCTCGAAGGAATCGGTTACCGTGCGGCTGTCGAAGGAAAGTCCGTCGTACTTGCGCTTGGCTTTAGCCACCCCGTTAACTTCCCGCTGCCGGAGGGCATTACGGCTGTTGTCGTAAAGAACATTCTCACTATTTCGGGTATTAATAAAGAGATTGTGGGCAAAGTGGCCGCCGACATCCGCAAATTAAAGAAGCCGGAGCCGTATCAAGGCAAGGGCATCCGTTACGTGGGTGAGTTCGTCCGCAGGAAGGCTGGTAAGAAGGCAGCTGCGGCAGGTGCTAAAGCATAATCCAAAAAGATATGAAACGAGTAAACGCCATCAACAACCAGCGGGAGCGCCGCAAGAACCGTACGAGAACCGTTATTCGCGGCACGGCAGAACGCCCGCGCCTTTCGGTATTCCGCAGCAATACCCGTATCTCTGCCCAGCTTATAGACGACACGGCCGGTAAGACGTTGGTTTCGGTGCACGACAAGAAAAACCTCGCTAAGGCCGAAATCGTTGGCACGAAAATTGCCGAGGGGGCGAAGAAGGCCGGTGTTTTGAAGGCCGTGTTCGACCGCGGCGCGTACAAATACCACGGTAACGTAAAGGCGGTCGCCGAAGGAGCGCGTAAGGGCGGCCTCGATTTCTAATAAAACTATGGCAGGACAATACGGCAACAACTTTAAACAGCAGGATGAATTTAAGGATAAGGTCCTCGACTTGCGCCGCGTAACGCGCGTGGTTGCGGGCGGTAAGCGTTTTCGTTTTCGCGCGACGGTAGTGATTGGCGACGGCATGGGCCGCGTAGGCGTCGGTATTGGCAAATCCATCGACGTGCCGGCGGCAATTGCCAAAGGCCGCGCAGCGGCAAAGAAAGCCTTGATAACCGTCGAACTCCATAAGAAGTCTATCGCGCACGAAGTCGAGGCGAAGTTCAGCGCCGCGAAAATCCGCCTTAAGCCGGCATCCGCCGGCCACGGCATGCGCGCAGGCGGCGCGGCACGCGTTGTGCTCGCGCTCGCGGGCATTAAGGATGTTACCGCAAAGACTCTGGGCCGTACGCCCAACAAGCTCACGAACGCCTTGGCCGCAATAAAGGCGCTCCAGATGCTCGCCCCTAAGAAATAAAACTATGTTACTTCACGAAATATCATCTCAGAATAAGAATAAGGCGCCGCGCGTTGGTCGCGGTGGCAAGCGCGGCACTACGTCCGGTCGCGGGCAGAAGGGCCAAGGCGCGCACGGTGGCCGTGGCGGCCTTCCGGGGGAACGCAATTACATCCAGCGCTTACCGAAGCTCCGTGGACGTGGCACACACCAGATGAAGCCCAAGAGCGTTAAGCTCCCCGTTATTAACATCGGTGACTTGGATATGACGAAGCCAATCCCTAAGGGATACAAGATCTTGGGTGGCGGCGACATAACGAAAGCCGTCCGCGTATACGGCAAGGTATCTAAATCGGCACGCGCAAAAATAGAGAAAGCCGGCGGTTTCGCAAAATAATATCATGCTCGACAGATTCCTTTCGGCGTGGAAGATCCCCGAAATTCGGAACAAGATCGCTATCATAGCCGGTCTTTTAGTGGCGTTCCGCGTAATGGCGAATATTCCGCTCCCCGGAGTCGACCACGCGCGGCTTTTAGAGCTTTTTAGCTCTAATCAGTTATTGGGCTACCTAAACGTCTTTTCGGGCGGCGCTTTGAATAACCTTTCTATCGTCATGCTCGGCGTTGGCCCCTATATTACGGCGACTATCGTCATGCAGCTTTTAACGATGGTTTTCCCCACGCTTAAAGTTTTGTACTACGAAGAGGGCGCCATGGGCCGCGCGAAGTTTAACCGGTACTCGATGTACCTCACGATCCCGCTCGGGGCGCTTCAGGCATATGGTCTTTTAAACCTCCTTAACCGGCAGGGGATTTTTACCGATTTTAATTCGTACACGATTATCACGAACGTAATCATCGCTACCGCCGGCTCCATGCTCCTTGTATGGATCGGCAACCTCATCAGCAAGCAGAAGATCGGTAACGGCGTTTCCTTGATTATATTTGCCGGCATCGTAAGCTCCTTGCCGCAACAGATACAGACGGCGATTGCCGCGTATGACCCCACGGTACTCGCAACCTACATCGCTTTCCTTATTCTCAGCCTTATCATCATCTCTGGCGTGGTATTTGTAACCGAAGGCGAGCGCAAGGTGGCCGTATCGTACGCTAAGCGCGTGCGTGGCAATAAGATGTTTGGCGGCGTTTCGACGTACTTACCGCTCCGTGTAAACCAAGCGGGCGTCATGCCTATCATCTTTGCCATCTCCCTGATGCTCTTCCCGCAGTTTTTCGCGCAGGTAGTTTCGGCGTTTTCTACTGATGTGGGCGGGAAGATCAATGAGTGGGTTTCGTACGCCTTCAATAACCAGCTAATCTACGGCGCGCTGTACTTCGTACTCGTCGTGGTCTTCACCTTTTTCTACACCATGGTCACCTTTGACCCTAAGGAGATTTCGAAGAATCTCCAGCAGGCAGGCGGCTTTATCCCCGGCATCCGTCCGGGGGAACCGACGACTATCTTCCTTTCGCGGCTCCTGAACCGCATCACGTTCTTCGGCGCGGTATTCCTCGGCTTCGTTGCAGTGCTTCCTAACCTCACGCAGGGACTTACCGGCATTCAAAGGCTCTCTATCGGCGGCACGGCCTTACTCATCGTCGTCTCCGTCGCGCTCGAAACGATGAAGCAAATCGACAGCCAGCTCATCGTCCGCGAATACGACTCGCAGTTCTAACGACGAAGTTTTTAGTTGTTAGTTTTTAGTGATTAGAAACGACAGCTGTCGACTATGATACTCTTAACATATGCTTAACTTAGCCGGCTCCACGTTCGTATTTATCGGCAGGTCCGGTTGCGGTAAAGGTACGCAGGCGGCGCTACTCCAAACATATCTCGAGAGCGAAGGATGTGAAGTATTGAAGCTCGGTACGGGCGACTTTGCTCGTGAACGCGCAGGGAGAGATACTCTCACGGGCAAGTGGATTAAAAGCATCCTCGAAGCCGGCGGCTTCTTTCCCCATTGGCTTGCAGGCGCCTTAATGATTGAAATGATCGAACCGAAGCTTACGGCGCACGAACAGGTTTTGCTTTTAGACGGTTCGCCGCGGCGTATGCATGAGGCCGAAGTGCTCGACGACTTTATGACGCATTTAAAGCGCCCGAGAGTTCGGGCAATCCACTTAGATATCAGCGAAGACGAGTGCCGTAGGCGCATGCTCGCTCGCGGCAGGGGCGACGACACCGAAGACGCGATAACGAACCGCCTTACGTGGTTTACTGCGCAGGTCGCGCCGGTGCTCGGTTATTATGGCGACCGTCTTATTACGGTTTCAGGTGTTGGGTCTAGGGAATCAATCAGTGCTAAAATAATAGAGTCCTTATGATACACCTGAAGACGCCCGAAGAGATTGCGCTTATAGCCGAAGGGGGCGCCATACTCCGTGCCGTTACCGAAGCGCTCGTAGAGGCAACCGCAGAAGGCGTGCGGCTGAAGGAGCTCGACGCCTTAGCTGAAAAGTTAATGAAAGAGGCGGGCGGCGAGCCGGCATTTTTAGGGTACAAGCCTGCATGGGCGGAAAAGGCGTATCCGGCCTCCATTTGCGCTTCGGTAAACGATGTCGTGGTGCACGGCATACCCTCGGCATACAAACTGAAAGCGGGCGATATAGTGAAGCTCGACCTAGGGCTTAAGTACAAAGGTTTTTATACGGATACGGCGGTAACGGTGGGGGTGGGCGAAGTAAGCGACGAAGCTAAGCAACTTATAGCCGTTACGAAAGATTCGCTAACCCTCGCGATAGACCAGTGCATCGTGGGCAATACCGTGGGCGACATCGGCTTCGCGGTTAATTCGTACGTTAGGAAGCACGGTATGCACGTAGCAAAGGGCTTAACCGGCCATGGCATCGGCCGGCACCTGCACGAGGATCCCGTAGTGGCAAATAGCGCGAAGCCGGGCACGGGCGTAAAGCTCGTAGCCGGTATGGTTATAGCCGTTGAACCGATGGTGACATTAGGAAGCGGGGAGACGATACAACTCACGCTCGACGAGAGCTTTGCTACGAAAGAGCGTGTTTTAGCGGCTCATTTTGAGCATACGGTAGCCATAACTGAGGCTGGCCCCCAGATATTGACATAATAGGAATTTTAATATATAGTATACACAGAATCGCAGGAGGCGATTGATAGTCAAATAAAGGCTTCTTGTGAAGGCCTTGATGGGAAAAGATTCCCTTTTCTGTTTCTAAACCCTGTTTGAGAGGAGTGCCTAGCGATGAGATGTTTTATGTTTCTCTGTCTCGCCCTTGCGGGTGCGACAACTGCCTTCGGGCAGCAACCACGCGGCCAAGAAAATGGAGTTCCGGGGACGTATGTCTTCGTGCCCGACGGCCAGCAGATTGCGCCGGCGATTGACCCGCGCTTTCAACAACCGGTCGTTGTGCAGCCGCATCAACACCAGCAACGACACGCAGACAACTGCGCATGCCAGGAGTGCAAACGGACTGTGGTGGGGCGAACGACGCAGATTTTTGCCAAAACCCACATGACGAAGGTGACGACGGAACACTCCGTTATCGACCATGGGGTACAGTCGTTCAACGAGTCATCGCCGCCAGCATGTCCGCCGCAGCAACGGCCCCTGTGCCCGCCACCATGCCCGACGCAACAACGGCGTATCTGCCCACCGCAAAATTTCTGCGGTCATCAGCAGGGGATGCACGGCAACACGAGAGGAGTTGCTTCTTCGTGGGACACGGGGTTTGATGGATACGATCCACGACAGTATCAACAACAGCAACGCGGCGGATTGTTTGGAAACTTGGGCAATAGGCCACTCGTTTCAGCAAGTGCTGACGTGGCGGTTCTAGGCTACGGACCGCGAATGAGCGTCAGCGTGGGGCGAAATCCGCCCATGCAGGCGCTGCCTTCGTGGCGCTGAGTAAAGTTCCTTAGGCGGGTGAATGGAGTCTGGCAACCCGCCTTCAATTTTTCAAAGTCCAGTTCATTGATATAGCCACCGTATGCAACTCGCGTACGGTGGTTTTTTCTTTCCTGCGGTATACTGTTTTTATATGCGTAACGCGCGCGGCCAAGTAATGCTCCTCACCGTACTTATAGTCTCCGGCACTATTTTAGGCGCTACAACTATTGCAGGGCTTTTAATGGTGTACCAAATACGCCAAGCGACTAACTTCGGCGAGTCCCTGCAGGCGCTCTTCGCGGCCGATACCGGCCTCGAGTGGCAGCTGTACCGCAAGTTCCAAAAAGAGGATTATCCCGAGCCGGTATTTTCTCCCGACATTAACGCCAGCTTCGTTACGGTATATAACGCTTCGAGCTCCTTGCAGTCCGTTGGCTGTGCGGGCGCATTGATAGAAAACGCCCGCGCGGGAGGCTGCCCTCGCCCCGTAAACCGCGCCTTCGAGCTGATTTTCAAATAAAATTACGGGGCTTGCTGTGGATAACTATTTTTGATACTCTGTAAATAGATTCAGCTAGTACGTTGGCAATTCAATACGTCTTTTTCGGAAGGCGCGTGTTGGAACGCAACCGTTCTCGCTGAAAACGATTTCTCACGGTTGAGAAGTCGGACACCAAGGTGTGAGACATTCGGGTAAGCTCGTCACAGCCCGGTTAGCCAAGACGAGCCAAGCGAATGTCGTCCAATGCCCTGTAAGGAGTGCTACTGTGGCAAAGAAAAGCTGGCTGCAAAAGGCTGCGTGAAGAAAGTTTCCTGACGTGACGGCTCGACGTCGTCATTAGCGGAAACGCAGGACTCCGGTCCTTACCACATCAAGCAAGAACCATCCGTTCGCGGGTGGTTCTTCTATTTTTATAAACGTATTAATTCGCTTAATTTCTTGCTAAAATAAGCCCATGAAAAAGGCTGATGCCGAGCTGCGTATAACGAAACTCCGTGATACCATAAATCGCCATCGGTACGCGTATCACGTGCTCGACCGGCAGGAGATTTCTGACGAAGCCCTCGACTCCCTCAAGAAGGAGCTTTTCGACTTAGAGGCGGAGCACCCCGACCTTATAACGCCCGATTCGCCCACCCAGCGCGTAGCGGGCACGGCACTCGACGAGTTCAAGAAAATCAAGCATGCGGAGCGCATGTATTCGCTAAACGACGCTTTCAATGAAGCGGACGTCACTGCATGGCTCACGCGCCTCGAAAACTTTTTAGGGTTAGCACCTAAAGAATTCCATTGCGATTTGAAGATGGATGGCCTCGCGATAGAACTTATATACGAAAACGGCATGCTCGTGACCGCAAGCACGCGCGGCGACGGTATAACGGGCGAAGACGTAACGGAAAATATTCGCACGATAGACGCCATACCCTTGCGCCTTACGGCGGAAGCGAAACCAGTCCCTGCGCGGCTCGTCGTCCGCGGGGAAATATTTTTAGCAAAAAAAGAACTCGAGCGTATTAATAATGAATTAGCTGCTACGGGCAAAGAGCCGTACGCGAACCCACGCAACTTGGCAGCAGGCACGATACGCCAGCTCGACCCGAAGATCGCCGCCAGCCGCAAACTCCGCTTTTACGCGTATGACTTTTTGAATGCGGAGGGAACGCATATGCAGGAATACGCGCGTTTGAAATCATGGGGAATCCCCGTAAACCCCGAAGGGGTTATTGCGCGTTCAGTTGCGGAAATCAACGCCTTCCGTGACAAGGTAGAAAAAATGCGCGACGCATTGGCATACGAAATAGATGGCATCGTCGTCTCCGTAAACGACAACGCGCTCTATGCGCGCGCGGGCTACGTAGGTAAGGCGCCCCGCGCGGCAATTGCGTATAAGTTTTCACCGCTCGAAGCGACGACCGTAGTGGAAG
>CAYTBX010000012.1:0-15727 GCA_964436175.1 uncultured Candidatus Saccharibacteria bacterium
GGACGTGCCCCTTTCACGGGCAAAATCGGAGTTCGATTCTCCGTGGGAGCACAAAACCAAAAGAACCTTTAATGAGGTTCTTTTGGTTTTGTGCGACGAAGGAGGTTTTGCGATTTATCCCGAGCTTCAGCGAGGTTAAAATCGCAAAATTTCGTCAGAGGGAAACGAAGTGACGATGACGGTCATTTTTATCAACGCTCGATGCCATGCATCGAGCTAGACACCAAGACTTTACTTTTTCATAAAAAGACGTATTATATCCGCAGGCCTTTCAATCCACACCTTTTCCACGCGAGGGTAATCATGCTCCGAATCATCCCGACCTTCCTCAATCCCAACCTGACGCTCATCGGCAGGCGCCGTGCGGCCAGCCTACCATTAGGACTCCGAACTATGCTCGATACAGCCTTCAAGCTGCTCGAACAAGGAAACCTAAAGCCGCGTGAAATTGTCATCGGCGACGAAGAGGATTATGAGATGCGCGCACGGAATATCATCCTCCAACTGCCGGATGGTAACGTGCCGTGGGACAGCCTCGATACGAGCCCTACGAACCGGCAGACATGGGCGTCATTCCTCCGGTGGTATAACTGGTGGTCAACTCCCCACTGGACGAACACGTCATTCAGTGACGGCTTTTATGCTGGGCAATGCACGACGTGCAAAGAATACAGTCGAAGCCGCGTGCAATTCGAAAAATGCCTGCGCCCCGAATGCGCCTCCCATGTAATGTGGGCAACCGTCAACGGCGTCGCGGCATCGTGAAAACCGCCCGAAAACCCAAGGCTCGGCCTGCACCCCACGTGCACGCCGAGCCTTTTTTATACAACCCAGTCGCTATTGACAAAATGCCCGCAAGGGACTATACTAATAACAATGAAAATACCGCTCCAAAGGCGGTTTTTTCGTTGCAAAAACCCTATGAATACATTCATTTTCGCACTTGCACTAATGAACAGCGTTTCGTCCCCTTTTGGGTCTACGGCAGCAACTGCCCCCGTAAAGGCAACAGAACCCGTAAAAATGACGGTTATTGCGACAGCATACACTCCCCGCCCCGAGGAAACGGACTCGACTCCGTGGCTTACGGCGGCAGGCACGAAAACCCGCGAAGGTATCATAGCCGCCAACTGGCTCCCCTTCGGCACGAAGGTGAAAATCGACGGTAAGGTATATACGGTAGAAGACCGTATGAACAAGCGCTACACGGCGGCTTTCCCCCAACACATCGACATCGTCTTCCTTTCGTACGAAAAGGCGAAAAAATTCGGTAGGCAGAAAATAGAAATAGAAATCTTAACGGAAGAAACGAATCCCCTCGGTATAGTTTCTTAAAGAAACTCGCTAACTGACTAAGCCGTTTACAAAGCCTTCCTCAAGGGAAGGCTTTTTAAGTTCCTCAAAGTCTCGCAGGACGGCAAAAGCAAGAAGTATCAAAAGTCCCGTGACGCGGAGCGACGGTCCCCATGCGACCATGAGGTAGTTGAAGACGGTATGGAAAACGGAAGCCATGAGAATTCCGTAAACAACGAACGCGCGGACCCTGTGCCGCACGATCCCCCGCGACCAGTAGTAGCCAACGAGCCCCGAAGCGAGCGCATGCAACAGCGTCGCGCCGATGAACCGAAGCGTAAGGAGTTCGGGTGCGGACGTGGCGCGCAGCACCGTCGCCACGTTCTCTACCGTCGCAAAGCCTAAAGAAGCCACCACCATATAGACCATCGCGTCTATCGGCTCGTCGAATTCCTTACGGCCGGATATCCAAAAATAGACGGCAGCGAATTTAAGTATTTCCTCGATAGCCGCAAGCGCGAAGACGTGCAAGACGTTCCCGCTCATCACACCACCCGCAAGCAAAAAATATTTGGCCGCAATCTGTATTGGTAAAACCACAAACGTCGCCGCCCCACCCCACAAGAACGTCGAGGCGATAAGCGTTTTCGGCTCGGCACGCTTGGAATCTTCCTGTAAAAAAAAGAAGAGCCAAAAAATCCCCGGCAAGAAACCGAGGGATCCGTACAAAATGTACGAAAAATCCATTACCTAACTATAGCACAGGGTTCTTAGTGCCACTCAGCCACCATCAAAAGGGACTTCTCCGCATGCGGCAACTCCTGCCAAACAGACTCGGTAACGAACGGCATAAAGAGGTGCAGGAGCTTAAGCGATCCTAAAAGTAAGGTGTATAAAATCGCATCCGTCTCGCTCGAAGGGTTATTTTTAGCCTCCTCGATGTAGATATCGCAATAGTCGTGCCAGAAGAAATCGTACAAGGCGTGGAGCGCCTGCCCGAACTCGTAAGCGGCAAGATGCGCCTCGATGACTTTCTTCGTAGCGTCCGCACGGCCAAGAACCAGAACGTCCGCTGCGCTCGCTTTACTCATATCAATGGTAGTTGAAGGCGTGCCGTGGGCCCTACCCATCACGAACTTACTCGCGTTCCAAATTTTATTAGCGAACTTCCGCCCCGCGACGACTGCCGCTTCATCGAAGCGGATATCCTGCGTACCCATCGCCTGCCACACGATGCCGAACCGCGTCGCATCTGCCCCGTATTTTTCTACAAGGGTTAAGGGGTCGATGCCCGTACCGAGGGATTTAGACATGCGCTTGCCGTCTTTCGTAAGCACCGTTCCGTGGATAAATACGTCTTTAAAAGGCACCGCCTTCATAAACTCGAGGCCGGAAAATACCATACGCCCTACCCAGAGGTTAATAATGTCGCGCGCCGTAATAAGCACCTGCGACGGATAGAATCTTTTAATATCGCTTTCAGATAAGCCGGCGAACGGCCAAAGCGCGGACGAAAACCACGTGTCACATACGTCCTCCGTCTGCGCCATCTCACACCCCTTGCAGAACGGGCACGCGGCCGGCTTTTCTTTCGCCACTACGTAGTCGTCGTCTTTCCCCTTGGCACACAGCCAAACAGGTAACCTGTGCCCCCACCACAACTGGCGCGACACGCACCAATCGCGCGTGTTTTCGAGCCACGCTTTATACGGCGCCGCAAAGTTTTCGGGGACTATATTCGTTTTCCCTTCAACGAGTGCGCCCCGTGTCGCCTTCGAGAGCCGTTCCATTTTCAAAAACCATTGGCGCGAGGGCAACGGCTCAATGGCCGTACTGCACCGCGAACATACCGCTAAGTTACGTGTATATTTTTCTTCGCGCTCCACGAGCCCTGCGGCGCGGAGTTCCGCAACCGCCTTCTCCCGCGCCTCGCTCGCTTTAAGCCCATCGAAGCGGCCGGCGTTCATCATTTTGCCGCGCGCATCGATTACTTGGAGCATTGGCAGTTTGTGCCGCTCGCCTATCTCAAAGTCCGCCATGTCGTGTGCGGGCGTAACTTTAATAATGCCGGTACCGAAGGCCATATCCGCCGCTTCGTCCCCCACCACCGGCAGACGCAGCGTAACCGTTTTCCCTTCCGTCGCCGTATCAAGCGTCGTAATCTCCACTTCCGTGCCGATATATTTTTTATACCGCTCGTCCGCGGGATTCACGGCAAGCGCCGTGTCGCCAAACTTCGTCTCCGGCCGCGAGGTTGCCACGGTAAACGGCCCGTACTTTAAATAATATAAAACACCCTCTTCTTCCTTATAGTCCACCTCCAAGTCCGATATGCCCGTTGCGCACCGCGTACACCAGTTGATAGTGCGGTACGCGCGGTACAGTAAATTTTCCTTATGATAATGAACAAAGGCATCCGCCACCGCCGCGGCGTAGCCATCATCAAGCGTAAAACGCGAGCGCGAAATATCAAACGAAGCGCCCATGGTCTTGAACTGCCCCATGATGATATCCCCGTACTTCTGCTTCCATTCCCATACGCGGGCAATGAACGCCTCGCGCCCGAGCTTGTGGCGGGTCGTATCTTCTTTCTTCAACTCCTTCTCCACCACGTTTTGCGCGGCAATCCCCGCATGGTCCGTCCCAGGGAACCATACCGTATCAAACCCCTTCATGCGGTGGTAACGGATCAAGATATCCGTCACCGCGGCATTCAGCGCATGCCCCATGTGCAAATTACCCGTGATATTCGGCAACGGCAAAAAAACCGCGAACGGTTTTCCGTTTTTACGGGGCAAGTTATTAGGGTTAAAAAATCCCGACTGTTCCCATAGCGCGTACATGCGCGGCTCCGCCTCCTTCGCATCGTACGGCTTCTTTTCGGGTTTCTCGTCCGTCATATATCCCGAAAGTTTATAATCCAAGAGCTAAAATAGCAACGCGCTGAACATTGACTATATTAAATTACCGTGTTATAAATTACGCGTTATGGGGAATATGTTCCCGTACCCTCCGCGACAGAGCACTATGTCGCCACACCCGCTCATTGAGAATTGGAGATGCCATGTCAGGCCAGAGATGGAAAGACTACGAAGAAGCCGCCGATCACGGCCCGATGAGAATCGGCCTAAAAATCTTCGGCTTCGTGCTCGTAATGGGAACGTTAATCAGCATCGTCGGCTACGCCTTTGGCTGGTTCGGCGAAGCGGCGCAGGTCGCCAAAGAAGAATTCGGCCCCAGGGCCGCGCTCGCGAAATACGAGTGGCTGAAGGACGCCGCCGCCCAGCTCGAAAAGAAGCTCGCCGACGTGAAAGTCTACGAAGGCCGCATCAAGGAAATGGACGAAAGCTATAAGGACATAGCCCGCAAAGACTGGCCGCGGGACGACCGCGAGCAACGCAACGTCTGGTCGTCCGAAACAGCCGGCGTGAAAGCGAGCTATAACACGCTCGCCGCGGAATACAACGCGCAGATGGCCAAGTTCAACTGGAAGTTCGCCAACGTCGGCGACCTACCCAAAGGAGCGGATGATCCACTCCCCCGGGAATTCAAACCCTACGTCACCGAATGAAGGAGTTTCCTGCCATGAAACGAACGAAAACCGCACTGCTTCTTGCCGCATTCTGCGCCGTTGCGATGGGCGCAGACGGATGCGGTGGCGCACCGCAAGAATCCGCATCAGGAGTCAAGGCGACCAAAGCCGAAGTTCACGTCGATGCTAAAGGACGTACTGTCGAACAGAACAATATCCGCGACCGACTAGGGGCGGATAATACATTGGGGTCCGTAAAACATCTATACGTCGTGAGTGCCTACAGCGGGCAAGTGATCATCTACTCAACGGTGAAGGGAAAAGTAACAAGTAGCGGCAAACGATTGACGCCTACAACAGTGCTCGAAACACTCTCGGATGCCGGCGCTGACACCTACGGATTTAAGGTTGACATCAACGGCCACACAGTCCGGACATCGGAAGTCCTGCAGGACGACGGTACCTATGGCAGCTCGTCCGAATACCTGTATTGGTGGGACACGAAAGACGTGTACCACCAACACTATGTTTCTGGCGGACAGATTCTCCACATCTCCAGCGAACCGCTCGCGGTCAAGGGGATCATCATCAACATGGAGGTGACCGCAAAAAAAGCGGAGGAGGAAAAATAAGCCGGGCCCGCCTACCCGCAATCGAACGCCTTGCGCGTCCTGCCCGTACCGAACGGGAGGATCGCAAGGCGTTTTTTTATATATTCAAGTTCGGCAATGCAATCTCTACAGAGTGGCCAGTGCCTAAGTAGGATGCCGCCGCGATCATTACGGCGTTGTCGCCGTTGTACTGCATTGCGGGGGCGAAGAATTCCATACTGGCAGATTCAGCGCGTTTTTTGAGTTCTACAGATAAGGCGGCGTTCGATGCCACTCCCCCGCAGACTAATACCGACTGCGCGCCGTTTTCCTCCGCCGCGCGCATGGCCTTTGCACACAGCACGTCGATGGCTGCTTTTTGGAACGATGCGCAGACGTCGGGGACGAATGCATCCGGATGCGCCTTCATGTGATACAAAACCGAAGTCTTTAATCCCGAGAAACTAAAGTTGAAGTCGCCGGAGTGAAGCATAGGGCGCGGGAATACTATTGCATCGGGGTTGCCCTCGCGTGCCATTTTTTCCACTTCCGGCCCCCCGGGGTACGGCAGGCCGAGCATCTTCGCCACCTTATCGAACGCTTCGCCTGCCGCGTCGTCCTGCGTCTCGCCGAGCTTACGCCACGACTGCATCGAATCCATTACGATAAGCGCTGTATGCCCGCCGCTTACGAGGAGCACTACTGCGGGAAAAGCAATACGAATGGATAGTGGGTAATGATTAATGGGTAGTGCCGAAGGAAGCCAATTAGAATACATATGCCCCTCTAAGTGATTTGCGCCGACTACCGGCACGCCAAGCTTTTCCCCCAAGTCTTTCGCGAAATTAATACCCGTCCATAATGCGGGCTCAAGGCCGGGGCCGACGGTGACCGCGATACGGTTAAACTTCGCCTCGCACCCCGCGACTTTCAATTGCTCTAAAACTTCCGCATACGCGAGCGGCAAATTTATAAGATGCTCACGCTTCGCTAAAGACGGCACCACTCCCCCGAAGGGACGGTGCGTGGCAATCTGCGTAGCTACGACATGCGCACGCACGGCAAACGAAGGCGCTTCCGCACCGCCCATGCACTCGACAACGGCAATCGCCGTTTCGTCGCAACTGGTTTCTATAGAAAGTATTTTTACAGGCTCCATGACGGAGCCATATTACCGTAAATAAAAAAATACGGCGAGCCATCCCAAAGCCAGGGACGGCTCGCCGTAGATTACAACCGAATCTCACGATCACCTGCGGACAACGACAACGGCTTCCCATCGCGGTGGGGATGGAGGTCCACCAAGTCCCGTGGGGGCGGTTTTCGCCATCTTGATGCCAAATGATCGAACGCGTCGTGCAAAGAGATTCATCGTCATGACCAAGATTCCTTGTCATTCAAGAAACGAAACATGGTTTTGAACAAAACACGAAAGCAGATAGACGTGAAAATCTGACGTGTCCCGCGAGGCTACTACTCCATTTTCCTCTATCGGGGGTTAGAGAACGTAAAGAGCTAGAACGCATAATCACCATACCCCTTGCGGGGAAAGCGTGTCAAATAAAAGCCTCCCTGCGCTAAAGCGCAGGGCATCAGGGGGCTTTTGCTCCCAGAGGAGTCGGCTCCGCCGATTATCTGACAAAGCTCGCAACGGGTAACGCCCTTATGCGAGCATGGGTAGTAAAAAACGGGTCCCGCAGCCGGAGCCACGGAACCCGTCCTTTTAACTTCGCCGCCTCCCAGGAAGGGCAAAAAGGGCGGCTTCTGAACCAAATCTCCTTTTTGAAAGAGGTATGTGGACGAAAACCTCAGCATAGCGGAGCTTTTCGGATCATCTCCTTTTCAAAAATGCCGAGGGCTATTCGAATAGTAATCCCCCGCTTATATAGAAAGCAATATTGTGTGCCCGGGGAGGGACTCGCCCCTCCCTCGCAAGCTCGGTCGAAACATCGGTTTTTATAGTCGTCTTAAAAAGAGACTCCTTAAAAACTCTCGCCCTTCGGGTTCGAGTCCTAAGGCACAAATAATGCAACCGCGCTGCGGTTGCATTATTTGTGCCCGGGGAGGGACTCGAACCCTCATGCCTTGCGGCGCGCCCTCTTAAGGGGCGTGCGTATGCCATTTCGCCACCCGGGCAATTTTCAATTTCGGAGGCCACGGTGGGACTTGCACCCACGAATAACGGTTTTGCAGACCGTAGTGTTAGCTACTTCACCACGTGGCCAATATAACTATTCCTTCTCCGCAGTATCGCCCCCCATGAGCTTTTTTTCAATAAGGGCGGCGCGCTGGGGGCCTAAGTCGAGCTCGAACGCGATGCGCGGAATGGGCTTTATGTTCATCTGGCGCACGAGCATGCCTTGGAACCTGCCCGCAAATTTGGAAAGTATGCGAATAGCCTCCGGCCCCTGCTCGTCTGGCAGTACGGAGACGCGTACGCGCGCTTCGGATAAATCCCCTGCCACGACCACCTCGGTAATGGTTGCCAGCATATCCTTTAATTCCAATTCTTCGCGGATCATGCGCGCCAAATTCGTACGGACCTCCTCACCCATGCGCTCTTTACGGAAGTTCATACTACTTGATGACGATGCGGTCGCCCACGCGGATATCGGCGTCCGACTGCACTAAAAGGCCGCACTCGTTGCCGGCTTCAACGTGCCCGACTTCTTTCTTGCCTATTTGCAAGTTGTCTATCATGCCCGTACCCACTTCGGCATCCGCGCGGATAATGATGACTTTCGCGCCGTTCTTTATTTCGCCCGCAGTCACCTTGCCGCCTATCACGTGGTTCTTCGCGCCCTTGTTGCCGAAGAGCGCTAATACCTCAAGGTCGCCCAAGATCGCCCCGCCCGTCGCCTTCAATACGCACATCTCCATTGCGTCCGTTAAATCGTAAATGACTTTCGAGGTTGTAAGCTCGATGCGGTTCGCCTTCGCCAAATACTCCGCCTGCTTCGTAGCCGCTACGCCGAAGCCTAAGACTATACCCTGCTTCGTGTCGCTTGCCACGAACCACTGAACGTCGCCGTCCGTGACGTCGCCCACGCCGGTGAGCGCAATGCGTATCGTGCAGCCCTCCGGCACCGCGACGGCCTTTACAGCAGCCGTGAGCGCTTCAAGCGGACCTTGCGCATCCGCCTTCAAAATCGCGTTGATTACGATTCCCTGCTCCTTAGCGGACGACCGGCGCGTAACAACGGGCACGGCCCGAGCAGCAGGCGCTACCTTTTCGCCTTTCGCGAGCTCACGGAACGCAATGCCAACCGGCGGCAAGTCCTTAAAGCCTGTTACCGCGCACGGCAAGCCCGCCGCGCATTCCGCAATGCGCTTGCCGGCCGAGTCTTCGAGCGCCTTCACTTTCGCCGTAACATCCCCTACCGCGATTTCCGCGCCAATCTTTAAAACGCCCTCAAGCACCACGACGTACGCCGTAACCCCACGCTTGCTATCCTTCGTCGCCTCTATGCAATAACCAAGAGCCGGTGCGGCTTCGTCATATTCCAAATTCGCCACGTCAGCCGTAAGCGTTATCAAATCGAGCAAGTCATCAACGCCGTCGCCGGTCTTTGCCGAAATCCCCGCCCAGCTGATGTTGCCGCCGAACCCTTCGAGCAATACGCCCGCCTGCATGAGCTCGCTCTTAACTTTTTCGAGTGGTACATTCATGTCCGTTTTCGTGAGTGCCACGACATACGGGGTCTGCGTTTCTTCAAGTACGCGGACAGCTTCTTTCGTTTGGTCTTCCACGCCGTCCGTCGAGGCCACCACGAGTACCGCAACGTCCGCCACGCGGCCAGCGCGCTCGCGCATTGCGCCGAAGGCTTGGTGCCCGGGGGTATCAATAAACGTAAGCGGATGCCCGCCGTGCATCACGGCGTAGGCGTGCGTCGCTTGGGTTATGCCGCCCGCTTCGCCCGCAACAACATTCGTCTTGCGGACGTAGTCCAGCAAGGTCGTCTTTCCGTGGTCCACATGGCCCACGATGGCGATTATAGGCGGCCGTTTCATATAGAAGTCCCCTTAAAATACCACGATTCGCCGCGTTAGGACAACGGGATTGACGATTTTCATAAAAAAGCGTATTTTATCAAGCAGTTCGGTCACCCCATCACATTCCCCGTACGAGGGCCTTTGATAATGAAAAATCAAGGAAGAGATTTCAATTTCGACGGTTTTTTGAAGAAATGGAAAATCAGTAAAAATTCCTTAGCCGTGTTGCTCCGCATCGAAAAAAGAACCCTGTATCGCGCGGTAAAAGCCGGCAAGCTGCGCGATAAGTACCTAGTACGCTTGAACGCGCTCACGCCGGAAGAGATCGAGGCAAAGCAGGAATGGGCGCCGTACGACCTCGCTCCCCTGCGGACGATGTTCAGGTTGAGCAAGAACGAGCTTGCGCGCCAAATGGAAACGAGCTCCATAAATATCAGGAGTTGGGAGCGTGCAAAAAGAATACCCCGCAAACGACTAGAAAGACTCGATGCGGTCATTACCCGCCTCACACAGAGTTAAGAAAGGAGTATCTTGTGGCAAGCAAATCCACACCGAGCAAGCGCGCGATCCTCTACGCTCAAATCAGGACTTTTGAAAAAAGACTTGAAAGGAACGCACGCAAGGCAGGCACGCTCGAAAGCCGCCAGTATGTCACGCTTACGATGACGATCAGCCGCAATCCCAAAATCGGCGGGAAAAGAAAGGGGCGGCGTAAAAAGTACCGCAGATGCAAACCGACGATGTGGGAACTCGACGGAAAAGATTGGGACCGTATCGTAGGAGCCGGAACTCTCAAGAAAGGATTGCAAACCACGCTCGTGCGGTTCTTCCGCGAGCGGAACAACGAGCCGGCAACCGGCGAAGAAATCGACACGCTGCTCGGCTATCCGGACCAACGGAAAATCCGCTTCACTCCGCGCCATACCGGCGGCGTGAACGATGCCATGCGCGATGCCGGCCTTCCCTACCGCCTGTTCGTCACCGTGCGCGCATGGGGCAGGAAAAAGAAGCTCATCCCTTACAAATTTTTCGCCGTCACATAACCCGAAAGGAAACCTTGAAGATGCTCTCAACCGGCACGACCCTCTGCAAATAGAGGTCGTGCCGTTTTTTTACGCTTGACCGGATGGTCTCGGGAATGCATCCTAACGGCGTTCGTTCCCATACCCCATATATCCCCTTTTGCAAGGAGACCCGTCATGGTACTGAGTACCGCTGCACGCGACCGTATCGTGCGCCGTCTTCTTGCAGAGGCGCAAAAGCTAGGAGAATGGGCAGCGAGCGAAAGCCTCCTGCCCGATGACCCCGCACGCTCCTTCGAGCTCGCTCTCACGATCACCGAAAAAGATAAAACCAAAACGGTAATCAAATACAAGAAACGCAAAGGTCAGCCGAAGTCCGTCAATGCTGATTTACAAGAGACGGATTGGGACGCGATAACCGCAGCGATCCAATTTTCCAAAGCGGAGGCGCCGTGGGAAATCGTACAATTTTTCAAGAAACGCCAAAACGCCTTGGCAAGCGCGAAAGCCCTGAGCGTTATCCCCTGCCTTAAGAAAACAGGTACGCCGTTTTCCCAAGTGGAAACCCAATGGCTCAACAGCCTCCTGAGGCGCGCCCGCACGCCGTACCGCCTGCGCAGCGCGGGCCGTGGCAAAAAAGCCTACCAATTCTTCATCGTCGAAGCGGAAGAGGCCCCGCCAAAAAGCAACGAACGGCAACTCGACCTTTTCGAGCACCCGTAACGGACGCGACAACCAATCGGTCGTCGCGTCTTTTTATTGATTCACACCCCTAAACCTGTTAGAATACGGCTATGATAATCACTGCCGGGGCCGACGGGAGCTTCAAATTGCAGACGGGCGGCATCACCCTTATGACCGAGGGCGCGGGCTCGGATAAGAGCCGCATGAAGCCCGACATCTTCCTGCGTATGGCGCGTAACGACGCCGAAACCCCTGAAGCCGGGTTCACCGTAAAAGGCGCCGGCGAGTACGAAATACAAGGCGTCGAGATCCGCGGCACGGAACCCTTCACCTACTTTTTAAAAGCCGAAGAGTTACGCCTCGTAGTGCTTTCGTCCGCAGACGTTAAGGCGCTCGAAGCGCTTACGAACATCGATATCGCAATCATACCGGACGGCGTAGCAATAGAAGGCATCGGCCGGTTCCTCCGCCAACTCGAACCGAAAATGATAATCGCGGCAGAGAAGGTCAGCGAGCTTATCCATAAGGATTTAGGGCTCGCTATAGACCGCACGGAAAAAGTAACGGTAAAACGGAAGGATATTCCGTCCACCGGAATGACACTTACATGCCTCACCGCCTAAGAGAGAGCGAATCGAATGATATAAAGCGCCGCCAGCTGATATGGCTCTCAGCGGCTTCATCCGCCCTCATAATCATGCTGTGGATTTTTTATATCGAACGTACCTTTACGGGGTTATCTAGAGAACCCGCGGCGCCGCAAACCGACTCCGCCTCGGTATTCAAAACGGGCCTCTCAACCATCGGCGAAACAATCACGACCGGCCTCGTAAACTCGTACTTATACTTCCATACGGTTGCGTCCGAGGGAAAAACGTTTACCATAACCAAATAACGCCATGAAGAAGAAAGACGAAGAAAAAGAAATCGCCGTAACCGGCAAAGTAGAACAGCGCGAAATCACGCAAGAATTGCGCGAGGCGTACTTGGACTACGCAATGTCCGTAATCGTTTCGCGCGCCTTGCCCGACGTACGCGACGGCTTAAAGCCTGTGCAACGCCGCATTTTGTGGGCTATGTGGGATGCGAACATCACGGCCGGCACGAAGCCGCGCAAGTCTGCCTACATCACCGGCGAAACGATGGGTAAGTTCCACCCGCACGGCGACATGGCCATTTACGACGCCCTTGCCCGCATGGCGCAGGACTTCTCCCTTCGTTATCCCTTAATTAACGGCCAAGGCAACTGGGGCTCGATAGACGGCGACTCCCCCGCCGCCCAGCGGTACACCGAATGCAAACTCGCGGCTATTACCGAGGAGCTTTTAATAGACATAGATAAGGAAACCGTCGACTGGCAGCCCAACTACGACGCCACACGCGAAGAACCGAAGTGCCTCCCCGCTAAACTTCCCGGCCTACTATTAAACGGCGCACAAGGCATCGCGGTCGGCATGGCAACGTCTATCCCCCCGCACAACTTAAATGAAGTCGTCGACGCCACGCTCCACTTAATAGAAAACGCAGATGCGACAAGCGAGGACTTGATGCAGCACATCCAAGGGCCGGATTTCCCTGGTGGTGGCATCATTTACGACAAGCGCGCCATCGTTAACGCCTACGTTACGGGCCACGGCCCTATCACCTGCCGCGGCGTTGCTACCGTGGAGGACGACGAACGCATCGTTATCACGCAGATCCCCTACCAGGTAAACAAGGCGGAGATGATTATTAAATTCGCCGAGCTCGTAACCGAAAAGAAGGTGGAAGGTATTCGCGATATCCGCGACGAATCGGATAAAGATATCCGCATCGTGATCGAGCTCAAGAAAGATGCCTCCGGGGAAAAGATCTTAAACCAGCTCTACCAGTACACGGATTTACAGAAGAACTTCAACGTAAACCTCTTGGCGCTCCGCGACGGCTTACAGCCGGAGGTCATGTCTATTAAAGACATCATCGAGTGTTATATCGCCCACCGCAACGTCATTGTCCGCCGCCGCGCGGAATTCGACCTGAAGAAGGCGCGCGAACGGGCGCATATATTGGAAGGCTTGAAGAAGGCGCTCGAAGAGATCGACGCCGTTATCAACACCATCAAGAAGTCCAAGGACCGCACGGATGCCTTCGCGAACTTAATGAAGAAGTTCGCCTTTACGGACCTGCAGACGAACGCCATCCTCGACATGCGCCTGCAAACTTTGGCCGCGCTCGAAACGAAAAAGATCGAAGACGAACTCGCCGAAAAGCGCGCCATTATCGCGGACCTCGAAGCGCTCTTAAAGAGCGCCGCCCGCATATTAACCGTTATCAAAAAAGAGCTCGCGGACGTTAAGGCGCGCTTCGGCGACGCCCGCCGCACCCGCGTCGTATCGCACGGCCTGAAGGACTTTAACGAAGCAGACCTCATACCCGCCGAAGACGCCCTCATCACCTTCTCCGCAAGCGGCTACATCAAGCGCGCCCAGCCGAGCATCATCAAGAGCCAGCACCGCGGCGGCAAGGGCTTGATAGGCGCAGACGTGGGCGACGAAGACTTCTTGCAGCAGATCATGACGGCGAACACGCACGACAATGTACTCTTCTTCACAACGCGTGGCCGCGCCTTCCAAACGAAGGCATGGGACATACCCGTTGGTTCGCGCACTTCGAAGGGTAAGCTCGTGCAGAACTTCTTAGATATCGCCCCTGAAGAAAAAATAAGCGCGATCGTCAGCTACCCTGCAAAACAAGGCGGTTACCTCGTGATGGTGACGAAGGACGGTATTATCAAGAAAACGCCGCTTAAGGATTTTGAGAACGTACGCAAAAACGGCATCATCGCGATAGGCCTTAAGAAAGAAGACGGGCTCGTATGGGCGGCGCTCTCTTCAGGCAAAGACGATATATTAGTAACGACCGCGCAGGGGCAAGCTATCCGCTTCAAGGAGTCGCAGATACGCGGCATGGGCCGCACGGCCGCGGGCGTTATAGCCATACGCCACAAGGCGAACGACCCCATCAATTCGTTAAACATTATCTCACCCGAAAACGTAAAGACCACCCGCCTCTTGGTAGTCATGGAGCGTGGCTACGGCAAGCAGACGAAAATCGGCGAATACAAGACGCAAGCACGTGGCGGCAGTGGTATCAAAACTGCTAAGATTACTCCTAAGACCGGCGTGGTAGTTTCGGCGCACGCGGTAAGCGAGGAAGAGGAGCTGTTCGTGCTGTCGGCTAAGGGCCAGATAATCCGCACGACGATCGCTTCCGTCCGCACCGCAAGCCGTGCCACGCAGGGCGTAAAGATTATGAACATCAACGCCAGCGACAAGATTATCGGCACGATATGCCTGTAGAAAAAAAGACCGTCTGGATAGCGGCGGGGTTTGGCGTACTGTTAATCGTCGCTATTTTAATCGCCACGGGCGTAATCAACCTCACTAAAAAGACTGCGAAGACCGAGCTTACGGTGTGGGGGTTCGACAGCCCCTCTGTTTGGGAAAAATTGACTGCACAGTACCACGCAGACCACCCAACGGTTACCGTAACGTACCGCAGCCTCTCCCCCGCAACGTATGAAACTGATTTATTAAACGGCCTTGCAACCGGCAAGGGGCCGGATGTTTTTATGATTATGAACCCGTGGCTTTCGCGGCACGGCAACAAGATGGTGCCGGCGCCGATCGAGATCGCAAGCGCGGCGATGGTAGACGCCACGTTCCCCACAGCCGCAACGCAAGAGCTGACGAACAGCGGTGCCGCGTACGCGCTCCCTTTGTATATGGATACGTACGCCCTTATTTATAACAAGGACCTCTTCGATAAAGCAGGCGTTACGCTCCCGCCTGTAAACTGGCTCGAATTCCAAGACCTCGCAAAGAAGCTCGGTAAAAATTCCGTGGCATTCGGCGGATCCGAATCGACTGTCGAAGGCGCAAGTGATATCGTCGCACTCCTTATGATGCAGGACGGCGTGCCAATGACAGACAAAGACGGCAAGACGCGGCTGACGGGCGGTGAAGGCGCACTTTCTTTCTATACCAAATTCACGAACCCCAAAGGCGGCTACTACGCATGGGACAATAAACTGCCAACGGCCTTCGAACGCTTTGCCCGCGGCACGCTCACGATGCTTATCGGCACGCACGCCGAAGTTGCGGCGCTCCGTAAGGCAAACCCGGCACTCCGCATAGGCGTTGCCCCCCTGCCGCAGGCGCCCCAAGCGCCGGTAAACTTCGCCACGTATGCGGCGCTCTCCGTATGGGTAGGCAGCGCGCACCCCGTGGAAGCGTGGCAATTTATAAGTGATACAGCCGCAAATCCCGCAAACGCCCTCTCATACGCCGCTGCAGCGAACGTGCCGCCTGCGCACCGCGCGCTCATCGGGCAGTTTGAAAATGATCCGGACGTAGGCGTATTCGTACGCGGGTCCCTTACGGCGCGGCCGTGGTACCGGCTAAACGAAGCGACGGCGCGTGAAGCTTTCTCAGGCATGATAGAATCAGTGGTAAGTGGCGCGGCCACACCGCAAGCGGCGATTCGCGCAACTGAAGATTACTTAAACCGCTAATGAACAATCTCCTTGCCCAAGCTACGTCGTTCTTCATCCAATGCAATGGAGACAAAAAGTA
>CAYTBX010000013.1:0-15465 GCA_964436175.1 uncultured Candidatus Saccharibacteria bacterium
ACCCAAGCAGACTTTGCACGGGTCTTCGCTCCAGACGCTTTCTGTCCCCAAGCCGTGGCATTCGGGGCAGGCGCCGTACGGGCTATTGAACGAAAACAAGCGCGGTTCGATTTCGGGGAACGAAAAGCCGTCGCGCGGGCACGTGAATTTTGCCGATAAGGCGACTTCTTCGTCCGTTATTATCGTCACCACATCCTGCCCATACTTTAAGGCGGCTCCCACGGCCTCCGATAAACGCAGGCGATTGTCTTTTTCGGTGAAGTCGAGCGACGTGGGGATGCGGTCCACCACGAGGTCTATCGTGTGCGCCTTGTTGCGGTCGAGCGTTACCCGCTCGCGAAGCGAGCGCAACTCGCCGTTGATACGTGCCTCGGAATAGCCGGCGTTCAAGAAGTTATAAAACATTTGGTAATACTCACCCTTACGCCCGCGAACGACGGGCGCCATTATCACCATGTTCCGTTTACCCTCGGTTTTCTTCGCAATATTTACCGCAACGTCCACAATCTGCTCATTCGTCATCTTCCTAATCTCCGAGCCGCATTTAGGGCAGAAGGGCGTCCCCACGCGCGCGTACAAAACGCGCAGGTAATCATAAATTTCCGTAATGGTCGCCACCGTGGAACGCGGGTTACCGGAGTGACTCTTCTGGTCGATAGAAATTGCTGGCGAGAGACCCTCGATTTCGTCCACATCCGGCTTATCGAGCGAGCCCAAAAACTGCCGCGCATATGCGGAAAGCGACTCGATGTACCGGCGTTGGCCTTCGGCGAAGATGGTGTCGTACGCCAAACTCGACTTGCCGGACCCGGAAGGGCCGGTAAAAACCACCATCTTGTTGCGCGGAATAACGAGCGAAACGTTTTTAAGGTTATGCTCCCGTGCGCCTTTTATACTGATTACGTCTTTCATATAGCGTTAAACGTTCCATTATACCCCGTAACGGAGCTACTGCCAACATGCCTTCCGATACAACGCGTAATCCTCTGCGTGCAGTTTCTTAAAATTATCTAAGAAAGATTCACTGAGATACGGCGTCTCTTTGCTGAAATGATTTACTTTCGGCATCGTACCCGCCTCCCCTATCAATCCCGTTATTATTGCGAATTGTTCTAACGCCTCAGTAGTGCCGATATATTCGTATATTCCCAAATCGTTGCCGACGGCCTGCGTTTGGTAATTTTGTAATTCCGGCAGCAAGGCAAATTCCTCAAACGGCATATCAGGACGGTATTGCGGTACCACCCTATATCCCACGTCACCCTTATGGGCGTGCCAATGGCAATAATGCGACCACATGCGATAGAGCGGATCACGCACCACCGTACGGTACGAATGCTTATTTGGCGGAAGATAATCAATAAGCTGAGCGACCGCAAAATGACCGATTACTACTTCCGCTTTTTTTGATAAATCTTCGGGCTTTATCGACTGCCGCTTACGCCTATACGTCCGTACCCATAACATGGTATGACGTATAATCGGTAATTGCGCCGAAAGAAAGGCGTATATTTTAAGCTGCCAATGCTTCGTGTAATTAGCAGTCTTAATATTGAATGGGGCGAATAATTTATCACGCGCGCTATACCAAAGCATGTCCGCCCCCGGATATTTCTTCTCATACAAACCCTGAAGCGAAATCCCACCCGTCCGCTCAATATGCACATGCACAATAGTCATCTGGTTTGTTTATTTTCTACTTTACGAATTTTTTTCTTCCGCTTTCTTTTTAAGAAGTTTAATTTCTTCCCGCAACAGGGTCGCGAGCTCGAAGTTGAGTTCGCCGGCCGCTTCGCGCATGTCGCGCTCCTTTTCCTTTATCAGTTTTGCAAGGCCGGTCTTCGAACCCATCAAGGGCGCGGCTTCGAGGGAAACGACCGCGGCGGGCATCATGTCGCGAATCGCACGCACTACCGTACGGGGCGTTATGCCATGCTCCTTATTGTACGCGAGCTGCCGCTCGCGGCGGCGGTTCGTCTCCGAAAGCGCCCGTTCAAGTGAACCCGTCATGTTATCCGCATACAAAAGCACTTCGCCGTCCACGTGGCGGGCGGCGCGGCCTATCGTCTGGATAAGGGACGTTTCGCTGCGTAAAAAGCCCTCCTTATCAGCATCTAAAATGGCGACGAGCGAAACCTCCGGCAAGTCCAAGCCTTCGCGCAGCAAGTTAACGCCCACTAAAATATCGTATTCTCCCCTGCGGAGGCTGGTTAAAATCCGCACGCGGTCGAGCGTCTTTATGTCGCTGTGCAAGTAGGCCGCCTTATAATTCTTCTCTTCGAGATATATCGACAAGTCCTCCGCCATTTTCTTTGTGAGTGTGGTAACCAAAACACGTTCCTTCTTCGCAATACGAGCATCCATGCGCGGGATCAAGTCCTCAATCTGCCCGCGTGCCGGAAGCACCGTCGTCTTTGGGTCTACTAAGCCCGTAGGCCTGATGATCTGCTCCACAACCTTATCGCTTACCTCGTACTCGTAGTCAGAAGGCGTTGCGGACGTGAATATCACTTGACCGACGCGCTCCTTGAATTCATCGAACGTAAGCGGGCGGTTGTCTGCCGCACTCGGCAGGCGGAAACCGTAGTCGATAAGGGTTTTCTTGCGTGCCGCGTCGCCCGCATACATCCCCCGTATCTGCGAAACGGCCACGTGCGATTCATCGATAACGGTTAAAAAGTCTTTAGGGAAATATTCAAGTAATGTTTCGGGTGGGGCGCCTGCATCGCGGCCGGATAAGACGCGCGAATAGTTTTCGATACCGTTGCAGTAGCCGATTTCGCGCATCATCGCGATATCGAAGTTGGTACGGCGCTCCAAGCGCTCGGCTTCCAAAAACTTCTTTTCTTTCTCGAATAGGGCGAGTTGCACCTTCAACTCCTTTTGAATTTCTACAATAGCCCGCGTGCGCTCGGGCGCGCTCGTGACGTAGTGCTTAGCGGGCGCTATTACCGCCTCGTCCACTTCGGGCGTTTTGCCAGCCATAAAGCCCTCCACGGGATTCACCTCGTAAATCTTTTTAATTATTCCCCTCTCCGTTTCTATTACGTATACAAGTTCCCTGTCGGGCGGCATTATTTCCCACTGGTCGCCTATCAACCGGAACGTGCCGCGCCGCAAGTCTGCCGTAGTGCGCGTAAAGTGAAGCGATATCAACTTGCGCGAGAGCGCCGCACGGTCGAGCGGCTCCCCCGTTTTGAAATGCAAAATATTAGCCGCATATTCGGCGGGAGCACCTAAGCCGTAGATGCACGAAACGGACGCAACTACTATCACGTCTTTGCGTGTTAAAAGCGCGGTCGTCGCCGCGTGGCGCAGGCGGTCTATCTCCTCGTTAATCATCGCTTCTTTCGCGATATAGGTATCAGACGTAGGCATATACGCCTCCGGCTGGTAGTAGTCGTAGTACGAAACGAAATAATGCACGGCGTTATCGGGAAAGAGCTCGCGGAACTCGTTGCATAACTGCGCGGCCAACGTCTTGTTATGCGCTATCACGAGCGTCGGCCGCTGTACGTTTTGAATAACGTTCGCAATCGTAAAGGTCTTACCGGACCCTGTCACGCCCAAAAGCGTTTGCCTACTAAGCCCCTTTTCCAAGCCGTCTACGAGCGCGGAAATTGCCGCCGGCTGGTCGCCCGCTGGCTTATTATCTGATTTAAGCTTGAATAGTTGCGCCATATGAAACGTATTAAACATTTCATTTTGCCACATGCCAGATAAATTGCCAAATAAGTGAAAGTATGCTCTTTTATATAGCGACGTACTATAAGCACATTCCCACAACCAATAACCGTACCTACGAGCAACTCCAAGGAGAAGAAAGGAGAATTTCATGGAAATGGAAGGAGAATTTTTTGAAATCTACGTCTCAACCTCGTTCATGATCGAGTACAAAGATGCCTTACCAGACGAAGTGCATGGGAGAGCTAATCCAAGCAAACTCGAGCTATTCAAGTTAATACTCCCGCGGAAAATATGGAGAGCAAAACTTGTGAGTGGGGATGGCGGACTACACATACGAAGACGCTCTGCCCCTGCTATGCCAGTTTCGGATGAATAATCCCGCAAGGCAAAAAGCCCGGCTGATTTAATCAGTCGGGCTTTTTTATACTTGACAATAAATGACTTGCCATGGTAATATAAACCCGTGGCTCGTTTCCAGTTTACCTGTTTTTCTTCTACGAAAAGGTCCCGACCATGAAAAGTCTATCCGCAGCAGCTGCTACCGTAACTCTCATTGAAAAGATTTCGGGTCCGTGGTTGCGCTCCGAAATTGAGGAGTTTATCGCTTCCGGCGGCAAGATTTGGCGATCCGGCGGCAATAAGCTCGCGGCCGTCAAACTACCAACGCAGCGCTTCCTCTATCGCGCACTTGGACAAGAACACACCGAAGCCTTTACGACCACGGTCGTGCCAATTCGGGGACCTGAGATGAAGGCCTTCTCCTTCGCGTAGCCATTCCGGCTTCGCCTCACGCTCTTTTAGCCCCGTTGCTTGCAACGGGGCTTTTTTCTTTAGCGGAAGAATTCTTTTTTTATCTGCCGCACTTCGCGCATGAAGGGCGTCGCATGCTCATGCCGCGGGCGCGGAAGATCGATATCATATATTTTTTTAACCGCGTAATCTTTTACGAGAATCACCATAGTGCCGAGCGCCACGGCCTCTTCTATAGAGTGGGACACCATTACGACAGTCTTCCCCGTCTCCTTCCAAATTTTAATAATGTCCTTGTGGAGCTCGTCCGTCATTTTCGGGTCAAGCGCCGAAAACGGTTCGTCTAAAAGAAGCACATGGGGATTTACCGCGAGCGCCCGCGCGATACCCACGCGCCCGCGCTGACCGCCCGACAATTCACGCGGCAACTTTTCTTCCAACCCCTGAAGCCCCAGCATCTTAAAATACTTTTGCGCCGTAGAACGGATTCGTTGCATGGATAATCCTTTACCATGCAAACCAAAGGCAACGTTTTCGAGGCTCGAGAGCCACGGCATCAAAGCGCCCGTCTGGAAGACCATCGAAACATGCCTGGGTTTTATAACCGCGCCCGAGGTGGGTTCCGTAATGCCGGCGATAAGTTTAAGCACGGTAGACTTTCCTCCACCCGAGGGGCCAATGACGCACGCGAACGCCCCGTGCGGCACGGCGAAGCTCGCATTAACGAGCGCAACGTCTTTACCGTCGTACGTCTTCGATACGCAGTCGAAGGAAATTATATTTTCGGGATTTTTATTCAAAGCGGTATTTTTCGGCATGGTTTAATAATCGCTGCCACACAAAAAAGTTAATAAGGGCAATCGCGCTTATGAGGAATATGACTGCCGTCACGAACGTCCCCGTCTGCCCTGCGGCAACCGAATCGACCAAGACACTCCCGATGCCGTACAAATCGTCCGCCCCCGTGCCGTACGGAATATACGTATGAAGCACTTCCGCGACGATGATAATATTCCACCCTTGCGCCCATGCGAGGAGCGACCCCGTAACAAGCGAAGGCGTAACGGCAGGCATGAGCACGCGCCGCGCGTAGGCGAAGCCCGTAACCCTAAAGACGTGCGCCGCCCACGAAATATCGCGCGGAATCGCCTTAAGCCCCGCAACGAGGCTGAAGACGATGTTCCACAGCATGGCAAGAAATATAACGAACACCGCCGCGGCATCCGTAAAACCGAACTGCAAGAATATTCCCGCAATAAGGGGAAAGAACGCGAGCACAGGGATAGACTGCATCACGTCGAAAAAGGGCAAAAAGATTTTTTCGGCAATAGGGCCGCGGCGCGACAAAGCGACGAGCGGTATAGCGGCGAGAAGTGCTAAAACATACGCACTAAAAAGGCGCGTAAGAGTAGCGAAAAACGCGCCAGCAATATATGAAGCGGGTAAGGAGGCGCCGGACTCGAACGGAAAGAGCGAAACAGCGCGAAGCGCGACTAAAAGCAGAAGTACTAAAACGACAGGAATAAGCGCGAAGTGGACGCGCGCGAAAAAAGTTTTAGGGGTCGGGGCGTTCCCGTGGATGACCATGCAAAAAGTATACCAGAGGAAGCGCTATGCGCGCCTGTGGATTGCGCCCGCGGCAAGCGTCGCAACTATAAGCGCGAACGCAGTGAGTGACATTACGGGGATCGTGACGTAGCCGAACATGATAAAGAATATTTTGGCGCACGACTCGCCGTTCGTCGGGCATGGAATAAAGGCATTACCACCCACTTGGATAAACCAGTTATATGCCGCGACTGCGGAGCCGACGAGGGCGGCAAGTATGGCTATGCCTTCGGTACGCCGGCTACCCTTACGCCATGCATAGAGCAAAATAAACGGCAACGGAAACATAAAGATTCGCTGAACTAAGCACAAGGAGCACGGCATAAAGCCCGCGACTTCGGAATAGAAAAGGCTCGCGAGCACAGCAAAGAGGGATATAAAAAAAGCGCAGGCGGGGGCATGGATGCGTAAGAAGCGATGCAATACCCACTCCCCCTTTTTACGAAAAACGACTGAAACGGCGATTATAGCGATAAGGATTTCCGCAACGATCGTAAACGCCGAAAGCGATTGTGTTAAGAATTCGACGGCGGGCGTCATAGACTATTTTCCACTCCTAAAACGCAGCCGGTCTTTTCGGCAAGTTTTTCAAGGCTCATTAAGCCGCTTTCGCGCGTGCCGTCCGCAAATTCCCACAACGGATACCCTTCTATTTTTTTATCCACGCATATCTGTTGCTGGCCATTACCGCTAGGCGTTGAACATTCCACATAGGGCAAAAGGCGCTTAGCCGTACCGAAGAGCTTTTTTTGATCCTGACAATGCGGGCACCAAAAGGCACCGTAAAATACAGCACCTTTATCCTTTAAGCACTGCGCAAAGCCATCAAGCTTCGATGGAGCTCTCTGCTGCACAGCCGCCCACGCGATAAATCCCACAATAATAACTAAAAGTAATGCGAGAATTATGATTGTCTTCGGTTTCATAGTATTTATTTTCTACCGTAGTCGTCTTCGTAACGGACTATATCATCCTCGCGAGGATTCCCCGTCGCAATTTCTAAAAATAATCCGTGTTGCAACCGATGCTTTTCGTTTGGCAGTACTTTATAAAAACCGAAGTGATATTCCGTGCGATTAGCATGTGATTGCAGGCTTAACCGCCCTTTTGCCCAAATAAGCTTCACCCAAAACCTGCGCGTTGAGATAAGCTTCCACATTCTGCCCCACGGAGCCTTCATATACCCATAGAGTAGCTAAATAAATTGAAAATTACTACTATTACCCCTATGAACACCATAAAAGAATTATTGAGAATTTCGGGGATTCCCGTCGTTATTGCGTCGCTCTGCTGCCTTACGCCCGTTATACTCGTAACCCTTGGGCTTGCTTCCGCATCGTTTGCAGCGTCTTTAGCGACCACACTCTACGGCACCTATAAGTGGTACTTCCGCGGCCTTGGGCTCGTACTACTCGCCATAAGCCTCGTAAGCTACTTCCGTAGGCAAAAGGGCATTTGCACCATAGACGAAGCCGTACGCCGAAAAAACGAAATTATAAATACCGTTGCGCTTGCCCTGATTGCGGGTGTTCTCGGCTATCTCTTTTTCCTCTACGTGGTCGTTGAATACGCGGGCATTCTATTGAATATATGGGAGTAAAGATAAAAGTAGTCGTAGGACTGGCCGTTATAGCGGCAGGTGGGTGGGGATATTCGGCATTCAATGCAATGCGCTCGCACCCCACGGAACTCGCCCCAGAAATAGCAATAATAGAAGAATTGCCTCAAGCCCTACCGAAAGAGGCTGTAGCGACATTCGCCGGCGGATGTTTTTGGTGCACTGAAAGCGATTTTGAAAAACTAGACGGCGTTCTCTATGCCGTTTCCGGCTATACCGGCGGCACAGTCCCAAACCCTTCATATAAACAAGTATCCGGAGAAGATACCGGCCACCGCGAGGCCGTTCTAGTACACTACGACCCTTCGCGCGTATCGTACGACGCGTTGCTTGACTACTTTTGGCGGCATATTGACCCCACGGACCAAAACGGCCAGTTCGTCGACCAGGGGTCGTCGTACCGCAGCGGCATTTTTTACCGCACTGAAACGGAACGCATGAAAGCAGAAAAATCAAAAGCGCTACTTAGCGCAAGCGGTATATTCACTAAACCTATCGTAACGGAAATAATACCCGCCGGTGCGTTTTACGAAGCCGAAGACTACCATCAGGATTACTACAAGAAAAATCCCCTGCGCTATACTTACTACCGATCCGCAAGCGGACGCGACGCATTTTTAGAAAAGAATTTTACGGCCGAGGCGGTTGCAAAGTACGAAGCATTACGAAACACTAGGGACATGAAAGGATTTTATGGACCGAGCTTCGTGAAGCCGACGGACGCGGAACTAAAAGCACTGCTTACGGAAATCCAATACACCGTAACGCAAAAAGAAGGCACTGAGCCGCCGTTTAAAAACGAATATGATAAAGAATATCGCGATGGCATCTACGTGGACATAGTCTCCGGCGAACCGTTATTTTCCTCGAAAGATAAATTCGACTCCGGCACTGGCTGGCCGAGCTTCGTGAAGCCCCTAACTGAAAACATTATTGAAAAAACTGACTACTACCTCCTCTACCCCCGTACGGAGATACGGAGTAAATGGGCGGATTCGCACTTGGGCCATAAGTTCGACGACGGCCCCGCGGACCGCGGCGGCAAACGCTACTGCATGAACTCCGCCGCGCTGCGCTTTATTCCTAAAGCAGACCTAGAAAAAGAAGGCTACGGCGAATTCGTAAAACTATTCCAATAAAAAAATCCCGCCGTATGGCGGGATTTTTTTATTCACTATTCCGTAACGGTAACGGTTCCGCCGAACGCTTTATTAACACTATTGCGGTATTTCCACGTCCCTGCCTTATTAAAGGTAAACGACCACTGGCTGCCGGCGGCCGAGGCGAGGCACTGGTCGAACGATGCCGGCGCGCCATCCGCGCAATGCGCCGTGCGTGCCGTGCCGTCGTACCCCGTTTCCGGATCGGCCGTAATCCACATACCCTCCCCACTCAAATTCGTCCACATGACGGCGGTGCCGGCCTTCACCGCGATATTTGCCGGCGCAAAACCCGTAGCGGAATACGTAACAGCCCCCGGAACCGACTCCCCTGCGGGCTGCGCCTGCGGCGCGCCGGCGCCTCCTATGGCATCTATAACGCTCGCCGTGCTTGTTTGCGACTGCATTTCGCCCGGCCGTGGCCTAAAGAATTCCCAACCCAAATAAATTACCGCAACTACGATAACTACATACCAAAGTTTTTTCATATCGAAATAATACGACAGAGCGAATTATTTTTGCAAGAAAAAACCGCCGCGAACTCCCGTTCGTGGCGGCTTTGAAAAGAGGATCCAAAACGCATTTGTACTCAGCCCTGAATCCACGAACGAAGGCAACCGAGATTACTTGCTGCCATTTCGGCAGCATCGCACGCGGAGACTCCATGAATCGCCAAGACAGGCAAGAACGCCTTATCGGTGTCTTGGCAAAACGCCTCGACAACCAATGGGATCTTATCGAACACGGAGTTGCGCGCAACGGCATGGAATAAGGAGGCAAAATACAGGGCATCGCCATACAGATATTGCCTGTCACGCGACGAAACATGAATCAGCCCGATATGCGGAGCGAATTCAGTCCACGTGTCGTACACCGACTCCGTTTCCGTCACCAGTTGATGAAAGCTATCCGCCCCCACCATTACGGAATTCTCCGCATGCGCCTCTTTGATGAGCGCGACCGTATCGCCGACCGTATTCGGCCCCCGACTCTCGAAGCGATTCAGCGGCTCGAAGCAGACAATACACCCCTCGCCGCGCTTTTCTTGCTTCAGATACTCAAGCACTCGCCGCAAAAAGGCGACCTGCTTTACCGAATCATCTTCTCCCGCAAGCCCCTTGTCCGGATCCATCAGGCCGCGCCCAATGCTCGGACTGAAGAGATATTTCGTACCCGAAAACGGAGCGAGGAGAGCCTTCATGATTTCGAAATACTTCGTGAAAGCGGCGAATGCTGCCTCGGCATCAGCGCACGGACAAACGGGATGGAACGTGCAGTACAGCATGCTCGCCTCCACGACTCCTACGTACTTGGCGATCCGCCCCAAAGCTTCGGCATCCTTCACGCTCTCGGGCGCGAGGAATTGCACATGCTTCGACCCAACGGCAACGAGCCGTCGCAAATAATCGAGCCATTCGAGCGCAGCGAGACTGCAAGTCGGCTTCAGCAGATCGCTCTCGTCGACACTGAACTCAAGATTCTCCATCGAAAGGCCGCTCGTAAAAGCAGCCACTCCCATATGGTCCCGTTTCATGAAATCACTCCTAACGTATTCAAATGCCAAAAAGCGAAAATCGCGGCGCGCGCGAACGTCACGCTATACTACGTCATATTCACTAAAAAAGCAATAAAACAAGCTTAATCCCGTATCGCGTTCGCGACTGCGGGAACTACGGCTTTATCGAACGGATCCGGTAAAATCCTCTCTTGCGACGGCACTGTCACGAGTGCGGCGAGGGCTATTGCGGCCTTCACAAGCATCCCGTCTGTAATTTTACGCACTTTATTATCGAGCGCGCCGCGGAAGATCCCTGGGAACGCCAATACGTTATTTATCTGGTTGGGAAAATCGCTCCGGCCGGTGGCGACAACAAACGCACCCGCTTTTTTAGCCTCATCCGGCATGATTTCTGGAACGGGGTTTGCAAGGCCGAAGACTATCGGGCGTTCAGCCATGCTTTTTACCATATCCCCATTTACGATATTCGGAGCGCTCACACCAACAAACACGTCCGCTCCCTTCATAACGTCCGCAAGGCTGCCGGTAATTCCCTTCTTATTGGTGATGCCCGCTAATTCCTTTTTTGATACGGTCAAATCCATTCTGCCTTCATGTAAAGCACCTACGCTATCGCACACGATGACGTCCCCACAGCCGTATTCTATAAGCATCTTCGCGACTGCAGTACCCGCAGCGCCCGAGCCGCTTACGACCACGCGCACGCTGGCCTTACCCGACCCGCGCACTTTTAAGGCGTTAATAAGTGCCGCTAAAACCACCGTCGCCGTACCGTGCTGATCGTCATGCATGACGGGAATATCGAGTTCCGCGCGCAAACGGTCTTCTATCTCGAAGCACCGGGGTGCCCCAATATCTTCTAAATTAATACCACCAAAGGACGGCGCGATATTCTTTACCGTTTTTATAATCTCTTCCACATTCTGCGTAGCCAAACAAATAGGGAAGGCGTCGATATCCGCAAATGCCTTAAAAAGAACTGCTTTACCCTCCATTACCGGCATGGCAGCCTCGGGCCCTAAATTACCCAGCCCTAATATAGCGCTACCATCCGTCACCACGGCAACACAATTACCACGGAGCGTATGCGTAAAGGACGCAGTTGTATCCTTCGCTATTAAGCGGCATACCTCTGCGACCCCTGGCGTGTACGCTACGGATAAATCCGCGCGGTTTTCGAGCGGCACCTTGCTTACCGTGGCGAGCTTCCCCCTATTTTTACGATGCAACTCCACCGACTGCGCGTATACGTCATTCATAAGTACTTCATACTACTATATAATCGGGAGATGAAGGTAATCATCCGCTTTCTCATATCGATCAGCATAGAATTCGGCCCTGTGGTCGTTTTTTTCGTCGTAGCTGAAGAATCTAACTTTTTTACGGCAACCGGCGCCCTTACCCTCGCGACCATTCTCGCACTTTTAACCGCGCTTATTCGCGAACGGCGCATACCGTGGTTTTCGCTTCTCTCCTCGCTCTTCGTATTACTCTTCGGTATCGCGACCTTAACGCAAAAAGACCCGTACTGGATACAGTTAGAATACACCCTCTATAACGCCATCTTCGCCCTCGCGCTCTTTATTGGCCTCGCGTTCGACCGCGCATTACTCAAGCCCCTCTTCGGCACCACCTTCCTTATGAGCGAGCGCGGGTGGCGCATACTCTCGTTGCGCTGGGCCGCTTTTTTTGCGCTTACGGCACTACTTAACGAATATTTTTTGCGCTTTACGTCTGCAGAGGCGTGGGTAGAATTCCGCTTTGCCGCGGCTATCATATTATGCGTATTCGGCTTTTCGCAATTCTTCCTCTCACGTAAAGAACGCCTGCCGCACGCGAACGCATGGGGACTTAAAAAATAAAAGGAGGTGGAGTAGGCTTATGGCATGATTCCGTGGATTAAAACTCTTGCAGTATCTCTCCACTCCTTATTTTCCGCGCATAAGATAAACGGCGAACGGCCAGAAGAGGCGGACCCAAAACACCATGACGACATGCAATGCCGTCACTGCGGGCATATCCACGAAGAAGCGGACGACTCATGCGCCTGCGGCTGCACCCTACTCGGGACATAACAAAAAAACGGCCGTCAATCGACGGCCGTTTGTCCTCGTAGAGACATTCTTTGTAACCACGCCGAACGTTCGGCGGAATCCATTAAGAAGATACGCTGACGGATTAACCGCAGCATGCCTCGCGCGGAAAGCGACTTACCAAAAGATACCCATTGGTTGTCCTGCCAAACCTCATCGTCCCACGCCATAGCGCTCCACGACCTACTCACAAGCCGTTCGCTCCTACCCGAAGGGCTTACTACGAGATCTTCCCGACTGAGCAATACGTACGTGTCGAGGGGGTGGTCACTTCCGTAATCGATAAAGAAATGACATCGAGCCGCTTTCAAGGCTCTTGTATGGAAGACTTCATCCGGCAATCGCACCTCGCGCAAAACGAACTGCGCACGACTAAAACGGAATTGCCGACCTTCCAGTGCACCATTATACAAATCCATGCAGCCGCATAAGCCGATACGAATTTCCGTCAGAGCTTTCACAATACCTCCTTTCTAGATATTGAGTTCTCAAGCCGCCTCCGTGAGAATACGTCAGAATCCTTACTCCATCAAGTTATTTCTTCTTCGCTTCCTTGATGCCCTGTTGTACGCCTTTTACAATATCGTCTTTCACTTGCCGAGCACTCTTTACAAAATCACTTGCCTTTGCAGAGATCGTATCCCGCCGCGGCTTCGTGGAATCCCACGCGCTCTCGGCTTTCTTCACGAGCGTAGCGCCCTTCTTTTCAAGCTTCTTTACCCCTACCGCCGCGCCCACCACAAATTTCCGCACCGCATTAACTACCTTCTTGTTGCTTTTCGTTTTCATATTTTTTTATTTTCCCGCCCTAACTATACAAAAGACGCTGCGAAGCGCCAATAATTACGGGCTCCTACCCCCGCACGACGATAACCGCGACGTACAAAACGTACGATGCCATGAATGCGAAGCCTTGCCAGCGCTCAAGTAGATGACGCTTACCCAAAAACATCCAAACGAAGAGTAGGGCACTCGCCCCCACGCACACCCACAAATCGAAATTAAGCCCTCCCGCAAAAGGCAATGGGCGGATTATAGCGCTCAAGCCCAAAATGAAAAATATATTGAAAATATTAGAACCGACGACGTTACCTATTGCTATGTCCGCGTTGCCTTTATAGGCGGCGACAGTAGACGTGGCAAGCTCTGGTAACGACGTGCCAATAGCGACGATAGTAAGCCCTATCAACGCTTCACTTAGGCCGAAGGCGAGGGCAATAGCGGTTGCGCCGTTCACTATCCATTGCCCGCCGACAACAAGCCCCGCAAGGCCGAGTAATACCATGCCGATTGAGGCGGGCAATGAACGCGACCTCTGTGCCATATCTTCCGCACCGCCTTCTGCCTTTGCGATGCCGAACGTGTAATAGAGAAATATAACGAAGAATGCCTCGAGCACAAAGCCGTCAATGCGCGTAAGGGCGTCTGCACCAGCACCATCCATGATACGGTCGTTAGCCATTAAAAGTACGAGCGCGGCGGCAAGTAGACTCATAGGGATTTCCTTCCACACCGTACCGCTCTTAACCGCAAGCGGGCGTATGACGGCACATACCCCTAATATGAAAAGAATATTGACGATATTACTGCCGACGATATTGCCGATAGCGATATCCGTCGTGCCGTTTACGGCCGCGAATAAATTGACGAATAGCTCCGGGGCGCTCGTGCCGAACGCCACAACGGTAAGACCTATAACGAGGTTGGAAATACCAAGTCTGCGCCCAAGCGAAGAAGAGCCTTCGACGAGCAAATCTGCGCCCTTGATAAGCAAAGCGAAGCCGAGAACGAATAACGCGTAGGTCATAGAATTATTAAAATAGCATATCCCCCGAAAAAGGATAAGAAAAAGCCCCGCACCGACGAAATCGGTGTGGGGCTGAACGAAAAGAGCTACGCCTCGATAGGCACGCCGGCGAAATACCATCCTCGGATAAAGCCTTCGACGAGCTTAGGACGCTTCAGCGCCATGCGCCGTATCACGTCCCCGTCATGGGTATAGAACGCCGCGAAACGCCAATCTCCGCCCACAACCCAGTGCGTTGCATTAGGCTGGGAGACGAGGAAGTTCGGATATTTGAGATTGAACGCGCACAGCTCCCAAAAATCCAAGGGTCGCAGACCGAGCTTTCCATAACGCTCTTCGACTTCCAACGGGCTCGCATTGCGCGCCATCTGAAAAAAAAGAATTCGCGCATCCGGCTTCGGCACGAAATGGGCACGAGGCATATCCCTCAGCACAGAATGCTGGATATTCAACGTGCAGCCGCTTTGCCGGAGCAGCTGAATGGGCTCCAAACTGTAATCCGGAAACACGTACGGTCGCGATATGCAACGAAACGCATCCATCTGTCTCGCAAGGAACTCACAGACAGCACGCCCGAAATCAGGATCCCCTAAGATAAGATCCACGGCATACGCAGGCATTTCCTTCATCCTGAAAATCTGGCCGAATAAGCCAAGTAGGCTTTTTTGCCGACCCACATCGAGCCCGCCAAAATCCCCTTTCTTGAATTTCGGCCGACCCGACGTATCCCGCTCGGTCGCCGGATCAAGCTCAATATCAACCCACTTGCGCTGGAGCTCGATAATCTGCAGATCCCGTAGATAGCCCGCGACTTCCGAACTTGCCGCACTGGCATTTTTTTCATCGCTCTCCTGCATGGGCACGATAACGGTCTTTTCCGACTGCTCGGAAACCCAAACGACTTCCTCGCGAACATTTTCAGGCAATGAAGGCGACTGGTCTAATAACTGGGTTTCATCCAGATCCGCGCCGTCATCGTCCACTAACACCAATTCTAAATCCGGCACGTCAATCGTCTCTGCCAATCTGTCGACATTCGGGATCGGTTGTTGATCCGGCATGATTCGACCCCTTTCTGTAATGAGTTAAAATCAATGTACTACACGGTGTATATAATACTCTAATTATATATTTTTGTCAAATATCCTACTACGAAAAAACCCGCGTAACTGCGGGCTTCTTCGTACGCCATCGAGTCCCCTATTAGGGCATCGGGGGGTAGA
>CAYTBX010000014.1:0-10701 GCA_964436175.1 uncultured Candidatus Saccharibacteria bacterium
GGCTAGGGAGGGGGAGGATTTACCCGGAGGATTCGATATGGTAAATACGCCACGCGCCAATTCCGTAATAAGTAGTCCAAAACCTGCGCCAACCACTTACGAACCTCCAGCACCGCCGGTGAAAGGAAAGGCCGTTCTTGCGGAAGCGGAGGCGAAAGCCGGCTTCAAGGAGCTTAATGTGAGGCCTGTTATGGATAAGGAGTCCGGGGCGGAGTTGGGGTATCGCGCTACGATCTCCTATTGCCCTATCGACCCCAAGACCGGCTTGGAGATAGCGTGCGTTTCTGGAATGGGTACTGGTAATACACCTGAGGAGGCGAAGGATAGCGCGAAGGCAGATGCAATGGCTAAATACACCATGTCGCAGAAGAAATAATATGAAATCATATATTCTAATCGTGTGGTGTTTGGTCGGATTCGTTCCTTTCGCCGTTTTTGCGCAAAACGGCCTGGGGATTATTGACCAGCAATTGCAGAATCATAAGCCGGGGACGCCTGCATGGGGTGGCGGGATGCCAGGCGTTCCTTCCGGGCAAAGAGGGTACTACCCGCGCGGCACTACCACCGTCGTGCCAAACCCTGGCGCATCCCGCACCTCCATTGCTCCTGGCCAGCAGCGGCAGGGTGCGGCCGTGCAATATCCTCGCCAGCCCGTTGTAGGTAATAAGCCCGTTTTATATACCGACCCTAATAGCTGGAACCCGGACACTAATACCGGTTGCAAGCCCTGCTACGACATGGAGCAATGGTATAAAGCGCGCGGTATAGAACTCAGTGATTATTTCGATCTTCGTGATCCTCCGCGCGGACCTGATGGCTTTCCTTCGATACCTATTCCGGGGATCGCCGGCGCTTCTTCCGGGCGTCCTTCTACCGAGGCCGTCATAAATCAGCGCATCAAGGATGTCGATGCGGCTAACGGCGTAATTATTCCGTCCGGGCTGCAGCCGGCGAACATGATCAGGCAGGCCACCGCGAAGGGAGATATGTACTATCTTGCAAGTCGTTTCGACGCGGGTGCTCTACCGCCTACGATTAAAGACCACATGGGCACGGTACGGTCTACCGCGGAGATATATCAGAAGTATCTTAGAGGCGAGATAGTTTTTGGGGTTAATTACGATCCTAAGACCGGAGCTGTGGTAAATTTCAAGCCGCTTTCGCCGAAGGATACCCCCGCTGTTATTGACCCTAAGAAGGTTCCTAATCCGAGGGATATCTCTGCGGTTGATGACGACCCGATGTTCGACCCGCCTCCCAAAAAGGCTCCGGAAACCATAACGTTCGGGGAAGCGGAGAAGAAGATCGATATCCTTAGGAAAATGCTCGAACGGATCGAGAGAGATGACGCAGAGAAGGCAAAGGCCGGTGCAGCATCCGGCAGCCGTTAATACGGTGCGTTACTTTCTTTTAGTCGCGTTCTTTGTTCCACTGGCGGTTTTTGCCCAAGCCGACCCGTCTGCTCCCGCGACCGCGGAACAGCTCCGGCAGATAATGGAACTTGAGACGCAGATAAATAGCCTTATTGCGCGGCGGGCGGCTCAGAGCGAGTCAGCGGTCGACGTCGCTTCCGCGCAAGCTAAGCGTTTCGTAATACCGTGGGATTGTTCGCAGTATCCTGCGTCATCGGCCGCTTATGATAATTGTCAGGCTGCTCATAAGGAGATGGCGCTTCGTTCTCCTAACGGCGCTCATGAGGCTTCACATTATATCAATGCCATGTGCCGGCAGATGCCGGAATACGCGCAAGGACGCAAAGGTAGCTGTATCCAGGTGGGGTGGAAAGACGGTAATCCTGAGGTTATTTGGGTGGATGATCCCGTGAACACCTCTATCCAGGGTTTAGCTGGTTCCGGTTGCGTTCCTGGATCCCTGCGTGCATGTTCGCAATATGAGCGGTATGTAACCGATGCGCCGAACAAGAACCAATTCAATCTTTCGTATCTGCGCGACGAATGGGGCGCCCATAATATCGGTGCGCGGAAGTATATCGCGGAGGAAGTGAAGCGCGGCAATGCGGTTGTGCTTCGCCATAATTTGGATGATGCATTGGAAGACTCCGCATTCTTTACTGCCATGAGCGGTTCGGTTGCGGAATATATAAAACGCACCAATCCGGTTGCTTTCGCGAGTCCCGAATTCCGTCTTTCGTTGAAGTTACAGATAGAGGATTCCATTGCCGTTATGCGCGAAGCTCTTATGGCGCGTGATAAGATGGGCGCGTATAGGGATTTTAAAGGCGTTATAGAGCGCGGTGAGAAAACACGCACTTTACTTGAGCAATTTACCCATAGTCCCCAAGCTCAGATAATCCGTACGATGTACGGAGAAACCTGGTTCGATAGGACGTTTAATATCGCTTTTTAAGATGTTTACTGGCTCATCGCGGACATATCGGATAGTGATGGCCTTCTCGGTTTTTTTAGCATGTATATTTGGGTTTACTCCCCTAGGTGTATTCGCTCAGGCCGATCCGTCCGCTCCCGCGACTGCGGCTCAGATCCAGCAGCTTACGGAGCTTGAGATGCGTATCGGAGCCTTGCTCGCGCGCCGGGCGGCGGAGCAGGCGAATGTTGGGGCTGCGAGGGCGCGTGAGGCCCTTGTCGAGCAGATGAAGGGTAGGGTTCAGATTATAACCTCTTCTGCGCAGAATGCGGGATTTGAGGATCGGTTACGTGCGCTTATGGCGCGGCGCCTCGCGACGGTGCCCGATGCGGCGCAGCGAGTGCAGACTATACGCGTATGGTACTCCGTAAAAGATCAAGCGCCGGGCCTGACAGAATATAATTATCTCATGCCGGGCGGGAAGCTTTCGCCTAATAATCCCGACTACCGCATGACGATCGAGGGCCCTGACGAGACGGAGCTCTTGAATACCGCGTCTCATGAGGTTGAGCATGTTTGTATGGTGAACGAGACTGGTTGCGTGATACCGCGCTGGGCTGATGAAGGTCTTGCGACCCTTGTCGGCGAACGGGCGCAAGACGTTATGAAGCATTATCGAGATCTCGCATCGTCGCGGGTCGGGATGTTCCATATCGAGCGTCTTGTTTCTTTGACGGAGTATCCGCGCGATCCCACAACGTCGCAGATGCTCTATGCGGAGGGAGCGGGTTTGTCTGATTTCCTGCGGGAGCGTTTGCGTACGCGTCTCGGTCCGGAGCGGCAGGAGAACGCATACCGTAATATGATCCTCGGCTTTTCGTTGAGCGCTCAAACCAAGGGGCTTCAGGGCGCGATGCAGGAATACGCCGCGCAGTTCGGATTTGCAGGTGTTTCAACTGAGAAGATTGAGGCGGAGTTTCTTGATTTTGTTAAAAAGCGAGTCATTGAGGCGGGACCGCCTCCTGCAAATTCCAGATGAGGGGTATTTCTCTAGCAGCTATCTTCAGGATATTCGTATTATTGTTTGCAATTTTTTCTTTTCCCGCTCTTATTTTCGCCCAAACCAATCCGTCCGCCCCCGCATCCCCCGAGCAGATCCGGCAGATAATGGAACTTGAGACGCAGATAAACGCCCTTCTTGTGCGGCGGGCGGCTGAGCGGGCGAATGCGATTATGAAAAATACTATCCCTCCCGCAAATAACAGCGCGGAGGCGAAAGAGGCGGCTTTGCGCGTCGTACGGCCCGACATGCACCCACTTGATCCTGGTAACCTGCGTTACGGGACCACCTTCGTTTTCGCTTGCGCTCCTAATGGAAGAGGCTCTTTTACGGCATACGGGCTGACTGCTACTCATGTCCTTCACCGCCCCGAAGACAATTTCATAGATACCGGCGGGGCGTATAACGTGAATGCACGGAACGCGGAGAAAAAGGGAGTTCTTAGTTACGGGTATAGGGTTTTGGCGGAGATGGGGAAAGATTTCGAGGTTCGTAATCAGAATGATCCTCTTATGCGGGACAGTGCAGTGATCGCATTCGACGTTGCTGCGTGCCCGAAAGCGGTTATTTCGATCAAGAGCTTCATAGCGTCCGGCGAGCATGTTACGCCTACGGGCTTTCCGTATACTTCTCCTGGCCGTGTTCAGACCCAAAGCCCCAAGTGTTCTATGATTAGCTCGGGTAACGCTCAGCCGTGCAAGATCGAGGGTGATGTAGTAAAAGGCTACTCGGGAGGCCCTATTACTGCCGATGACGGTCAGGCTATTGGCATTACCTCGGCTGGCGAAGACGGATTGATTTTAGCCGATAATACGGAAGTTATGCGTTCGATGCTCGAATCGTTATGCCGTGCCAAGCCGCCGAAGATTCCGTATTATTATGTGGATAAGAAGAAGATCGATTGCCCGCGGTAATGGTATGATTTAAAAAATACTTATGTATAAAAAATATGCGTTGGTTTTAGCAATAGCAATCTTCCTCCCCGTTATTTCTTTTGCCCAGGCGGCACCTAAGGGTCCGGCATATGTAAAAAGGGCTGACGGTACGTATGTGGCATATCCGACCGGTTTGCCTAATTGGAGATCGGGTAATGAAGGTTTATATAAGTGGGATTCCGAAACATTAACCGAAAAGGAGAGGACGAAGAATAATCTAGTTAAGAATGTTCCGATTTCTTATCCTGTTGCGGTTAAGGATCTTCAGAAATTCGAGGTATTGATTCCTGACCTGCCGACGGACGGCAAATATGCATTACAAGGTTCATATATGGAGCCGGTGGGTAATTCTTATATAGTGCGGTCGTTCGACGGGGTTTTACAACCAGGCACGAAAGTTACGGTAACGGACCCGAAGACGGGGAAGCCCGTAACCATGCTTATGGAGGATGCGTATAAACAGGGCCTTATAAAATTAACGGGTTATTATAATCCCGTAAGTGGGAATGTTGTCGACGTGGGGTACGATATCGTTGTGAATCCTAAGCCCAAGTCGCCAGTGAAGCCTTCGCCGAAGCCGACATTCTCTAATCCTGCTCCCAATTACACGCCAGTTTCACCCAAGGATAAGCCGGCCGCTACGGTGAAGCCGAACGAGCCTGCTGTTCTGCCAACGACAACGGTGGTCCGTATAAGTCCGAATTCAAATCCTCGTGTCGTAAATATTGAAGTGATTACGTGCGTTGGCGGCGACTGCACCTCTAAGCCGAAAATTGTCCGGCTTACCCCCGAAGAAGCTGATTCGATAGGAGAAGGATCCGCGACAGCTAGGGGTATCATACAGGCCTTATTTCCGAATGCGTCCGTTGTCGTTCCTCGTCCGCGGAACCCTTTCTCAGGAGACGTGCCTGATGCACCTGAGCCTGTATTAAATTTTTCCGATAGCCGCGCGAGATAGTACCTTGTGCTATAGTTATTCGTAATGACGAAATCCCAAAAAATCATTTTAGCTAAAGACGATGTCGCGAAGGACGTGATGGGCTATGTTGCTGCGGAAGACGCGGCGCACTTAACGTTCGTAATCCCCAAAGCATCCGTTTTACTTGAAGACGACGGCGTATGGAAGAAGCTGGCGAAGGTGGCGACTGCTATGGGGAAGGAAATTAAAATCGAGTCCGTGGACGACGCGGTGCTTGCGGGCGCAACGAAAGCCGGTATCCATGCAGTGAATCCGTTTTTTGATAATGATAGCGCCCCTGCATGGCAGGCCGAAGAGTCCGCCGAGGAGAGCGAAGAAGAAGTGGATGAGGAGGGCGAAGAAGATGGAAGTATTGCCGTAGAAGAGCCGGTGTATGCGACTGCGGTCGTGAACAAAATCCGTCCCGGCGTCCCGAAGCCCAAGCCCAAGCCGGTATACCGCCATAAGATTGAGGTTGCGGACGACGAGGAAGACGACGAGTTTACGAGGAAGCCGCGGCGTATTAGTATGCCGCGCCGCAAGTGGATCATCGCCGTAATCGTGCTTGCTATAGCCATCCCTTCGTATTGGGTAGCGTTCGCTGTTTTGCCGCGCGCCTCAATCACCATCGTTACGCAAAAAAAGGATTGGGAATTTAATAACTTCCTTGCCATAGAAAAGAACGGGCCGGTGCCGAGCTCGGTACTCACCGAAAAGAAAAACGCGCAGATGACGTTCCCTGCGCTTGGTAAAAAAGTAGTCAGCAATAAAGCGGTTGGTACTATTACCGTATACAACGCGTACAGTTCCGAACCGCAGCAATTAGTCGCTACCACCCGTTTCATGACGGCGGACGGCAAGATTGTTCGCCTTGCAAAAAACGTAACGATACCGGGGGCAAAGATCGACGGCGGCAAAATCACCGCTTCTTCTATAGAAGCCGAGATCGTGGCGGATAAGCCAGGCCCTTCGTACAACATCCCGGCTACTCAGCACCTTTCTATCCCTGGGTTTAAGGGTACGGCAAAGTATGCGGGCTTTTACGGCGACATTACGAAAGCGATGACAGGTGGATTTACGGGCGAGGCGGCGTACCCCACGGATGACGATGTGAAAAACGCGAAGGCGAAGATCGCGGAAGTTCTCTCGAGTACTCTTATTGCCGCGCTCCGCGCGAAAGCGGGCGCCGACTACGTGCTTACGGAAGGCGCTACCAGCCTTACGCTTACGAAGACGGACGTGAACCCGCAGGTGAACGCGAAGAACGAATTTTCGGTATTCGCGGAAGGCGAGATGAAGGCGCTCGTTTTCAAGGAGAGCGACCTTATAGGCTATTTTGCGGGCAAGATGAAGGCGGACGAGGACTTCGGCTCCGACTGGTCCTTTAAGACAACGAAGGTCGCCTATGAAGTCCCGAAAGTCGATTTCGCTGCCGGCAAGATGACGCTACCCGTTGATTTTAAGGGTACGGCGGAGCTACCCGTCGATTTGGAAAAAGTCCGTACGCTCGTTATGGGTAAATCCGAAAGCGAGTTAAAAGCCGCGCTTTTCGAGGTTAAGGGCATTGGCAGTGCTTCAGTTTCCTTATGGCCGATGTACGTGAGTCGCGTGCCTAATAACTCATCCCCCGAGAAACTTGCGATAACCGTCGAGTAGTGCTACTATCGGGGAGCTGATTATGAGCGAAGAGCGCACCGTAGAGGGCAAGGTCATCGAGGCATTGCCGGCAACCACATTCCGTGTCGCGCTCCCGAGCGGAGAGGAGATTCTCGCGTATCTCGCGGGTAAGATGCGGTTGCACCACATTAAGATTCTTCCGGGCGACAAAGTGCTTGTCGAAATCGGGGAATACGACGATGCGCGCGGGCGCATAACAAGAAGACTATAATGCAAGTAAAATCATCGGTTAAAAAAAGGTGCGATAAGTGCAAGGTCGTGCGCAGGCGCGGCAAGGTGTACATTATCTGCGTTACGCCGAAGCATAAGCAACGGCAGGGTTAATCATATGAGACTTTTCGGTATAACTATTCCTGACGGCAAGCGTGTCGAGGCATCCCTCGAATATTTTTACGGCGTCGGCCCCGCGCGCGTGCAGGCTATTTTGAAATCCACGAAGATCGACCCGAACAAGCGCACGAAAGACTTGACCCAGCAGGAAGTCGGCCTTATAAAGGAATTCATCGAAAAGAATTTCAAGATCGAAGGTGACCTCCGCTTGATCGTAAAGCAGGACATACAGATGTTGAAGGAGTTGAACTCGTACCGCGGGTTGCGCCACATGCGCCGGTTGCCGGTACGCGGCCAGCGCACGAAGACGAATTCGCGTACGGTGCGCGGTAACGTCCGTAAGACGGCGGGCAGCGGTAAGCGCAAGGTAGAACTGAAATAGTATATATGGGAAAGAAACAGGTAAAAACGGAAACGCCCGCAGAGGCATTGAAGACGGCTGAGGTAGTTGATACCGCGGTGGCGAAAGCTTCCTCCTCTTCCGCTAAGAAGCTCCAGAAGGGCCGCGCGTACATCAAGGCTACCTATAACAACACCATCGTTTCCGTAACTGACGACCGCGGCAACTTGGTAGCGTGGTCTACCGCCGGATCCCTCGGCTTCGCAGGCCCGAAGAAGGCAACGCCGTTTGCCGCCTCGAAGATCGTCGCAACGCTTACGGAAAAGCTTAAGAAATCAGGTCCCTCGGAACTTTCGGTTTTCGTCAACGGTTCGGGCGGCGGCAGGGACTCGGCTATCCGGTCGTTTATTAACCAAGGGTTCAACGTAGTGTCTATTACGGACGTTACGCCGATCCCTCATAACGGCGTGAAGGCGCCGAAGCCGCGTCGTATTTAATATCTATTATGTTTGTAACAAGCGAAAAAAAGGAACGCGCGTTAGGAGTAAGGCTTAACCTTAAGCCGGAGCGTTGTTCGTCTGGCAAGTGCGCAATGGTAAAGAAGCCGCGCCGCCCCGGTATGCACGGCGCAAAGCGCGAACGCCAGCCTTCGGAAATGAAGACGCAGCTGCAAGAAAAGCAGCGCCTGCGCCTTACCTACGGCCTGCGCGAATCCGCCATGCACCGCGTGGTGCACGAGGCTATGCATAAGAAGGGAAATACTGCGGAAATCCTTATGTCGCTTCTTGAACGCCGTATCGACAACGCCGTATACCGCCTCGGGTTTGCTCCGTCCCGCTCCGTTGCCCGCCAGCTCGTTGGCCACGGCCATATCTGCGTGAACGGCAAGAAGGTTACGATCCCGTCGTACCGTATGCGTGCGGGCGAAGTTCTCTCTATCCGCCCCGAATCGAAGGATCACGCGCTTTTGAAGGACCTTAAGGAAAACCTCGTAAAAGCAGCCGAGGCTCCGGTGGTGTGGATTGCCCGCGACGCCGAAAAGCTTACGGGGACTATTTCTTCTGACCCGAAGGATATCGCCGCACCCTTTGACATTAGCTTGATTGTTGATTATTATAGTAAGTAAACCAGTCCCAGCAGGCATATGCCTTTGTTCCGCGGTGGCGGTCGAAAGGAATATGCGACGCTGGGCATAACGCTACAAAAAATATGAACATAACGTCGCTTAACGAAACCGTCAGCGTAAAGACCGTCTCTGAGACGGATTTTGAGGGAGCCTTCGAGATAGAGGGTTTGTATACCGGCTACGGCCTTACCATGGGCAACGCGCTTCGCCGCGTGCTTATTTCTTCGCTTCCGGGCGCGGCTATTACTCGTATTAAGATTAAGGGCGTTAACCACGAATTCTCGACCCTCGAAGGTCTTTCGGAGGATATTGTTGAGCTCACGCTTAATTTAAAGCAGGTCCGCTTCCGCTTGCACTCGGACGAGCCGCAGACGGTAACCTTGAAGGTTAAAGGTGAAAAGGAAGTGACGGCAGGCGACATCGAGACGAACGCGCAGGTAGACGTAGTTAATAAGGATGCGTATCTCGGCCGCTTAACTGCAAAGACTGCGGACCTCGACATGGAGCTTACCGTTGAACGTGGCTTAGGTTATATGCCTGTCGAAGTCTCGCGCGCGGAAAAGCTCCCGATCGGCGTTATCGCGCTCGACGCGATTTTCACTCCCGTAACGCTCGTCACCTTCGTCGTCGAAAACATGCGTGTTGGCGACCGCACGGACTACAACCGCTTGAAGCTCCGCATTGTTACCGACGGTAGCATTACGCCCTCATTTGCTTTGAACGCCGCCTGCACTATTCTCGAGTCGCATTACTCGAAAATTGCGCTCGTGGAGCAGCGTGCGGAGCCGAAGATCAAGGCCGCTAAGGCAGAAAAGCCAAAGAAGGCTAAAAAGGAATAATTCACATATATGGTAAAGCGTAAGTTCAGCAGAAAAACGGGCGAGAGGCGGTCCTTCATGAAGGGATTGATGCATAACCTTATCGTCCACGGATCCATGGCGACTACCGTGGAGCGCGCGAAGTCCGTGCGTATCGCGATAGAAAAGCTCGTGACGGTGGCGAAGAAGCAGGACGTGGCGCATTTGCGCATCCTTATTTCCCGCTTGCCGCATAAGGATTCGGCCACGAAGCTTTTTTACGAAATCGCACCGCGCTACAAGGAGCGCATGGGCGGCTACACCCGTATAATTAAGCAGGGGCTTACCCGTAAGCGCGACGGCGCTGCTACCGCGCTTATCGAATTTGTATAAAACTATGCAACACGTACTCGACGCAAAGAATAAAATGTTGGGCCGCATAGCCGGCGAAGTCGCGCATCTTTTGCAGGGCAAAAACTCCGCGGATTATCAGGCTAATAAGGTTATTACGGATACCGTCCTCGTGAAGAACGCGTCCCTTATGGGCGTCTCGGGTGGCAAAGAAACGAAGAAAATCTACTACCGCCACACCGGCTACATGGGCCACTTGCGCGAAAGCTCGTACGAGCAGGAGTTCAAGAAGTCGCCGACGGAAGTTTTACGTAAGGCAGTATTCAACATGTTACCCAAGAACTTCATCCGGCAGGACCGTTTGAACCAGCTGACTATCGAAAAATAATATGGCAACCGTAACTAAAACAGTAAAAGAAAAAGCGCCGAAAGTGGCGAAAGCCAAGAACAAGTACGTCGAAGCGCGCGGCGGCAGGAAGACGGCGATAGCTCGCGTACGCCTTATCGACAACGAATCCGGTATCCTCGTTAACGGCAAGGATTACGTCGCCTATTTCAAGACACCGCGGTACTGCATGAGCGTGGAAGCTCCGCTTAAGATGGTTGGAGGTGTCGCTGCAGTCGGCAAGAAGGGTGTTTCGGCGCACGTTGCAGGCGGCGGCATGACAGGGCAGGCGGAAGCCGTCCGTCACGGCCTCGCTACCGTCCTTGCACGGCTCGACCCCTCGTGGAGGAAGATGCTTAAGGCAGCGGGTTATTTGAAGCGCGACCCGCGCGCCGTCGAACGCAAGAAGTACGGCTT
>CAYTBX010000014.1:10801-12840 GCA_964436175.1 uncultured Candidatus Saccharibacteria bacterium
CAGCGGGTTATTTGAAGCGCGACCCGCGCGCCGTCGAACGCAAGAAGTACGGCTTAAAGAAAGCCCGCCGCGCTCCGCAATGGGCAAAGCGGTAAGAACCTCCTCGCACTAAAGTGCGAGGAATCAGGGGGTTCTTGCTCCCAGATGAGTCGGCTCCGCCGATTATCTGGCAAAGCTCGCAACGGGCAAGCCCTTATGCGAGCATTGGTAGGTAAACCTAGGCGTTTAGTGTATTTTGTATGGCAGAATCATTCGTAATTAAAGGTGGCGAGCAGAAGCAAGCCAAGCGGTACTCCGCTTGGCTTGCTTTTTCTTTGTGCGGGATCGTGGCGCTCCATTACGTTTTGTTTTTTACGCGGTTGTATTGGGAATACCGATGGCTCGATATACCCATGCACTTTATGTGCGGGGCGTGGATGGCGGCCTTGGGAGTATATGTTTTTTTCGTTCGCGGTCCCGTCAGGCCAAACGGCGCGTTTTACGAAGCCCTTATAGTCCTCGGTTTCGCCGCGCTTGCGGGCGTGGCGTGGGAATTTCATGAATTCATTTTCGATACGTTCATAACCGATCGGCGGCTTATTATGCAGGAGGGGGTCGCGGAGACCATGGGCGATTTGTTTTTCGATATGCTCGGTGCTACCATGACGGTCATTCTGCGCTACGCGCATTTTCTATGGAAGAATCAAGAGAATCATTCGTCATAAAGGGGGGTAAGAAGCTCGTCGGCAGCGTGCGGGTTTCGGGCGCTAAAAATGCGGCCTCGAAAATGATGGTCGCCTCGCTCCTTACGGACGAGCGCGTTACGTTACTCAACTTCCCCGCAATCGGGGAAATGGATATCGTCGCCGAGCTCTGTGAGAGCATTGGTAGTAAGCTCTCGCGCTCTAAGGGGAAACTTTCCATACACACGCCGACAATAAAGAGTTGCGAGGTGCTTTCCTTGTCGCGCCGCAACCGCATCCCCATCCTTACGCTTGGACCGCTCCTCGCGCGCGGGGGTTTTGCCGAGGTCCCCATCTTAGGGGGCGATAAAATCGGCCCGCGGCCCGTAGGTTTGCACTTCGACGCGCTCGAAGCCATGGGCGCAAAGATCACGGCAACGGAAAAAAGTTATAAGGCGGAAGCGCCGAACGGTTTGCATGGGGCGAAGATCGTATTCCCGTTTCCGTCCGTGGGCGCTACGGAAAACACTATCCTTGCGGCCGTGCTCGCAAAGGGTAAGACCTTCATATGCAACGCAGCCGTTGAGCCGGAGATTATCGATCTTATAAAGATGCTCCAAAAAATGGGCGCCATTATCGGCTTAGGCGCGAACCGTACGATAGAGATCGAGGGTGTGGAACGCCTGCGTGGCACGACGCACTCGGTGATACCGGACCGTATGGAAGCCGCGAGCTTTGCGTGCCTTGCGGCAGCAACGGATGGAAAAATCTTCGTGGAAGACGCGCGGCAGGAAGACTTGCTTACGTTCCTTAACGCCTTCCGTCGCATCGGCGGGGGATACGAAGTGGCGGATAAGGGGATTACCTTCTTCCGCGAGCGGCCGCTTACCGGCATCGAGCTCGAAACGGATACGCATCCGGGCTTCATGACGGATTGGCAGCAGCCGTTCGTGGCGCTCCTCACGCAAGCGAAGGGCGTGTCCGTCGTACATGAAACCATTTACGAAGACCGTTTCGCGTATGCCCGCGATTTGAATGCTATGGGCGCGAATATCAAGGTGTTCTCGAAGTGCCTCGGCGAAGTCACGTGCCGTTTCAATGGGCGCGGCTGCGAGCACAGTGCGGTAGTCTCCGGCCCTACGCCCCTTGTGGGTGGTAAGTCCACTGCGCGCGATTTGCGTGCGGGCGTGGTGCAGATTATCGCGGCGTTAATAGCCAAGGGAACCTCTACCGTGGGCGGCGTGGAAGAAATCGACCGCGGCTACGCGGATATCGATGGCCGTCTCCGTGCATTAGGCGCGGATATTAAGCGGGTGTAAAAGTCTAGGTTCAACAAGTAAGTGCAACACTCTGCGATAATGCGGAGCGTATGCAATA
>CAYTBX010000015.1:0-10781 GCA_964436175.1 uncultured Candidatus Saccharibacteria bacterium
ACAGCGAGGCGTTCTACCATTGAACTACTCCGGATTCTGCCTACTAGTATAGGCGGAAGCCGGAGTAAAATCAATTACGATTTCCATCTTGGTTTTTGGCCCTGAAAACGCTATACTGGCAAATAGCCCGTTTGTGCCAAGGATGGTACCCGCACAACGTTAAGGGGAGCTAAAGATGGTCTGCCCACATTGTGGAAACGACGCCTGCGACGGAAGGAAATGTCAGTTATGCGAGTTTCCGCTCATAAGCGAAGATTCGCAGGAACCGGAAACGTTGCCGTTCGATACGGCGCCGCAAGAAACCAACGAAAGCGAAGAGTGCATAGCCGCCTAACCTGCCGCAACGCATATTCTCCGCGAACTGCGCCTACGGGCGCTTTTTTGTTTCGATGGAGTATCCCTCGCTGCGCAACAATTCAACCTTCTTTTCTGCTCCCCTGTTATATTCACCTGGCTTACCGTTAGACCGGATTACACGGTGGCAGGGTACTGAGGGGTCGTAGTTAGCTTTCATTACGGCGCCTACGGCACGAAAGGCGCGCGGGTGGCCCGCGCGTTCCGCGACGGCTTTATACGTAAGGGCAGACCCTTTGGGAATAGCTCGCACAATACGCAACACTTCGTCAGAAAAAGCCATTCTTGCAGAATAGCACGCCTACCAGTACCCTAATGCATATGGATAACAAAAACAGTTTTGCCGTACCCGCGGCAATCGTTATTTCGGGCATCGTAATCGCAGTAGCTATCGTATGGAGCGTAGGAAGGTCGAACACCGCGCAAGTGGGGCAGGAGCCGGAAATGACCGGTGACCTCGAAGCAATGCGTGAAGTTACGGCAAACGACCACGTACGCGGATCCCTCTCGGCGCCGGTAATGATCGTGGAATACACGGACTCCGAATGCCCCTTCTGCAAGCGGTTCCACGAAACCATGCAGGCGATCGTGAAGAAGTACGACGGCAAGGTAGCGTGGACGTACCGCCACTTCCCCATCCCTGAGCTACACCAAAAAGCGCAGAAGGAATCTGAAGCTATGGAATGCGCGGCTAAGCTCGGTGGACCAGCAATGTTTTGGAGCTACACGGACGCACTCTACGCTGCGACTCCGTCGAACGACGGCTTGGCCGTATCTGAACTACCGAAGATCGCCAAAAATCTTGGCCTCGACGTGGCTAAATTCAACACCTGCCTCGAAAGCGGCGAGATGGCAGAACGCGTGAACGCCGACAAGGAAAACGGCGCGGCAACCGGCGGCAACGGCACCCCGTGGAGCATCATGATAGCGAACGGCAAGAAGTACCCCATAAACGGCGCGCAGCCTATTGAAGCGGTTTCCGCGATGATAGACGAAGCGCTCGCGGCGAACTAACTAGAAGCAAAGTAATAAAAATACCGGCCATACGGCCGGTATTTTTATTTACTTTAAACCGTATATCTCGCCGTATTTCTTTTGAAGGTAGCTCGTGAAATATGCGCTCGTGAGCGGTTCGCCCGTAACTTTGCGCACCAAGGCATCCGCTGAATACGTTTTGCCGTGCGCGTGGATATGCTTGTTAAGCCACGCCTTTACCGGAGCGAAATCCCCTTTCGCAATTTTCTTCTTCACGTCCGGCATCTCCTTTTCCATCGCGGCGTAGAACTGCGCAGCGTAGAGATTACCAAGCGAATATGTGGGGAAATAACCAATATAGCCGCACGACCAATGCACGTCCTGCAAAACTCCCTGCGCGTCCGTAGGCGGCGTGATGCCAAAATACTCCTTAAATTTGGCGTTCCAGATCTTCGGCAAATCCTTCAGCTCGATACTACCCTCTATCATTTCGCGCTCGATTTCGAACCGCAAAATGATATGCAGATTATATGTCGCCTCGTCTGCCTCGGTACGTATAAGGGACGGCTGGACCTTGTTTATTGCTGCATAAAAATCTTCTATAGGGAGAGCGGCAAAAGGCTTCGGGAAGGCTTTCGCGAGCCGCGGGTAGAAATACTTCCAGAATTCCCTGCTTTTCCCCACCGCGTTTTCCCACATGCGCGACTGCGACTCGTGGATACCCAAAGAAACGCTCTGGGAGAGCGGCGTGCCGAAGTGCGCGTGAGGTAAGCCCTGCTCGTACATGGCGTGCCCCGCCTCGTGCACCGTGGAGCCTATTGAATACATCACATCATCCTTCTTATAGCGCGTCGTTATACGGCAATCATGCGGGCTAAAGCTCGTAGAAAACGGATGCGTGCTCGCATCGAGGCGCCCCGCCTCAAAATCGAACCCTATTTCATGAGCGATATATCCATTAAACGCACCCTGCGTCTCAAGCGGAAAATCGCCTTTGAGAACTTTCGTATGTATCTTCTTTTTCGACGCCGTGATCTTTTTGACGAACGGCACGAGGAAATCCTTGAGATCGTTGAGTGCCCGCGAGGCGTCTTCCGTAGTCATGTCCGGCTCATACGAATCGAGCAGGGCGTCATACGGGGAATTTTTGTAGCCCACGAGCTCCGCCTCTTGCCGCTTCAGCTTCACAATACGCGACAAATACGGCAAGAACATTTTAAAATCGTTCTTTTCACGCGCCTCTGCCCACACGCTTTGCGCCTTAGACGTAAGCTCCGCCATCTCCTTTACGAACGCCTCCGGCAGCTTTTTCTCGCGCTCGAAAGAGCGCCATGTTTCGAAAACGGTAACGGCATCACCACCGCGCAGTTTTTTAGCGTCGAGTAGAGCCTTAAGACCCGTAAGGAGTTGGTCGTCGTCGATAGCGACGAACTTCGTATGTATTATGCCCGCGAGGCACGCAACGGATTGCGCGCGGAAATCAGCGGCTTTTTTAGGCATCATCACCTCCTGATCCCAATTGAGCACCGCCGAAGCCGCGGATAAATGGGCAATATCTATAAGCCGCTCCCGCAGCCTCGCAACATCCTTATGCATCAGTAGAGTTAACAATAAAACGGATCCGCCGTCTACATGCGCGAAAATATCCCTTTTTCTAAAACCCGTATCTCTATGCCGCCCGCCGCGCCGTTGTTGCCGTGACCGTCAAAATCGATCAGACCGTTCGCGCCCGCATATCCGCGCAACCCTTTCAGCTGTCCGTCAACGCACTTGAAATCGTCGCCGCATTCCGCGATCGCCGCCGCAAGGATTTTCAACGCGTCGTAACCCGAACCCACGTACATGGGGACGAATCCGTCCGCTCCTCCGTGGCGTGCCTGATACGCATCGCTAAAAGCCTTTACGGTCGGAAACCCCGACGATACCGGATACGAATAGTAAATTTTCTGCCCCGTTTCAGCGTCCATCTTCGCAGCTTCAGGCGTTTGCACGTTCGATACGGCGAAGATCGGCTTCGTAAGCCCTAATTCCTTCGCCTGTTTCAAAAATACGGCGTAATCGGGCCCGTACGCGACAGCCAGTACGGCATCGCTGCCGTCGGTTTTCAATTTGAGGACCTGCGTACGCAAATCGGTCGCTCCGCGGGCGTATTTTTCAACGCTCGGCAACAACACGCCCGAAGATACCGCCCGGCCCCTGACCGCGATTTCATTTTCCTGGCCGTAGTCATCCGCCGGATACAGAAGGGAGATCTTCCGGTGCCCGCCCGTACCTGCCGCGTAATCGAAAATGACTTCGGCAACGGCCGTAACGGACGGCAGTACATTAAACGTATGCGCGCGCGTCGCGGGAGCAGTGACGAGCGCCAAGCCGGTAGTGACGAGAATGGCTTCGCCGTTTTCCGCCGCTGCCAGCACCGGAATCCGCGACGCTCCGCAAAGCGGGCCTACTATGTAGCGCACTCCCGCAGCACGGAGTTTTTGGTATGCGGCGACCCCTCCTTTGCCATTACAACCATCTTCTTCCATAACCAAATCGATTCCCTTTTCCTTCATACCGTCCTCATACGCCATACGCACGCCCTCGTGCATAAACTCGCCCAAACTCGCCGCCGGACCGGTGAGCGAGGTTATTACCCCTATGCGGACGGTATTTTCCGCCGGCGCAGGCCGGGCATACCACCGATATCCTCCGGCAATAAGGACGACAAGGACTATGACGATGCTGACTTTAGTTTTCATGGTACCGTGAGCCTACGAAGAAATACCAATATCGTCAATAATAGTTATTGACAGTTTTGACACAAACCGTTACAATCCTCTCAAACATTGGCTTTTACTGTCATTCCATGATTGACGTTATTAAATTGAAAGATGTGGGGCTCTCCCCGCTCGAATCGGCAGTCTATGCGGCGCTCGTCGAAGCAGGGCCGTGCTTCGTGGCACCTTTAGTACGCATTACGAAGAAACACCGGCAGATGGTCTATAACGGCCTTGCCGACCTCGAAAAGAAACGCCTCGTTACCGTTTCGAGGAAAAACGGGAAGAACTTCTACGCGGCGGGCGACTTCGGCCATGTCGCCGCGGAATTGAAACGGAAAGAAGTCCTCGTAAGGCAGCTTTCGGAAGAAATCGCGAAATCGCGCGCGGACGAAAAGGAAGTCGTGGAAGTATTCGGGCCAGGCAACTATGCCGAAGGCCTCGCCGATTTCCGCAAACGCGCCGAAGAGGCTGGGGAATACGCGGTTATCCGCGGCGAATCAAAAAAATGGTTTTCCTACAGCCGTCCTTTTTTCGACGAACACATCGAAGGCGTACGCAGGCTCAAGAAGCTCGGTATCGACATCATGATAGTATTTTACGAATACGAACGCGCGATCGCGCAGGAATTCATCGGACCCTACGTCAAAAATCCCTACGTATGCAAAATAGTGCCGGACGAATACCGCATCCCCCACTCCGTATGGCTTGCGGGAGACCACGTCTACATCCTCACGCCTATGGCCGATCCGCTCATTATCCACGTTAAAAGCCCCGCTCTTGCGGAGCAATACCGGGAATGCTTCTGGAAGCAATGGAAGAATGGATCACTTCTCACATAAAAATACCGGCCACGAGGCCGGTATTTTTATATCCGTTTCTTATCTTCTTATATCTCGCACACGCCCGCGACGCATGCCGCTTCTTTTGAGCCTTGCGTTTGGTCGTCGCGCTCGTAGAGCACGATCTGCGAGAAGTCTATCGCGGGGAAGTTCGCCGCAAGCTCCTTGTAGCGCTCCTTATCTATCGCTTCGTACGGCGCCAAGGCGTAGACGTGGTTATTGCGCGGCAGGAAGGAGAGCCCGCCCGTCATATCCCAGTTCTTGTAGATCCAATCCGCCACGCCGAGCCATTCTTCGTCGCCGATCGATACGGTTACCGACGGGTTATGCTCGGTGAAGTTTTCCTTAACCATCTTCCAGTATTCAAGCTGTTCGACGGCGGACATACCGTCCTTATACGTGCTACTCTTCGGCGCCTGCACGGGGAAATCGAGCACATAAACGGAGGCGGTATCCACCGGCTGGCCGACTTCGGAATGATAGACCACCTTCTGGTCGCGCATCATGTTGAAGAGGCTGTCCGTCGCGCCGATACGCACGCGGCGGATATACTGCTCCGCGTGGCGCGGGTGCATACCGCTCGAGGCATCCACGAGCTGGGATACGTTGCCAGAGGGCTTCACACACGTGATGGACGACGACGCATTGATGCCAAACTTCTTGGCGTACTTTTCGTTCACGCGAATCGCCTCTTCGCGCAGGTATTTCAGCACTTTCGGGCTGCGTACCGCGGGGCAGTCCCACTGGCCAGTAAGGGAAACGCCCAAGAGGCGCTCTTCGTCGCAGTTCTTCTTCCATTCCTTGCCGATGTAGTTGAAGTCCGTAAGCATGCACTGGTACGTACCCATGAGCGTTGCTGTACGGATTTTCCTTATAAGGGATTCTTCCGTGTCTTCCTTACGGCAGACGACCTCCGAGAGGTTGCAAAACTCCTTAGAGCGGAGCGTGATTTCACCACACGGGTTCGTACCCATGAACTGCATATGCTTCTTCGATATGGCGGTACGGCGCGCAGGCATTTGGGTAACCAAGCCGCCGCGGTTGAATATACCGCGCTCGCCGCTACCGCTTTGCGCCAAGGCAAGCCATTCTTCCATGAAATGCACCGCACTCGGCCGCTCCAGATACACGGCGGAGTTGTTGGCCATCGCGCGCTGGGGATCCTTCAAATAAAATGCACCGTCTTTCGCATGGCGCAGTTCTTCGTCGTGCAGGTCCGAAAGCGAAATAAGAGCCGTACGGCGCACGCCGCCCACGACGACGATTTCGCCGATCTTACAGATAAGGTCGTGCACGTCGAGCGTAGAAAGGCGGCGGTTTTGCTTACTTAAAACCTTCGCGCGCGCAGTTGCGAGCAAGTCACGCAACGGCTCGGGGCCAGACGCCTTACCGCCCATAGTGCGCAACCGTGCGCCCTGCGCCCGCACCTGCGTGTAATCGAACTTAATGTCCTTGCCGGCGAACCACGTAACGAGGCCAGCGGTAAGGGCATCGCACCAGCCGTCCTTACTGTCTTTTACGACATGCGTGGGTACAAACTTACCCGTCTGCGCCTTAATCTGGGGTAACTGCTCTACCGTCTGGCTTTCAACCGAAAAGCCGACGCCAGCGCCGGACATGGCGAGATACATGATTTCGGCAAAATCCCCGAGCTTTGTTGGCGCCGTAAACGAACAGTTGAACGCCGTGACGTTATTCGCCCGCGCTGCCTTGCCCGCCGCCCAAAACAAACGCATAGACGGCATCGTTTCTTGCTTTAAAATACCTTCGCGTATGTCCGCGTACTCACGCGTGGAAATAGCGTCGTCGAGGCGCTCTTTCATAAAGCTCATGTACCGGTCCACCGTCTCTATCCACGTTTCGCGGCGGCCTTCGTCCTCTATCCAGCGGGAATAGGTGCGGTAATAAATAAATTCAGAAAGGGGGTTGCGGAAATACTGGCGCGATTCCTTCACGAGCTTCTTTACGTGCTCGGGCACGGAACGGGAATCTTCGCGGATCTTCATGCGCTCGCTGCGGTAGAGGATGTACGACTTGGCAGTCTTCGCAAAATCCATAAGGATAAGCTGGGTTTCGACGATATCTTGAATATCTTCGATGTTCGGTACGCTTTCGGGCGTCCGCCTGCGGAGCAATGCAGCCATGACGGCCGTGGAAACCTTTTCCGCCTCTTCCATACTGCCTTCGCCCGTAATAACGAGCGCCTTCAAGACCGCGTTCGTGATGCGGGCATCGTCGAACGGCACGATGCGGCCGTCACGCTTACGAATAAAAGAAAAAGTCGCCTCCTTCGAGCGACTGCCTGCCCCTTTGGTTATTTTTGCGGTTGCCATATGGAATCATAGTACACGCCAAACCCCATCCGGCAAACAAAAAGTTATCCACAGTTATTTGACAGAACAAAAAACCCTGAACAAGAAAAAACCGGAGTCAGTCGCCTGAATCCGGATTTTGTTTTCGCAGAATGGAATGACCACACTCATCATCATGGCAACCGTGGACCGCTTAATAAAGCTAATCCGAAGCTGATGCATAGGAGGGCAATCACCATCCATACCTGACCCTCAATATCATCGCTAAATAAACGCTTGAAACGCATATATCACCTCCTGATTTAGGATGAAGACTGAAAATATAGTACTTTCTTTTATATATTACGTCAATATAAACTATTCTATGCAATTGCACAGAATAGTTTATATTCTATAAATATTTTTTAATAACAGATGTACATGGATATGCATTTTGTGCAGCATGTGAGGGCAATCAGGAAACTGCCCGAGCGACAAAAATTTATGTCATATAGGAAAGACGGCGTGGACGTGCTTTAAGGAACATCTCGGAGCCCTACTAGCTCAGGGTAATTCGCCCGCAGGCGAATTTATTAGGGCGAGAGCGAATGCCGATGCTCCGCTGGAGAGCATCGAGCATGTTTCCGAAAAGCACGTGCGCGCCGGCTGACTAGTAATGCATAAAGATATCAATACGGCGACGGTCGTCGTTATAATGATATCTTTCTTATTTCTTCTTCTTTCGCAGGAACGTGGGGATGTCCCACATATCTAAAGCTTTCTTGCCTTCGTCTTCTTTTTCTTTCTCCTTATCTACTGGCTTTTGCTTACCCGAAGAGACTTTCTTTTCCGGCGCGGACACGTCCACGCGCGGTTCCATGCGCTCGTACGCCGGCGTTTCAAACGAATCTATTTTTTCGCCGAAGAGGTTCGTAAGCGGCGATTCCACTTTCTTAACTACCATATTCCCCTCATTGAAGTTCGTCGCGATCATCGTGACCTTCAGCACCCCCTGCCGCAGTTTGCGGTCGTGATACGCACCGAAGATTATTTTCGCCGCCGGATCTACCGATTCGGTAATGACTTTCGCCACATCCTGCACTTCGCTCATCTTCAAGTCGCGACTGCCGGATACGGAGAAGAGCACGCCGCGAGCGCCGTCTATGGCAGTCTCAAGCAGAGGTGAGCTGATAGCTTGGTTTACGGCAACGGCCGCCCTATCCTTGCCGCTTGCCGTGCCAATACCAACAATTGCCCCGCCCGCGCCCTGCATAACGGCGCGCACGTCGGCAAAGTCCACATTCACGATACCCGGCATCGTAATAAGCTCCGCAATGCCGAAGACGGCGTTCTTAAGCACTTCGTCGATGGCCTCGAAGGCTTTTATTATAGAAGTCTCCTTATTAATTATCGAAAAAATACGGTCGTTGGGGATTATGATAAGGGCATCTACCTTTTCTTTGATCTTCCCTATCGCCTCCTGCGCAATCTTAGAGCGCTGGCCGCCCTCGAACGCGAATGGCTTCGTGACAACCGCAATAGCGAGCGCGCCGATTTCTTTCGCGATTTCCGCAACCACTATCGAAGCGGATGACCCCGTGCCGCCGCCCGTGCCCGCCGCAATAAACACCAAGTCCGCACCCGTAAGAGCATCCACGATTTCCTGCCGCGACTCCTCCGCCGCCTGCCTGCCAAGCTCGGGGTTCATGCCGGCGCCGAGGCCGCGCGTAATATTTTTGCCTATATAGAGCTTCTTGTGCGCTACGCAATAGTCCAAATCCTGCGCGTCGGTATTCACCGCTATGAATTCCACGCCGCGCACGGGATCCTTTTGCATGCGCGTGATGACGTTACCGCCTGCGCCGCCCACACCCACCACCTTGATATTCGCGAGCATGCGCCCCTTCGCGCGCGAAGCCGGCTTACGCGGCGCTGCAGAAGGCGCGGCTTTTTTCTTAGGCGTAATGGCCTTCTTCTTGGCCGGCTTTGCTTTTTCTTTTTCCTCCTTTTTCTTCATTGATATAGGTTGCCTCATGCTACGCCCATCTTGCCTACGAGGCAAGATTAAGTTTTTAGTTTATAGTTTTTAGTTGTTAGAGGGAGAGTCGCCGTATATGTCAGTTTTTTAAAACTAATCACTAAAAACTATAAACTAAAAACTTCGTTAGGGCATGAAATAATTAACGAGCTTCGCGAAAAAATCTTTCACCCCGCCATGCGAGCTTTGGGAATCATGCCCACTGTCCCGCGCGGCGAGTGCGAGCCCTACCGCGCACGCGTATTCGGGGTCTTCGAGCTTGAGCGCCACGTCGCCCGAAGAAACGTCGAGGCGAGAAATGTCCGGCATACCGACCTGCGCGGGCAAGCGTAATTCCTGCCGCGCAAGGTCCGTAACTCCCGCAAGTTTCGCGCCGCCGCCCACGAACACCACGCCCGCGGGCAATAATCCATCCTTTTTTATTTTCTTAAGCTCCCCCGCCACGAATTCAAAAATCTCCGTCATGCGCGCCTCGATGATTTCGGCGACGTACCTACGGGGCGCTACGCCCTTTGCCCGCGCGTCCATCTTTTGCAAATCGATTGCTTCACGCGCGGGGACGTCCTTCGCAAGCGCGTACCCAAGCGAGCACTTTATGGCCTCCGCAGCAGGGATTGAAATCTTAAGACCTATGGCGACGTCATTGGTAACATTCGCCGCGCCCATAGGGATGCTCGCTACGTGCAAAAGCTTTCCCTCTTCATACACAACAAGCGACGTGACTTCCGCGCCGATATCGACCAAGGCAACGCCAAGATCCCGCTGGTTTTTAGAAAGTACGCTCTGGCTCGATGCAAGAGGGCCGAAAAACGGCGCGGCGTCTTCGCCCCCTGCAACCTCGACCGCATGCATGAGAGCAATCTTCGCCGGCTCGAACACGTCGACAACCATGCTCGAAAGCTCAAGGCGATTCCCTACCATACCGAGGGGGTTTTTGATTCCCGTCACGCCGTCGACGGCATATTCCTGATGTATAAAGTGTATTACGGAGCGGTTAGCAGGGATGGCGACCGCCTGTGCCGCTTGGTCGACGCGCGCGATATCGTCATGCTGTATTTGGTTGTCGGCACGCGAAACGGCAACGATGCCGCGCGACGGCTGCGCTTTGGCATACACGCCCGCAATACCCACGAAGATAAGAGGGCGTTCGCCCGGATGCGCCGTCATTACCTCGCGCAACATCTGGTTTATCGCGCCTGCAGCTTCGTCCGGGTCATCAACCGCGCCCTTACGCATGCCGCGCGACGGAATTTTAGAGAGCGAGTTCACGATCACGACGTTGTCGCGCGAAAGCTCGCCATACAAGGCCTTTATGGAAAACGATCCGATATCGAGCGCTAAAAAGGATTTATTTTTCTTACTCATTGGTTGTTTTGGGAAGTATGGCCGCGAGAATCTCTTGCTCTTTCGCTTCCATTTTTACGGTATCATGTTTTCCGTGATGGTCATATCCCAATAAATGAAGGAATGCATGCACCGCCATGAAGGAAAAATCCTCGCCGTGCGTCGCGATATGCTCAGG
>CAYTBX010000016.1:0-10433 GCA_964436175.1 uncultured Candidatus Saccharibacteria bacterium
AAGGGCGAAATAGACGCGAACCATTTACCGCAGGGTGATGAAAAAACATACGCCATGTTGCGCGAGGGCGACACGACGGGCGTCTTCCAGTTTGAATCCGCCGGCATGCGCCGCTACATGAAGCTTTTAAAGCCTAACCAGCTCGAAGACTTGGTGGCGCTTGTGGCTTTGTACCGTCCGGGCCCGATGGAATCTATCCCGTCCTTCATTGACCGCAAGCATGGCAAAGAAAAAATTACATATTTGCACCCTAAGCTTGAACCGATTCTTCGGCCTACCTACGGCATTGGCGTATACCAAGAGCAAATGATGCAAATCGCCCGCGACCTTGCGGGCTACACCCTCGCCGAAGCCGATACCTTACGTAAGGCTATTGGTAAAAAGATTCAGGCGCTTCTTGATGAGCAGCGCGAAAAGATTATTAAGGGTATGGTCGCCCGCGATATTCCCATGGACGTTGCTAAAGAAATTTGGGAGCTATTCCCTTCGTTTGCCCGTTACGGGTTCAACAAGAGCCATGCCGTGTGCTATGCCGTTATCGGCTACCAAACGGCATACTTGAAGGCGAATTATCCGGTAGAGCTTATGACTGCGCTCCTTAATGCCGACGCGGGTGATACCGAACGCATGACATTCCTCGTCGCCGAATGCGCGAAGATGGGCATACAAGTATTGCCGCCCGATATCAATAAGAGTGCGGTGCATTTTGCGCCGGAAGAGCAAAATATCCGCTTCGGGTTGCTCGCTATCAAGAACGTGGGCGCGAATATCGTCGATGCCTTGGTTGCGGAACGGAATGCCGGCGGGCCCTTTGCGACGCTTGCGGAGCTTCTGTACCGCGTGCACCACAAGGATTTGAACAGGAAATCCCTTGAAAGCCTTATGAAGGCGGGCGCCTTGGATTCGCTTGGTACTAATCGCTCGACATTAATCGGTAATCTCGACGAGATAATCAAATTCAGTTCGCTCGTTAAGAAGTCAAAGAACGAGTCGCAGGCGGGGCTCTTCGGCGGCGCGGTTATTTCGGCTAACGCCTTAAAGCTTACGCCGATGGAGGAGATTCCCTCTGCCGAGCAGTTGCAGTGGGAGAAAGAATTGATCGGCTTTTATATATCGAGCCATCCGCTCGAGGCGTACAAAGAAAAACTTATTGCGATAAAGGCACGGCCGATAAAAGAAGCGCTCTTAATAAAGGCGGTGAAGGAAGAAGTGATTGTAGGTGGAATTGTTGTTGCGATACGGAAAATCATTACAAAAACGAATAAGCCGATGATGTTCGTTACCCTTGAAGATATGGGTGGGACGCTCGACGTGATTGTATTCCCGAAGACCTTGGAGAAGGGCGAAGAGCCGTGGCAGGTGGGCGCTGTTATCGCCATCTTGGGCCATATGTCATGGCGTGACGACGAGCCGAGCCTGATAGCCGAAGGCGCGCGGATACTTTAGGAAAAAAAGAAACCCGAACCGCAGGGCGCATGCGGTTCGGGCATCGTGTTTTGGTTAGAGCTCAATAGTTTCGTCTCCGTTCACAACCATAACGTCGTTCCATGTAAATCCGAATGGTGGTGGGCGTTGTAGTGTAAGAAAGGCTTCTTGAAGTTTTTTCTCCTCGTCGTGATATTCGGTGATGAGGACCACGGCAAAGCTGTTGCGTTCAAGAAAGCGTCTCCCTTCGACGTTCCTATCGCTTACGTCTATTGAGAGCCTTTGCCGTTCCCAGACGCTGAGCGCGACGAGGAGGTGTTTCAGTATCCGCGTACCGATTTTCCGGCGCCTGCACGTTTTCTTGACGCGTAGGGTATAGATATACCCCGAATCCGGATACGCTACGGCGAATCCTGCGACAGCTCCGTTTTCGACGGCGACGACACCATATACCTGTTCTTCGAGGATCCAATCGAAGAAGGTTTCTCCGGTAATAGGACCGCCGTCTTCCTGTTCGATCGTTGCGAGCGCGCGGATGTCGTCGATATCCCAACGCCTGATGGTTATCTTGGGGCGTGGCGTAAAAAGCCATTTCATGAATGCCTTGAGCATGTCGAGCATTACAGGCTCCTTCCTTGGTGCGGTTCCAATGTGCTGTTGCGGGAGAGCGTCCCCCGCCATATTTCGGATGCTACTCTTTCTTTTTGCGGTTTGCCAGTCCCCCGCTTTTCGTTTATCTTTTCATTACTATGGAAGAACCTGAAAAGAAGCATCGTGATCACCGCGAGTTAGGGCAGTTGCTCGATTTATTTTCGTTTCACGATATCGCCCCTGGGGCAGCGTTTTGGCACCCGAACGGCATGACTATTTTTCGCGTACTCGAGCAAGCGGCGCGGCAGATGAACGACCGCGCGGGGTATAAGGAAATTTCTACCCCTATCATGGTGAAGAGCGACGTATTTAAAAAGTCCGGCCACTGGGAACACTACCGCAAGAACATGTTCCACTTTATTAACCCAACGGACGAAAACGAAGAGTTGGCTATAAAGCCGATGAATTGCCCCGAGTCCACGTACGTGTTTAATGCTTCTACGCGGAGCTACCGTGATATGCCATTACGCTTTGCGGAGTTGGGTAGGTTGCACCGTAACGAGCTTTCGGGGACGTTGGGCGGGCTCTTCCGCGTACGGCAGATGACGATGGACGACGCGCACGTATATTGCCGCCCCGACCAAGTGGAGGGTGAGATTCGCCATATTATTGATTTAACTTCGCGCTTTTACGCCGTATTCGGCTTTAAGCCGACGTGCGTGCTCGCAACGCGGCCGGAAAAGTTCATGGGCGATGCGGCTGACTGGGACAAGGCCGAGGCGGCTTTGAAGAGCGCCCTTGTGGCTTCGGGTATGGAATATGAATTACAAGAAGGTGAAGGCGCCTTCTATGGCCCAAAGATTGAGTTTCACTTGCGCGACTCGCAGGACCGCGACTGGCAGATGGGTACAGCACAGCTCGACCTTGTGATGCTCCCTAAGCAGTTTGAGACGCAGTACGTGGATGAAAACGGTGAAAAGAAAATGCCGTGGGTTATTCACCGCGCCATATTCGGCACCTTTGAACGCTTCATCGGCATGATGCTCGAGCACACGGACGGCACGCTCCCCGTTTGGCTCGCGCCCGTACAAGCGACAGTGCTTTATGTGAACGACAGCCAACGTGCGTATGCAGAAGAAGTGGTTGCGGCGCTCGTAGTGGCCGGCGTACGCGCGGAGCTCGATACGCAAAACGCCACGCTTGGCAAAAAAATCCGCGCAGCGGAAACCGTGCGTATTCCCGTCATTGCCGTCATAGGCGAAAAAGAAGTCACCGCCCGCACGGTAAGCGTACGCAACGACGTAAAGGCATTCGACGATTTTATCGCAGCAACCGCCAAAGCGGCGAAGATTCCGACGATTTAACGAATAGGGTTTACTCATAGCTTAGTAAGCCGGCGCGCATATACTTCTCGGGAAACGGGATAGTTTTTTTCCTGCGAAAAAACTTCCCTCGCTCTCAACGGCGCAACCGCCTAAAAAGGCGGTACCCAGAGCTGCGCCGTCTCCGAGATGTTCCCGATAAGCATATCCACGCCGGCTTTCCGGTATGTCATTATAGGTCACTGCGGCGTATCGAAATTTAGGTTTCCGGTATGTTATCTTTAATAATATGAGATATATTTCTTCTATCGGGGGGGGGTTATTAGTGAGTTTTATTTTTTTGACGACCGCCTTCGCTCAACAAGGTGATTTTAAAGGGATATGCACGGATGCCGGAGGCGTTATTGATGGGCAGGCATGCCGATGTCCACTTAGCACTGCTTTTTTTAATCCTTATGTTTTCAGTTGTCTTGATGGGAAAAATCCAGAATATGTAGGAGTGCGCAACATTAAGACGAAGCCGTGCGTTTTTCCTACTCTTTCCACGCCGATGACGCAGCGCCCAATTCTTTCTCCAAAGCCTACTACAGATCAATGTTGCGTATGCCAATACATGGAGGTTTCGGCATGCGAAACCGTCAATTACCAGAATATTTATTCGATAAAAAATGCTAAAAGCATTTGCACTGATTGTTCTTATGATGATTCAGTTCAACCCGATTCTATTGAAGAGGCTTGTAATTCTATAAAAATAGGGACAACGCGTGATTGTTCTTGGAATAGCAATAATAGGAAGTGTGAGAGCAGATTTAAGAAATCATGCGATCAATGGATAGCTGATCCTTCCAATAAGGATTGTAATGTGAAATCAGTTCAACCAAGTAGCCAGCCGATATCCGTTCCTGCCGGTCAGTCATGTAAAAATACGCGGGCGAAATACGATGGTCATGGGCAGTCATGCTACACAGCCGGCTCTCGAGTAATAGGCTGTTTCTCGTTTACTTCTGATTACGTTAATTTTACAGAAGATTCGTGCGGAACATTTAAAGATCAGGATGAAGTCGCCGCAGAGGTCCGTAGAATTCAGTCAAGAGCCGGAGGTCGGAAAGTTATTTTTAAGGCGAGTCAGGCAACTATGACTAATACATGCAATTCCTTACAGACGGTGACGATCGACAAAAAAGATATTTCTATGGAATACGGCGCATGCAAGGATTTAGGGTATAAGGCTTTTTCTCAAAATGATTGTATAAATCCTGGTGAAACGGCTATATGTACCGATAATCAGAAAAAACCAATCAAGAAAATTTGCTGCCTGCAGAAGATCGACCCTCCATCTCCTTATTCGTGGAAATATATCATTGCTTATAAGGGTGTAATTAATTATTTTGGCTGGATTGAAGGTGATAAGTGCCCTGACTAAGCATTATATCCTCTATGGAAAAGCCGGCGTGGACGTGCTTTGAGGAACATCTCGGAGCCCTAATAGCTCAGGGTAATTCGCCCGCAGGCGAATTTATTAGGGTGAGAGCGAATACCTTTTTTCCGCTGGAGAAAAAAGAGTATGTTTCCGAAAAGCACGTGCGCGCCGGCTTATCAGCGGCACCTGAGAATTTTACTTAAGCAGGCGTTCGAAAATTTCTCTTAGTAGGGCGGGGTTGCCGGTGCCTTTCAGTTCTTTCATTGCTTTACCTACGAGGAAGTGCAGGGATTCCAGTTTTCCTTTTTTATAATCTTCGAGGGCTTTGGGATTTTCTTCGATTATTTTTTTAGCGGTTTCTTCGAGCCCTGCGGTGTCTGATACTTGCCGAAGATTTTTTTCCGTTATTGTCGCTTCGGCTGTGGCGCCCGTTGCTACCATATGCGCCAAGGCGTCCTTCGCGCCGCGGCTGCCTACTTCCCCTTTACTGGCCATTGCGACGAGCGATGCGAAGTTAGCGGGCGTCAGTTTCAGGCCCGTAAATTGCATGCCGTCCTTCTTCATCATTCCCCACAGGTCGCTCGTGAAGTAGTTAAGGAGTAAGCCGTAGTTGGGCGTTGCGTCGAGCTCTTTGAGCTCGCTTGCCGCCTCTTCAAAAAACTCCGCTGCCGCACGGTCTTCGGTTACCACATAGGCGTCCACCTGCTTCATGCCGTATTCAGTAATAAAGCGCGCGCGCTTTTCGTGTGGTAGTTCGGGGATGGCGGCTTTAAGCGCCTCTAAATCAAATGCATCCGCGTACATGGGCGGCAGGTCAGGCTCGGGGAAATAGCGGTAGTCATGCGCGTCTTCTTTAGTGCGCTGGCTTACCGTAATCCCTTTTTCCGCGTTCCATCCGCGCGTTTCTTGAATTATTTTTTCGCCTGAGTCGAGTGCCGCAGAGTGCCGCTTATATTCGTATTCAATGGCGTCGTGTACCGCCTTGAAGGAGTTAATATTTTTAACCTCCACCTTCGTGCCCATGTTTATCGAAATGTTCGCTTCGAGGCGCATGAGGCCTTTTTCCATATCGGCGTCGGATGTTCCCAAGTAGCGCAAAATACGTCGCAGTTCTTCGCCAAATTCGGCTGCTTGCTTTGCGCTCCTAATGTCCGGCTCGGTAACTATCTCCATTAAGGGGGCGCTTGCGCGGTTAAAGTCCACGAGGGAGTTACCCGCTTCATGCATGAGACTACCCGCATCTTCTTCCAAATGAATGCGCGTAATGCGGATGCCGTTTAGGCTGCCGCCTAAGACGAGCGGTTCGTCGTACTGCGATATCTGGTAGCCCTTCGGTAAATCAGGGTAAAAATAGTTCTTACGGTCGAACTTCGACCGGCCTTTGGGGAATACCGTGCCGCCCAAGGCCAAGCCGAGCTGGAGTACGAGCTCAACGGCCTTCTTGTTGATGGTTGGGAGCGTGCCGGGGTGACCCGTGCAGACGGGGCAGACGTTCGCGTTGGGGTGCGTTTCATCGGGGTCGTTAACGCAGTCGCAGAACATCTTCGTGCGCGTTTTAAGCTCCACGTGGATTTCGAGACCAACGGTAAGCTGGCGTTCTTTCATGGGCTGATTCTAGCGGAGACTACCCAAGTATTCAATTGTAGCGGCTTTCGTTGCGCCTCCCCATGAGCCTTTAGCATATCTCAAGAGCGCTTGTGCGAGCTTCCATGCTTCGGGGCCTTTTACTGCATTCACAACCACATCCTGCAGCTCCGCCACCGCCCGTTCGGTGAGCGGTCCGTATATGCCCGTGGCGCCAGCTTCCGCCACCGCCCGCGCTTCGGGGCCGATGTTCCATTGAATAAGGAGTCGTTGAAGCATTGCGACATCGGGACCTTTGCCTCCGCGTATAAGAGGTGTTTTTACCGCCAGCGCGCTATCCGTACTTGCGGCCGGTGTTTCTGCTGCTGGCGTCGGTTTCGGCTTTGGTGCGGGTGCTGCAGCAGGTTTTATAGCCGGTGCATTTTTCATCCCGTTCGATTGCCTCCATTCCCCCACCGCGCGCTTAGTTACTGCGCCATAGTAGCCGGTCGCTCCGGCATCTGCCAGTTCGTCCGCAGCCGGTCCGCGTGCGGCACGTATCAAAGCGCCTTGGAGTCGCTCGACGTTTTTACCGCGTTTTTCTTTTTCGGCAAGTTTTATAAGGGCTTCGATGTCAGTAGATTCGGATGCTCCTTGCGGGGTTGCTGTTATCGGGGTACTCGGAGCTGGCTGCGAGGCAGTTGCTTGCTGCGTTATTTGCGCGGAAGACACGAGTTTCGAGCCGCCGTTGCGTGCCGCAATTACAACACCGAACGATCCGTTATTTACGTCATCAGGTACAAGGTTTACTCCCCATAGGTCGCTGCCGTTGCCGTACGCCCGGAATTCGTCTTGTGCTGACCACGCTTCTTCCTTGGCGTATTCCGTGCCGACGATTTTTCCGCCTACGACGAGGCGGACGGAGTAATCCTTTATAGCATCAGGGCCTTCTGCGGAGCGTTTTACGTCGAGCGTGATGCCGGAAATCTTCCCCGTTTTCGGTACTGCGAAGCCGAAGTTGAGGGCACGGACGTAATACGAGGATTCGCCGAACTGCATTTCGGCTATTGAGCGGTTGCCGTCTTCAATGCCCGCGTTTTCGGGGAATATCCAGCCCGTTCCGCCGACGCTCACGTCGTTGGAAACCGACCCGAGCGGCTTCGTTTGGTTTTTTCCGTTGTCGTAATGGACGGTAAGGCGCAGATAGTCGATACGCGCCTTGGTTTTAGGCGAGTACGAATAGCCTCCTCCTCCGCCACCGCCGCTACCTCCTCCTCCGCCACCGCCGCTGCCACTATTACCGCTGCTCCCGCTGTCACCGAAGGCTATATTGTACGAAAGGGGCAACGCCGAGGAGTTAAGGAGTGCGCCAGCACCGACGAACGCGAAAAAGAAAAGGATGCCGACCGCCGACTTGGCGTTCTGGCTCCCTCGTTCGTCCGCGAGCATACGGAAAAATCGGCGTGCAAAGTTGATATGCATGCGTATGCATGAATTGTATCAGTAATCTCAGTGCGGGTGCACTGTTTATAACTCCCTAAGGCCTGTATTCGAAGATACGTTCGCTTATGCGCATAAAATGCTTATCTTTTTCGGGATTTATGGGCGTGCTGCGCCGCGCGTTGTAGACGAGGGACGGAATCCCGAGCGTTTCCCATGGCGCATTGTTGAACGGCGCGAGGATTACCGGATGTCCCGTATAACCGGCGACGAATCCGCGATACGTCGCGCTTCCCACGAATACGGGCATGCCGGCATATTTTCCCCGCAGAGCCGTAAGCTCGCGGAATTCGGCAGCGTCCACGAGCGGTTCCATCCGCACGCTTTCGTACAGGGAATAGCCGGCGACGAGGGTTATAAGCAGGGCGGCGGCGGCTTTGAGCGGCCTCGCATCGATTTTCCGCGCGAATTCGGCAAGGGCATATCCCGCAAGTATGACGCAGCTTATATCGAACATGACGACAAAGCGGTTATGGAACACCGCATTAACGGAAACGAGAGTGAGGTTCGCAAGCGCGTACCATACGATAACGGGAGGTTTTCCGCGCCGTATGCACCATGTGGCCGCAAGTAGCGCGAACGGCAGGTAAAACAGCATCAGGGCGTCGTGGTAAAAGGAAAATTCTACGAAATGCCCCGCGAGAAAAAGCGTTTCCGCGGCGTCATACGTCCTGCGGGCATAGGAAAAGAGGTAGTCTGCGTATCCATGGAGCGCGTTCCACTTGAATGCCGCGACAGCTGCGGTTCCTGCCGCCGCGACGGCCAAGGAATAGCGTTTGGTACCGTTTGTGATTCCTCCGGCAATGAACGCGGATGCAAGCGGGACGAGCGTGAGCGGGTGGACGATGCCGGCAAGGGCGGCGAATACGCCGGCTCGGCCTTGCTTGCGGGAGTATGCATGGAGCGCGAAGAGCGAGAGGGCGATCGCGATTTCCATCTTAAGGAAGAACGACCAGTAAAAAAGGAATTGGGGCAGTGAGACGGCAAATATCGCGATGCTCCAGAAGGCAGCCCGATCTCCCCATTCGTTTTTTGCGATACGCCAGACGCCGGCCATGAGGGCGATACTTGCGGCGAAGTGGATCGCGATAAGGATCGTTTGCGTGCCGAGTCCTGCCGCATACGGTAGGTATCCCAAAAGGGCTACGGGCTCCCCTCTGCACGCGGCAAGCGACGCGAAGCATGCGTTGAAATTGCGGTAGTAGGCACCCATATCCGCGCCGAGCGCGGGCCATCCCCAGCGTACGAAGGGAATAAGCCGCATTGCCGTAAAAAGGGCGGCTGGCACGGCGATTACGCGGAGGCGTATGCGATCCATATCCGTTTTCCCCGGTTGTGCGCCTATGGTCCATAGTACGGCCGCGGAAAAAGAAACGTAGAGGAGAAAAACCGGCACCGTCGCATGGAGCGGCGTTGCCAAAAGCACGAGCGCGAGATAGGTTGCTAGTACGTACATGTCTAGAGAAGTGTAATGAAAGGTATTGCCGTTGTCATTCCCGCATATAACGAAGCTGCACGTGTTGCGGACGTGGCCTTGGTAGCCGCGCGGCACGCCGAGTTCGTTATCGTGATCGATGACGGATCAACGGATACGACGTGGGAGGCGGTTAAGGGGCTGCCACGGCCGATATATCCGTTACGGCACCGTATCAATATGGGTAAGGGGTCGGCGCTGACAACTGGTTGTGCGGCGGCGCTTCGTTTGGGGGCGGAAATAATCGTCATGATGGATGCTGACGGCCAGCATCCGCCGGAATATATTCCCCGACTACTAAAACATATGCGCAAAAAAAATCTCGATTTCGTTTTCACGGAGCGTACGGCGGGAGATCAAATGCCCTTCATACGTCGTGCGGGCAACTTCGCGGTGAATAAGGCAGCATTCCATCTTTTCGGCCTACGTACGAACGATTTGTGGTGCGGCTTCCGGGCGTTCCGCCTTTCGTGCTTGCCGGCCGTCGCATGGCGGGCTCGCGATTATTCGGGGGAAGTGCAAATGGCGCTTGCGGTAGCGCGCCACAAAATCCCGTACGGCGCCTACCCCATACCTACCATATACGAAACGGGCGCAACGAAGGGCGTGCATATACTCCACGGGCTGAAGTTGCTCGGGCAAATGGCGGTTTGGCGGATAACCCTTTAGAATCCTCCGTATGGTCGGCATCCAACTTATCGCGATCATCGTGGCGCTTGCGGCAGTGCATTTAACGCATCTCTATTACAAGCGGCTGCATTTCTCAAAAAAAGAACTCCTCTTTTGGGGTTTTTTATGGCTTATTTTCATGTTCGTGGCTATTTTTCCACGAAGCGTCTCCCCGCTTACTGGCTACTTGGGCCTTGCGCGGCCGATGGATCTTATAATGATAATCGCCTTTATCGTGCTTTTTTCGCTCGCCTTTCATAATTACGTCATGGCCCGCAAGCACGAGTCGGCGCTCGAACGCCTCGTGCGTGAAATTGCGCTTAAAGATATCGACGCATGACGGGCGTATGCGGATAATCGTTTGCGCGGCATTCTATTCGCCCTACCGCGGCGGCTACGCCGAAAGCGTCCGCTTGCTCGCTGAGGGGCTCGCCGCGCGCGGGCATGCGGTGACGGTTATCGCTTGCGA
>CAYTBX010000017.1:0-3186 GCA_964436175.1 uncultured Candidatus Saccharibacteria bacterium
AAAAAACCGGCAATCTAAGTTTTTTATTTGTGCTCCCACGGAGAATCGAACTCCGGTTTCGACGATGAGAACGTCACGTCCTAACCACTAGACGATAGGAGCTTGAAGCTAAAGGCCGCTTTTTGAGATCGACCCTAGCAAATCCACGACCGCTTCGAGCCCTTGTCCCGTTATGAGGATGAGGTCACCGCGTTCTGTGATCGCTTGCAATTCGGCTGCCGCCGCTTCCCCGTTATCAAAGCGTATTTTCTTTTTACTGTCAACGTTTATGGGGCTAACACCCACCGTAATTATGGCGTCGCAGGCTTTTACCGCGAGCCGGTTGAGCGTTTCTTGCATGCGCCACTCGCTGGTCTGTTTCTCCGCCCCGCCAAAGACCCCGATAACGCGCTTTGCGGGAATACTCGTAACCGCCTCGAGGGCGTTCAGTAAAGATTCTTCCGTTTGCGCTGCGCTGTCGTTTAGGATGTATGTTCCTTTTTTACCTATGGAGAGTCCCATACGGTTTTTCGGTATTTCCAAATACCGTAAGGCTTCAGCCGTGCGCGCGAGGTGTAGGCCGAAGGCGGTGCCTACGCACATCGCGGCGGCTGCAGCATATGCGCCCGCCCTGCTAAAAGCGTTATCCATAGCGACATGCGCCGACTGGTTGCCGTATGCGGCAGTGAAGGAAATGCCCGCGGGCTTCTGCCCGCCCTGCGTTTTTTCGGACCGGTGGGCAAGGTCGGTCATCCGGAGATCCGCACCTTCTTCGAAGCCGAAGGTTATCGCCCGCGCGCGGGTGGCGAGGAGGGCGGCGCGGCTCCGCGCGTCGTCGCGGTTGACGACCGCGTAGCCGTTCGAGGGCAGGCCGCTCAAGAGGCGCGCCGCATCCGTTTCGCTTTCGCCCGCGATAGCGGTAACGATGGTGATTTGCGGGCGGGCGAGCGCGAGGAACCGGCGGGATTCCCCGTGCGGGCATTCGAGCACGAGCATTTCAGGGTAAGTGGCCGAAACGTATGCCGATTTGAAGGCGGTCCAAAGCGCGCGCATCCAAAAGAGAAGGCTGCCGCTTTCTTCCGTAATGCCGAGGGCGGCAAACGGCAGGCGCATCCTTTCATCCGCTCCTTCGCCTGTTGTCCGTACGGAGCGGACTTCCGCGAGCACGCCTACGAGGCAGGTACGCGTTACCGTTTTTCCGAACCCGCCTGTTATGGCAATAATGCCGGGCTGGAACTTCGTAATGGCGCGTTTAGCGCAATGCATTATAAAAGCTTCTCGTTTTTCAGTGACGAAGGTCATGGCTGATTACCCTGCCCCCGGTTCCGTTTGCAAGTCGTCGGGCGGGATGCCGTAGTAATCGATTATGAATTCGGCAAGCTGCCGGAATGCGGGGACGACAGTTGTTCCTGCAAGCGGCGCACCTGCTGGCTTATCAAGTTTTATAAGTATCGCGATACGGGGTTTCGAAGCCGGAAAGAAGCCGGTGTAAGTATTGATAACGTCCTTCGTGTAGCCGCCACGCACAAAGTCTACCGCCTGCGCGGTGCCGGTTTTCCCCGCGACGGTGAAGTTTGGGATATGCGCCACGCGCGCCTTAACTACTGCCGAAACCATCATTGCGGTCGTTTGGTCCGCCGCTTTTTTCGTGAGTACCGTGCGCACCGTTTTGGGTTCCGTGCCCGCCGTTATGAATGGCTTCATAAGGGAGCCGCGGTTCGCGATTGCGCTTATAGCCGTAAGCATTTGGATCGGGGTAACGGCCACGCCTTGCCCAAAAGAGGCTGTGGCGAAGTCGATGTCCGCTGTGTGCGTTTTAATGTTCTTCAGGTTGCCACCCACCTCCCCCGGCAATTCAATACCCGTAGGGTCCGCGAAACCGAAGGCCGTGACATATTTATAAAACGGCGCGTTGCCTATCTTCGTTTGCATGAATGCGGCGCCAGTATTGAGGGATTCCTCGATGACGTTCGTCATGGTCACTGTGCCGTGCGCTTTCAAGTCCCAGTTGCGGATGACTGTGCCGTCGTCGAATTTCAGGGCGCCCGTGTCGTAATAGGTCATGTCGGGCGTGATAGTCCCTGTGTCGAGGCCGATTGCGGCAGTAATTACTTTGAAGACGGATCCGGGTTCGTAGCGCGCCTGCACCGCGGGGTTCGTAAGGTTTTTAAGCGGAGAATCGGAATACGCCGCCGGGTCGAAGTCGGGCGCGGAGGCCATTGCGAGGATTTTGCCGGTTGCCGGTTCCTGCACGATCACCGTCCCGCCTTCGGCATGCTTTTCCGTAACGAGCTTCTTAAGTATTTTTTCTGCCTCTGTCTGTATTTGCCGGTCGAGGGTTAAAGCAACGTCCGCTCCTTGGGTTGCGTCCGTAACCGTGCCGTTGTCTAAAGATCCGGCAGTGCCTGCAAGGCTTTTTTCGAATTGTTTTTCGATGCCGTAGCGGCCTACCGTACCGTTATCGTCGCCCGAGGGCGCCACGAAGCCGATTACGTGGCTTGCCAATGATCCATGCGCGTAGAGGCGCTTTTCCTGCTCGTCCATACGGATGCCCGCGATATCGGCTTCGGCAATCCCCGCCGCCTGTTCGGGGGTGGGGTCCTTCAAGAGCACTTGGTATGATCCTTTCTTACCGAGGATCTTACGCACGGCGTCGGCTTCCATGCCGAGTATCGGGCTTAAGTTTTCGACCGCCGTATCGATATCTTTTATTTCGCGCGGCACGGCGATGACTACTTGGTGCGGTTGGTTGCCCGCCACGGGGAATACATTGTCGTTCTTGTCAGTTACGGTTATAAGTCCGCGGTGCGGCTCCATGAAGCCCGCAAGGCGGTATTGGGTAGCCGCGCGCAAAGAGTAAAACGACCCCTTTGCTATCTGGAGGTCGTATAACTGCAAACCAAGCACTATGTACGCTACGGTGATGCCGGAGAAGACTGCGTATGACCGTAGCGATTTCATCGAGAGCTAATATTAAAAATAGACCGTAACTGATTCCGTGTGATTTCCGAGCGAGAGATGCGATCTTCTGACAAGGAATACCGAGGTATTCCGAGGAAGAAATCGCGGCTCGCAGCCGGAAATAACAGGAAGAAGTACGGGCAGTTTTTCATAGACTATTTTTAATATTGGCTCAGGAAGAGAGATAACGAGGGGAAGTTATTTTTACGAAGCCGTATTCTTTCACGAGGCGTTCCATGTTCGTTC
>CAYTBX010000017.1:3286-10316 GCA_964436175.1 uncultured Candidatus Saccharibacteria bacterium
GGGGAAGTTATTTTTACGAAGCCGTATTCTTTCACGAGGCGTTCCATGTTCGTTCCGTTCACTGCCTCGTACCAGCTGTTTTTGAGCGAGGCGTTTTCGCCGCGCGCCGATTCGAGTGATTTTTGGCCCGTTTGCACATCGTGTTCCACGGCTACTGTCTTAGTATATACGATTGCGTTTCCGGCTGTAAGCGCGACGATAAGAAAGAGGCCGATAACGAGGATAGGATTGGTTTTTACGCGCTTTATTTTTTTGGGGTGGATGATGGTCATGGTGTTATGTAACGATACAGATTCTTAATTTTGCGGAACGGGCGCGGGGATTTATTTTTATTTCTTCGTCGCTCGGCAGTAGGGGTTTTTTTGTGAGTACCGTGAGCTTCCCCTCTTTCGCCATTTCCCTAAAGCGGTGCTTCACGATACGGTCTTCGAGTGAGTGGAAGGATATGATCGCTACGTGGCCGCCGGGGGCGACGACTTGCGGCAGGGCGTTAATCGCCTGTTCTACGTTTTCGAGTTCTTTGTTGGCGTAGATGCGGAGCGCCATGAAAGTGCGGGTGGCGGGGTGTATGCGGTATTTGCGGCCTTGGTTTGGCACTGCGTCCGTTATAATATCCGCGAGCTGTTTCGTGGTTTCTACCGGCATCTTCTGCTTTATGGCGCGGGCAATGCGGGCGGCATAGCGTTCTTCGCCGTAGGTTTTGATGATGGCGGCCAAGTCGTCTTCGGAAACCTCTTTTAAAATATCCGCGATGGATTCTTGGTTATCGCTATAGGTCATTAAAAGCGGCTCATCTTCTTGAAAGGTAAAACCGCGGCCAGAGTGATTTAACTCATCTGACGATATGCCGAGGTCAAGGATGACGCCGTTTGCCTTAGGGAAGAGGCTTAAGCGCGCAATGTCTGCCATCTCCGCAAAGTTACCCACGGCGCAGGTAACGCGACGGTCTTCGGCGTAGCGTTCCGCACAGCCGCGTACGGCGTGCTCGTTCCAGTCTATGGCGAGGAGTTTGCCTGTTGCGCCCACGCGTTCTAAAACGAGGGCCGAGTGGCCGCCCGCGCCGAACGTACCGTCTATTACGCAATCCCCCTCGCGCGGCTCGATTGCGCTAACGGTTTCTTCGAGCATGACGGGGATGTGCATGGGCATAGGCGTCAGATACCGAGTTCGGATAAGCGCGCAGCGATTTCGTTCGACTGGGATTCCGTTTCTGCTTTATATTTTCCCCATGCCTCGTCGTTCCAAATTTCGATGCGGCTATAGAGGCCGGCAACGACTGCCTGTTTTTTGATATTGGCGTAGGTGCGGAGATAATCGGGTAATAAAATACGCCCTTGGGCATCGAGTGGTGCTTCCATGGCGCCCGCGAGCATAAGGCGGCCGAAGCCGCGGGCGTTCGTGTCCGTAATGGGCATTGCCGCGATTTTCTTGGCTAATTCTTCCCAATCGGTTCCGCTAAATAAGAATAAGCAGCGGTCGAGGCCGCGCGTTATAACGGCGCGTTCGCCGAGGGTGGCGCGGAATTTCGCGGGGATGGCGAGGCGTCCCTTTTCGTCCGTAGAATGCTGATATTCGCCGATGAACATTAAGTTATTTAAAAGTTATCCCCTGAACGGCCGGTTATCCCCACAGTTATCCACTCCTCCCCACAAACCTTATTTTTAATAGTATACCTCCCCACTGGGGGGTCAATGTGGATAACCACCGAATCCGCGGCAGTACGGTGACCCGTTGCGGCGTATGCAAATACCGCCTCTTTCGTCGTCAGAAGCGACGTAAAAAACAGAACTCAACCTCAGCGTAAAAACGCTTCGGGATTCATACAACAGTTTTTTACTGCTTCTTTCCTCCTCTTTCGGGTATTTGCTATCCGCCTCCACTCAGGTCACCGTACCGCTGCGGATTCGGTTCGTTTATAGGAATGGTTTGTATGAAAAAAGCCGGACACGTGCGGGGTGTCCGGCTTCTGGGTGGTGATTTCGGCTTTTTGCTCTTCGTTACCAAATGAAGAGCAAATAGAGGAGGCTGAAAATCGCACCAGTCGCGATTTCGGTGACGCGGCGGCAGCGGATCGGCGGCTTGACGTCGGATTTCGCAAGTGCGGGGCCTGCTTCGCGCTGGCGTGCAATAGTGAGTTCCCGCCATACCTCGGTGAGTAGCTGATAGTCCGCTGTTTTTTCGGCGCACGGGGGGCCGTTGACGAGCAAGCCGAATTCCACGGCACGTTCTTCTGGGATGTGAAAATATCGTTGTCCGTTATCGAACGTTCCGCACATTTGACCGAGCATGCACGCGTCGGAATGCGCGATACTCAGCGTTTCTGTTTCGATACATAGGGGCCACGATGGAAACGCTTTATCGAAGAAAGCGGCTCCTACGCGGGAGCGATCCCGCGCCAATTCTTTCGTGAGCATGAGAACTCTCCTTTTCGCATAAGGCTTGAAATGGCTCGAAATTGAGCTGGAAAGGACACTAATTACAGCGTATGGATTTAGGGAGTGGGAGTCAAACTTTTGTGCGCATTGCTGGAATCGGACCAGCGACTATAAAATGGACTCTTGGTGGACATTACTGGAATCGGACCAGTGACCTTTCCGATGTGAACGGAACGCTCTACCATTGAGCTAAATGTCCATTTTACTAATGAACCTCGTCATCGCTGCGCTTCCTTCCGAGGTGATTTAAAAACTTAAACCTCGCTGCGCGTCGGGATAGTTTTTAAATCAAATGCTCTAGCCTGAATTATTTTTTCGCATCGGCGGAGCCGATACTTCTCAGGCCAAGCCCGCCCTGATTCCCAGCTTCAGCTGGGACGGGCTTACCACTGAGCTAAATGCGCTTGCTTTTCGTATCCATAGTAAACAAAAACAGCCTTTTTGGAAAGGCTGTTTTTGTTTGGGTTAACCGCAGAACTACTGGAGTTCGACGATTGCGCCGGCGGCTTCGAGCTTCTTCTTGAAGTCTTCTGCCTCGTCCTTCTTCAATCCTTCTTTTACGGCTTTCGGGGCGCCGTCGACGATTGCCTTCGCTTCCTGCAACCCGAGTCCCAAGACTTCCTTGATGACCTTGATTACCTGGATCTTCTGGCTGCCGCCGTCCTTCAAAAGGACGTTCCATGCGGTCTTTTCGTCTGCTGCGGCTGCGTCACCCGCGCCCGCACCCGCTGCTACGCCTACGGGCATAGCTGCCGAGATGCCGAACTTTTCTTCCATCGCCTTTACGAGCTCAGAGAGCTCAAGGGCGTTGAAACCCGCGATCTTTTCCAAAATGTCGTTGAATTTTTCCATTGTCGTTTAGTTATTAGTTTGTCTGCTTCGCCCTTTCGTTTAACGCCACCATAACCTTCTTTACCGGCATGGTAAGCATGAACGCGATCTGCGTAAGAAGTACTTCGCGCGACGGGAGCTTGGCAATTGCCACGAATTCCGCAGGCGTGATTTCTTTTTTGGTTACGAGGTCCACCCCGCCCAAAATCTGCAAGTTCTTCTTCGATTTCGCGATTTCTTTTACCAATGCGTGAATTTTTCCGGCAATTTCGAACACTTCGAGCGGGCTCGCGATCATGCCTGCCTGCTGTTCGAACTTCGTCGAGGGGTCGAAGTCGATCCCTTTGTTCTTAAGCGCAATGCGCAAAAGACGCTTTTTGATGACGGTGAAGGATCCGCCCGTTTCTCGCATTAATATGCGCAACTTGCGGACTTCTGCCGTCGGCACGCTCGTGAAGTCGGCGAACAAGACGTTCTTGCTCTTGCCAATAATGTCTTCGCCGAGGGCGACTGCTTCTTTCTTTTCTGCTTTGGTTAGCATTGTTGTGTTGTAGTTATCTTCCCGATTACTCGGGACATTCTGCCCTTTAAAAGCAAAATGCGACCATTTGTGGCCGCGGACGCAAGAAATCGCATTAAAAGTTAATGCTTTCCTCGGCAAGGCTTATGCGCTTGCTGTCTGCGGAACGTGCGATAACTGTACTATATCTTGCTTTTTTATGCAATATATAAAAAAAGTCGCCGGTCAGTTGGTGTGCTGATCGGCGACGGGTTATCTGCGGGGAGAGTTGGTTTGGCTAGGAGAGCATGGCGACGTACATTTCCGCCTCATCAATCCTCGCCTGGACGACGCGCGGCGGGAACGATTTTTCCGCCCATTCAGTTTTCCATTTGAGATTTGAGAGGAATCCTTTCTGGTTTTTGAGGATTTGGAGCGGGGTCATATCCCATTCTTCCGCAAGGCCAACGGCGACTTGCTGGACCCACGCGACGCCGAACGTCTGTGTCATGTCGGCATCCTGCATGATGCGTTCTGCGAGGGAGAGTCCTTGCGTTTTGGTCGGCGGAAATTGCGTCGCGCTGATGAGCTCGCCGATCCTCCCAACGCTATTCGAGTCTTCTGCTTGCACGCATTTCGAAAAAGCGTAGAGAGCACGCGGGATTTCGAGATGATCGAAGCCCGGTTTCGCACGACCGCTATGGTTCATGTCGTGCATCAGTCCCGCGATGATAATTTCGCGAATTTCGAGCGGCGTAAGCTCGTCGCTGTGATAACGTGCCGCTAAATAGGCGCTACGCATCACATGTAGGCTGTGCCGCAAGCCATGGTAGGGATTAGTGATCCCTGTCGATGCGAAGAGGGCTTTCACGTACGGCTCCAGCGTACTTCCTCTAAAAATTTGGTCTTCGTTGTGGATGATATACGGAATCATCACATCATCATCGGGAACTGCCCAGTGCGTTTTTGGCATTTCAAGGTCCTTCGTATGATTTCATCCGCCGCTCGCCGTAACAGGCGAAGCGTCTACCACTTAGTCAATACCGGACGAATCTGGGGCTACTATAGCCTTTTTGTATTAAAATGTCAATTTAGGCGTTTTCCTTGCGCCATTTCTCTATTTCTTTGTGGTGGCCGGAGACGAGGACTTCCGGCACTTTCCATTCTTTTGTTTTTGCGGGCTTAAAAATTTCGGGGCGGGTGTACGCGGGGTACGAGCCCTTGATGCTTTCAAGGGATTCAATTTTACCGAGTACTTCTGGTACGAAGCGGCTCACGGCTTCTATTACGATCATTGCCGGCAGTTCGCCGCCCATGAGCACGAAGTCGCCTACGGACAGTTCTTCATCCGCCACGTGCTCCGCTACGCGTTCGTCCACGCCTTCGTACCTGCCGCAGATGAATACCAAGTTTTCGTAGTGAGCGAGGCGTTCGGCGTCTGCTCCGTCAAATTTTTTGCCGCGGGTGGAGAAGAGTATTACGCGGCTTTTCTTCGCCTTGCCCTTAGTTATTGCCTTTACAGCTTTATAAATTGGCTCCACACCCATTACCATCCCCGGCCCCCCGCCGTATGGTATGCCGTCTACCTTGCGGTGGATCCCCTCGCCCCACTGCCGCAAATCGTGTGCTTGTACAGAAATCTTCCCTGCTTCCTTGGCGCGCTTAAGGAGCGAGTAGTCCGTATAAGACCCCGCGCCGAAGAGTTCTGGAAAAATAGTTATTATATGGAAGTTGGTCATGCCGTTTTCGGATATTTTACTATACTTATGACGGTCGGTTTAAGTATAATAAATTCTTTATAAAGAAAAACCGCGCTAGGGATGCTAGAGCGGTTTTTCAAATAACGAAATCTTCTTTTTTAGAAACCGTCGGTTTGCGTTTCCGCAATCTGTTCCGGCTCTTCGTGCTGTTCGCCGTGTTCTACCGGCGTTGTCATGCCGCGGGTCGATCCTTCCGGCTCTTCGATCTTGAGGTTCACGCGGGCGTTATTCTTGATGCCGACGATCCTAAGGAGCGAGCGAATGGATTTTGCCGTTGCGCCTTGGCGGCCTACCACATGCCCCATGTCCTTCTGGTTAACCTTGAGCGAAAGCAAAACGCCCATTTCGTCGATTTTGCGCTCGACTTTAACGTCTTCGGGGGTATCGACAATCGACTTAACGAGATATTCGAGGAATTCCTGGTCTGCGAAGCGTTCTGTCATAGTACTAAATTACCACGCCCGCTTTTTTAAGCAAGGCGGCTACGGTGTCTGTGGGCTGGGCGCCCATTTTGACCCAATGCGTTACGCGCGGGGCGTTGAATTGGGACTTTTTCGTGTGCGGGTTGTACCAGCCGAGGTCTTCTACTTGGCTGCCGTTAAGCTTGTCGCGCTTTTCGCCGACGATAAGGCGGTACATTGCCTGATGCTTCTTGCCGATGCGTTGGAGTTTTATGGCTAACATTTGGATATAGCGTACTATAAAAAAAGAACGCCGGCAAGTGGATGCCGGCGGTCGAGCGCCTGATGTTCCGTACGGGGGTCATTCTGTTTTCTTCGGTTCTTCGGGTGCCAGTGCGTTCAGCTCCTTTTGTGCTTCGGTGAACATTTTTTGAGCGAATGCGCGATGTCGTCCTTCTTCCGCCGTTTCCATAAGGCCGACATACATTTGCATTGTGTCGCAGAGTTTATAGGCTGATTTCGCATCTGGCCAATCCAGCATGGCAAAAGCCGCGAGAACTCCTTCGTGCTTCATAAGATTTGATCCGCTGCCGTTCGCGATACCTCCCAGAAATTTACCCCGATCGCGCTCGCTGAGTGGTCCTTTCGGATCGTTCAGGAGCCGATTTGTGACCGCGACGAGGGCTTTCTCGTATGAGTCTTGATACGAACCGCTGATTCTTTTTTGTTTGATTTTGATGTTTTCTTCCCGTGCCTTATCGACTGCAGGGATTAAAATTACTATCAAAATTCCAATGATTACAACGATTACGCCGCATTCCAGCATTGTGAAGCCTTTGCGGTTCTTCATGGGAAGCTCCTATTGATTGAGTTGGTGGTGTACTGCTAACGTCTCCGTTAGAATACGGTAATTACCGTAATTTGTCTATAGCCTTCTTTGCTGCTTCTACTTCGGCTTCCTGTTTAGAGTACCCTTCGCCTTCGGCCACGAACTCGTTTTCGAAATAGACGCTTACCTTGAATACCTTGTTGTGTTCCGGCCCCGTTTCGCTTATTACGCGGTAACTCGGGGTCATTTTCTTCGTTGCCTGCGTCATTTCTTGC
>CAYTBX010000018.1:0-2058 GCA_964436175.1 uncultured Candidatus Saccharibacteria bacterium
CATGTGCATTACGGCGGCGTTCATGCGCTTGATGGCGCGACGGTGAGCGTGGACGAAGGCGAAGTAGTCGCCCTTATGGGCCCTAACGGGGCGGGGAAGTCCACGGTGCTCAAGGCCATATTCGGCATAGCGCCCGTACATTCGGGCGACGTCTTATGGCACGGCGCGAAGTTTAAGCCCGTACCGCACGAGGTGGTGGAGCGGGGAATCGCTTTCGTTCCGCAGGGCCGGCGCGTATTCAAGTATTTAACGGTGGAAGAAAACTTAGAGATCGGCGGGTTCGTGGTAAAAGATAAAAAAGAATTGCGCCGCCGTATGGACGAAGCGATGGAATTATTCCCGGCGCTTAAGGCGAAGCGGAACGCGAAGTCGGGTACGTTATCCGGCGGCCAGCAGCAAATGCTCGCGATTGCGCGCGGGTTGATGGTAGACCCGAAAGTTTTATTGCTCGACGAGCCGTCACTCGGGCTCGCGCCAAAGATCGTCAAAGAGGTATTCCAAAACATCAAGCAGATTAACGAGCGGCATAAAACGGCGATCGTGGTCGTCGAACACAACATCAAGTCTATCCTCGACATCGTCCACCGTGCCTATGTGCTTGCATCCGGCAAAGTGGCGGCCGAGGGCAAACCGCAAGAATTACTATCCTCCGGCGTGCTCGAAAAGATCTTTCTGGGTTAAGAACCTCCCCGCCGCGGGCGGGGAATCAGGGGGTTCTTGCTCCCAGAGGAGTCGGCTCCGCCGATTATCTGGCAAAGCGTCGCAACGGCTTCGCCTTATGCGAGCATTGGTAGTAGACTTCCCGTATGGCATTAATCATCTTCCAATTTGCGGTATTTATAATTTCCGTCATTGTGCACGAAATTTCGCACGGCGCGGTTGCTTATTGGCTGGGGGATGAGACGGCGTACCGCATGGGCCGGCTCACGATGAACCCTATAAGCCATATCGACCCCGTGGGCTCCGTCATCCTGCCGCTTTTACTTTCGATCCCGCTTCTTTTTGGCATACAGCCCGTGATAGTCGGCTGGGCGAAGCCCGTGCCATACAACCCTAATAACTTGAAGAACCCGAAGAGCGGTGCGGGGCTTATTGCGTGGGCAGGGCCGGCGAGCAATTTGCTCATAGCCTGTGTCTTCGCCGGCTTGCTCGTATCCTTATCGATAAGTCCGCAGATGGTTATGGCGTTTCAATATATAATCCTTATCAACCTGATGCTTGCGGTATTCAACCTCGTGCCTATTCCGCCATTAGACGGCTCGAAGATCCTTACGGCATTTTTGCCGGATCATTCGCCGATTATTTCCTTCATAGAGCGTAATAGTATGATGCTTTTGCTCGCGTTCCTTATTTTTGGGCTTTCTGCGGTGCAGATGGTAGTGGGCATTCTTTACGGCGTGCTCGTGCCGTAGGGCAGTAATGCTATACTTATAGCGTTATGAAAAAATATATCGCGACGGCGTTATTTTTCGCATCGTTCGGCATCGCGTCCGCGCAGGTGCGGGGATTTTACGGCGATATTACATGGGTGTTTTATGATAGGCCTGGTTCCTCGGTTGGTCTTTGTGAGGTGTGGCACTTTACTGATGGAGACTCGCGCTATAAAAAATGCAGTTTTACTAATACGCTTGCCGAATGCCAAGTGGCTACGTGCGATTCCCAAGGCGGTGCGCCGGCCTCTCCGGTGGTGCAGCCGATCCCTCCGGTCGTGCCGATAGCACTTACTCCTTCACAGTTAAATCGGCGCACTCCTCAATACTTAGCCGGGCTTAGGGCGCTCGGTAGGCAGATTGGTGCCGCGAATACGCCCGTTTTCAGGCCGAGTGGCTCTTCCGCGTACGTGCTTACGCTCAAAGCCGAACTTTTTGGGGTAGTTTTTAGGAATTGCCCGGCGGATTCTGCCGAGACTGATTTAAAAAACGATTATATTGTCGTTAAGGTTTCCGACGGTCAGCCGCCGTATTCCATAACGACGCCCGGATATGTTTCTGAATTCAGGCGCGTAGAGGGTAATGCTTCGTATTGGGGAATACGGGTCGCGACGCCGCGCTATGAGGC
>CAYTBX010000018.1:2158-9070 GCA_964436175.1 uncultured Candidatus Saccharibacteria bacterium
AGGATATTGCAATTCCGCTAGTCCTTTGCTACTATAAAACCCTACATGCCGACGACACGACAATTGGTTCGCAAGGGACGTAAGTCCGTAAAGGTGAAGTCTAAGTCACCCGCGCTTTTGCGGTATTTCAACAATATCTTAAACAAGCCGGTTCACTCCGAATCGCCCTTTAAGCGCGGTGTGTGCGTAAAGGTTTTTACCACGACCCCGAAGAAGCCGAACTCGGCGCTCCGTAAGGTCGCCCGTATCCGCCTTACAAACGGCACTGAAGTTACCGCCTACATCCCCGGCGAAGGCCACAACTTGCAAGAACACTCTGTGGTCGTTATCCGCGGCGGCAAGGTTAAGGACTTGCCGGGTGTGCGCTACCACATCATCCGCGGCGTCTTAGACACAAGCGGCGTAAAGGACCGTAAGCAGCAGCGCTCGAAGTACGGCGCTAAGCGCCCATCCGCAAAGAAAGCGGCATAACCCTAAAACATCATGAGAAAGAAACGTAATTACAAGCGCGAACACGCACCCGACCTGAAGTACGGTAATGTTGCCGTTGGCCGGTTTATTAACTACTTGATGGAAGGCGGTAAGAAGGCAGTGGCCGAAAAGATTGTCCATGACGCGTTCGACCGCATTGAAAAGAAGCATAAGGGCAACGCCGTAGAAGTATTCGAAAAGGCGTTTGAGAATATTTCGCCCGCCGTTGAGGTTGCGAGCCGCCGTGTGGGTGGCGCTAACTACCAAGTCCCGCGCCCCGTACGCCCTGAACGGCAGTACATGTTAGCTGCTCGCTGGATTATTGCTACCGCCGCAGCCAAGAAGGGCAAGCCGATGGCAGAAAAGCTCGCGGACGAACTCTTTGCTGCCTCGAACAACGAAGGCACGGCAGTAAAGAAGAAACTCGATATGCACCGTATGGCCGAAGCGAACCGCGCGTTCGCGCACTTCGGCTGGTAGTCCGGAAGGCGGCATAAGCCGCTTTTTCGGTCTTCGTATATATAATTAATCTTAAAAATCCATAGCATGGCTAGGCAGTATCCAATAGAAAAAGTTCGTGATATCGGTATCGTTGCCCACATCGACGCGGGCAAGACCACCGTTTCTGAGCGTATTCTTTTTTACACCGGCGTTTCGCATAAAATAGGCGAAGTGCACGACGGCACCACCGTTATGGACTGGATGGAGCAGGAGCGCGAGCGCGGTATTACGATTACCGCGGCCGCAACGACGTGCTTTTGGACCCCGACGTATGCTAAGGGCGATAAGGCCGCGGAGCACCGCGTAAACCTTATCGACACTCCTGGGCACATCGACTTTACCGTTGAGGTAAAGCGTTCTTTGCGTGTCTTGGACGGCGCAGTCGTCGTATTCGACTCCGTATCCGGCGTGGAGCCGCAGACGGAGACGAACTGGCACTATGCAGACGACTACGGCGTGCCGCGCATCTGCTTTTTAAACAAGCTCGACCGCATGGGCGCAAGCTTCGAAAACAGCTTGGCGTCTATCCGCGACCGTTTAAACCCTAACGCTATACCGATTCAGCTCCCGATCGGCGCTGAAGCTGATTTCGTAGGCCTTATCGACCTTTTGCGCATGAAGGCCTTCCATTTTGAGGGCGAAAAAGGGGAGATTATTACCGAACACGAAATCCCCGAAAACATGAAGGAAGAGGCCGAGATGGCGCACGCCGCTTTGGTAGAAAAGATCGTTGAGACTGACGACGTATTGCTCGGCAAGTTTTTCGAAAAGAAAGAAATTACGCTTGCAGAACTCAAAGCCGCACTTCGTAAAGCCACTCTTGCTTTGAAGATTATCCCCGTTGTAACCGGCTCTGCCTTGAAGAACAAGGGCGTACAGTTCGTTCTCGACGCTGTTGTTGACTACTTGCCGTCGCCAAAGGATTTACCGCCGACGAAAGGAACGGACTTGGAAGGCGAGGGTGAGATACTCCGCCACCCGAAGGAAGACGATCCGTTTGCCGCACTCGCCTTTAAAGTCGCGGCTGACCCGTTCGTGGGCGCGCTCACTTTTTTCCGCGTCTATTCCGGCACGCTTAAGAAAGGTACGTACGTATTGAATTCCACGAAAGGCCATCAGGAGCGTATTGGCCGCATTATCCGCCTGCACGCCAACCACCGTGAAGAAATAGACGAGATTTTCGCCGGAGAAATCGGCGGCTTGGTGGGACTTAAGGATACGTCGACGGGCGACACGCTTTGCGACCCCGAAAACCCGTTACTACTCGAAAGAATCGACTTCCCCGAGCCCGTTATTTCTGCTCGTGTGGAGCCTAAGACGAAAGCCGACCAAGAAAAAATGGGTATGGCGTTACACCGCTTGGCTGAAGAGGACCCCACGTTCCGCGTATCGGGCGACCCCGACACGGGCGATACTATTATTTCCGGTATGGGTGAGCTGCACTTAGACGTACTTGTAGACCGTATGCGCCGCGAGTTCAGCGTAGACGCGAAGATGGGCCGCCCGCAGGTAGCCTACAAGGAAACCATTAAGGGTTCCGCGGAAGCCGAAGGCAAGTATATTAAGCAATCCGGCGGTCGCGGCCAGTACGGCCACGTACGGCTTAAGATTGAGTCGCAGGAGCGTGGCGCAGGCTTTGCCTTCGTGAACGCCATCAAGGGTGGCGCGATTCCCAACGAATTCATTCCGGCAGTCGAGAAGGGCGTTAACGAAGCCGTTACGCGCGGCGTTGTTGCCGGCTTCCCCCTCGTGGACTTGAAGGTTACGCTCTACGACGGCTCGTACCACGATGTGGACTCGTCCGAAGCCGCTTTCAAGATCGCCGCTTCCATGGGCTTCCAAGAGGGTGTTAAAAACTCCAAGCCGATCTTGCTCGAGCCAATCATGAAGATTCAGGTTATTGCGCCGACGGAATTCTTGGGTGATATCACGGGCGACATTAGCTCTAAGAGAGGCCGTATCGAAGCTATGAACGACCGTTTCAACACTAAGGTTATCGATTCGCAGGTGCCGCTTTCCGAAATGTTCGGATATGCGACGACCCTCCGCTCTATAACGCAGGGCAGGGCTTCATTCACTATGGAATTTGATCATTACGAGGAAGTGCCGGCAAACGTAGCGCTCGCCATCATCGAAGGTCGGAAGAAATAGTAGTCGGTTACAATATAAAAAAAGAAGCCGCCGAGATCGCTCTCGGCGGTTTTTTGTTGCTTTTCCGCCCTACTCGGCGGTTACGTGATTCTACCGGCTCGGATTTCCTCACAGAAGCTCTCCCAATCGACGGACTCAATCGTTAAGATCGTACCAGTTGAGGAGCTTGCAAGGGAAACGGTCGGCTCTCCTCCGCTTTCTTCTTTCCTCAGAAAGAGGGAGGGCTTGTGTCCAGCGTCTCCGGTAATCTGCTTGAATCTCATGCCTTTCAAGATTTCGGCGTTCGTTCTGGGGGTTGCAGCCGTTTGGTCCATGGCGCTAGTCCTTGCAATAGAGGTGTGCGGTCGGGTTCAGGAACGGTATTAAAATACCACAATTTTTGTAATTTGCCTAGCAGTGAATAAAGTCTGACGGTCGTCGGGGGTTTGTTAACTATAAGTGTAAAAAAAGAAGCCGCCGTGGAAAAGTTCCTCGGCGGTTTTTATTGGATGAAGAAGCGTTCGTCCTGTGGCCATAATACAGGGCTTTCTTCGGGTTCTTTCCATACGGGGTTCCTCGGGTCCGGATATTCCCCTAGGCGGACTATCATGCAGTCGAGAATGTAGGCATCCGAGTCTTCCTTTGGGGTGGTCACTATTACAGGTTCCTTTAATATGGGGTGCAGGGTTTTACTGGGATCGAGCAATGCACATATTGGCATGCTTGTTTGCTATGCAGAAAAACAGCAAAAACCCAAATAGAAGAAGGTCTATCATCGTGCATTCCTTTGAAATGGCGGATGTTCGAGGCGGCGGGAGGCTGGTAGTAAGACGGGGCTTACGAGCTTCTATTACTGGGCAAACGGAATCTTAATGGGAAGTACGCTTAAATAATAATTGGAAAAGAAAGGCCGTCGATAACATGAAGTTTCGACGGCTTTTATCGCATCAGGAAGGTACTATCTGCTACGTGCGGATGAGATGCGCGTTCTTTTCCTTCCGGTGGGTGCCATATAGGCATCTTCGGATCCGGATAATTGCGAAGGCGTACAATCATATAGGCCAGCATGTACGCATTCGGATTTTCATCGCGGATCCGGTAGACTTCGCGCTCGTCGTCGCTTTCGGCAAGGATTCCTATATAGTACGGTAACGCGCTATTCATCATCCTTGATCCTGCGATATCGATTGCGATGAGCGCACAGACTGCACATAACACTATCGCGAGCACCATGGCTGCAACCTCCTTGTTTTGGTGTGCTGTCGGGGTGGGGAATATCGAATTAATATCATTAAATACTCGTTTTGCATATCATTGATGAATAAAAAGCAAAGGAGTAGGCTGTAAATACTATGAAAAATATCTGGTTGTGGTTGGTAGTGGCGATAGTGCTTGTTGGCGGGTATTTCGTTTTCTTTAGTAAGCCGCAGGATGTGGCTGCGAAAAAGATCCGCATCGGCGTCATTGCGCCTTTGACCGGCATTGCCGCCGACTACGGCGCGGAAATGAAGGCGGGGATAGAAGCCGCGGGCGGCACTGACGTCGAATTCGTATTTGAGGACGACAAGTGCGACCCGAAAGAGGCGGTAACAGCGTATAAAAAGCTCGTCGATTTCGATAAAGTAAGCCTTATTATCGGGCCGGCATGCGGCTCGCCGCAGGAGGCTATTGCACCGCTTCTGAAAGGCACCGAGGTTATTGCGGTGGTTCCTTCCGCCGCCTCGGGCGCGCTCTACGCTATAAGCGGGGAAAACATGTACGACATGCAATACACGCTTGAAACCGAAGCCGCTTTCCTTGCGGGGCAGTTGACCGATCTCGGGTACAAAAAAGTCGCCCTCGTGACGTACCAGAACGCGTTTTCCAAAGTATTGGCGGACAAGTTCAAGGCTAAGTATACGGGGCAGATTACGAAAGAAATTTCCTTTACGGGAACTGAAACCGACATTTCGTCCGGCTTGTTGAAGCTGAAAGGCGGGGATTTTGACGCTATTTTCTCCACTGACATCTCGTTCTTCTTCGGCCAAGGGCTGAAGAAGCTGGCGGACTTGAAGATTACCCAGCCGGTATTTTCTTCGTACGCCGTAGAATTACCCGCGATCCGCCCGTTCGTCGAGGGCGTAGCGTACTCGTTCCCTAGCGACATAGTTGAGGGAAAAGGCGCTATTTATGAGCTTTCAAGGCAGTCCGTGGAGATGCTCGTAGCGCAGGCACGTGCCTGCCAAGCGGAATACCAGTGCATGAAGAATGGTATTAGCGAATCCGGGTTTGATGACGACGGTGCTAAACTCCGCACTTTAGTCCTTAAGCGCATAAAGGACGGCACGCCGCAGGCGTATTAGAGAGATCTTAAGAATCGTATTTGCGAAACAGCCTGATGCACAGTACTGTGGTTAATGAGCATAGATCTTCTTTGAAAACTTAACATGGAACGGAGGCCGTCATGGCTAAGAAAGCGATCGTTGGGGGGGGGCGTTCAGGGATTTTTGTTCGTCCCGTGGCAGCAGATCCGGCCCATGGAGGGCCAGCCGCGGGAGTTTTTTGACCCCGTGAAGATGGCTGAATTGAAAGGCAGTATCGAGGAAGTCGGGCAGTTGAATCCGGTAAAGGCACGGCGTATCGATCGCGACAGGCAGGGCCGTATCTATGAGCTGATCGACGGCGAGCGGCGGTGGCGTACTTGCTCCGAGCTCAAGCGCAACGTAAAGCTGGTCATCGACGAAGTCGCGGACGAGAACGAACAGTATCTTTTTTCGGCAGTTTCCAATTTCGGGAGCGCGGAGCATCCTATGATGGAAAAAGCCCGTGCCCTCGAACGTGTCAGACAGATGCCGCAGTTTAAGGATTTGACGCCTGTTAAGGAGCAGGTCCGCCGTTTGGCGCGGGCATTCGCCCGTTCGGATGCATGGGTTTACCAGCATCTGCGGCTTCTCAGTCTTCATGAGGATGTGCAGGCGCGGCTTGACCCTATGTTGCCGAAAGAACAGCAGATTTCGTTTTCGGTCGCGGTTAGCCTTTGCAGCGTTCCGCGGGACGAGCAAGTCGATCTTTTAGGGCGTATTACGCGAGAAAGCTTGGATATGCGGCAATCCCGCGCTTTGATTAACGACCATGTGCGGTCGGGCTATCATAGCGGCGGTGGTCAGACGAGCGGGCGCAAACGTAAGCCGTCGGACGACTTACAGATACTCCGTAATTTCTTGAAGCGTGTGAATGTCCAATCGGCGATCATTCTCGCTACGGATGAAGATGGCGTGCAAAAGATGCTTGGTGGCAGGAGCGCTGCGGAAAAAGGCGAGATATCCGCCGGCGTCGATAAGTGCATCCTGAATTTGCAGAAAATGAAGGTATTGCTCGAAAAGGCCATAAGGCCTGCTAAAAAGACTTAGTTTGGAGTAACGGCAGGACAAAGCCGAAAAGGCTGTCGGGAGCTTATCCCGACAGCCTTTTTTTGATGCGCGGTATATATTGACACCCGCGCGGGGGGTTGGTATGCTTAGTTTCAACTTCGTCGAAAAAGCACGCATATATAAATAACTAATTAAGCAAAACAGCACACATGGCAGAAAAGGCAAAATTCGAACGCAATAAGCCGCACGTAAACGTCGGCACTATCGGTCACGTCGACCACGGCAAGTCCACCCTTACGGCGGCTATTACGCACGTCCTCCACATGAAGGGCTTCGCCGGCAAGGAAGTTTCCGTTGATGAGCTCGACAAGAGCCCTGAGGAAAAGGCCCGTGGTATCACGATTTCCATCCACCACTCGGAATACGAGTCGGAAAAGCGCCACTACGCGCACATCGACGC
>CAYTBX010000019.1:0-8894 GCA_964436175.1 uncultured Candidatus Saccharibacteria bacterium
CGTCCACGCTCACCGTCGCGCCATCAAGCGCATGAACGCCGCCGTAATGCACATGCACGTCTTTTAATTGTAATAAAATATCTTTCATATTATTCGCCCAAGTAGGCTTCTATTACGTCGCGGCGAGCTAATACTTCGTCCGGCGCGCCTTCGGCTAAGAGCGTCCCCGCGTCCATCACGACCAGATGGTCCGACAGCTCGCGGATTAAGTCCATGTTGTGTTCTATAAGGAGCACGGTTTTGCCCGTTGCCTTCAGCTCTTGGATAATGCTCACGATTATACGGATCATCTCTTTGAAAAGTCCCGCGAACGGCTCGTCGAGCAAAATTATTTCGGCGTCCATCGCGAGTACACGCCCGATTTCGAGTAACTTACGCTGGCCATACGAAAGGTTATAGGCGAGCTGGGTACGCTTTTCCCACAGCCCGACTTTCTTGAGGACGGCTTCGGCTTTGATATGGTGCGCGCTCGTCGTACGTTCTAAAAGCGCTTTCCACGGGTGCCGCTCGGTAAGCGTAACGAGAATATTGTCGAGCACCGTCATCTGCTCGAACAAGCGCACGTCTTGAAAGGTGCGTGTGATGCCAAGCCGCGGCAAGTCTTCGGAGTTTATGGTTTTAAGGGATGTGCTCGAAACAGCAACTGTGCCGCCGTCTATCGCGTGCACGCCTGATAAGACGTTTACAAGCGTCGTTTTGCCGGAACCGTTAGGCCCAATAACGCTCGTGAGCTTGCCACGCGCGAAAGACAATGTAAGTCCGCTTATCGCATGCACGCCGCCGAAACTTTTCTTGAGGTTTTTAAGTCCTAGTATTTCCATATGCTTATTTGAGCGGCACGAACGCGCCGTTACGAACAGTCTTCAGCTCAAACGCACCACCCTCTATCTGGTGCTTAGCATCAAAACCCAAGTCGGGAACGAACGCGCCCTTGATGCGCACACTAAGCAGGGCGTCGCGAATCTCCGTACCCGTTTTAGCGCCTACTTTCATTGCCCCCACAACTACATAGACGGCATCGTACGCATTTACTGCCGCAGGGCCCTGCGGATCTACATCGTACTTCACTTTATACGCCGCACGGAACGCACGCTGACCCTCATTCGCTACCGGATAGGTATATATCACGCCGTCCATAAGCGCACCGAAGCTTTTTAACACGCTCTCATCTTGAATATCCGCAGCCGAAAGAATTACTCCTTTAAATCCCAGTTCTTTTACCTGCTTTAAAAAACTTGCCTTCGTATGCGGCGCGAGGAATGAAATAAAAACCGCGTCGGGTTTCACCTCCTTTACCTTCGCGATGATAGTACGGAAATCTTGGCTACCCGTCGGCATCTCATGCTCATCCGTAACGGTTATGCCGTGCGCAGGCGCAGCTTCCTTAAACAGGCGCGTCATCATCGTACTATAGGAATCTTGGTCCCATACCATCGATACCTTTTTGATATCCGCAGTTTTGGCGTAATCCTGCAAAGCTGCTATCTCCTTGCGCTGCGGCGCGTACGTCGAAAAAATATAATCGATCGGCTGGTTTTGGAACTCGAGCGCCTCCATAGCCGTATCGCCCGACACGCCGACGACTTTCGATTCGTTTAGCACCGCACTCGCGCCTTGGTACGCGTCGCCCCACGTGGGGCCGATAAGCGCCTGCACGCCATCCGCATGCACGAGCTTTATCACGGCGTTGACTGTCGTCTTATTTTCGCACTGCGTGTCTTCGATTATGAAATTGATATTCGTGCCGTTTATGCCGCCCTGTGCATTAATTTCGTCTACCGCCATTTGCGCAGCCATTTTTTCGCCTTCGCCCCACTCGGCGCAAATACCAGACAAGCCGAAAGCCCCGCCGAGCTTAATACCGTCCATTGCGGGCTTCGACCCCACGAACGCGTAGTACAGAATAACCGCAGCCATCGCGCCGGCGCATATCCAGAATTCTTTTTTGCAGGTTATTTTCATGTCCTATATCTATGACTTATAGAAATGGATGCAGTTCTAGAAGCACAAGCAAAATGGAATGAGGTGTACTGCGTGGTACATCGAATGAGATTTTGTGCAGTGCGACAACGAAGTGCGCCATTTATATAAGTCATAGGGCGTATTCGCCCATTAATCCCTGGGGCCTATATAGCATCAGGAGCACGAGCATCACGCCGTACGTGACTTGCCGCATCTGCGCGGCAATGTCGGGCGGAAAGCCGACGAACCGCAATATCTCGGGCAAGAGAATAAAGAACACGGCGCCGGCAACCGAGCCGCGCAAGTTGGCGAGCCCGCCCAAGATGATTATAGAGAGTAAGAAGATCGATTCGTTGAGCGTGAAAGTCGAAGGGTCGATGTACGAGATATACGAGGCAAATAACGATCCGGCTACTGCCGCGAGCATGGCGCCAATCACGAAGATAATGCGTTTGTAGCGCGCAGTAGCGTAGCCGAAAACGCGCAGCGCTTCTTCATCCTCACGGATACCCTTAAGCGCGCGGCCGAAAGACGAGCTCACGATGCCGTACGAAACCGCGTAGACGCACGCAAGAGCAACGAGAGACAAGATGAGAAACTGCGCGTTTGAGGTAATCGGCATGCCGAATACGACAGGCTTCGGTATTCCAGGGATGCCTAAGGGGCCGCGCGTAAGGCTCTGCCAGTTAAGAAGGACGCTAAAGACAATCACGTTAAACCCAAAGGAAACTAGCGCGTAATAATCCCCTTTAAATTTACCGGAAACTATCGCGATAACCCACGCGGCAACGCCCGCTATTACCATACCCGCAATCATGCTCGCAAAAAATCCAAAGCCGTACGAAAGCATTAAAATACCCGTCGCGTAAGCGCCCAAGCCATAAAACGCCGCGTGCGTTACCGAAAGCAGCCCTGCATAGCCCACCACCAAGTTAAGGCTTACGCCGAGTATCGCGTAGATAGAGGAGATAATCGCGAGGTGGATAAGGTATTCCATATTACCGTTTGATAATCCCCTGCGGCCGCACGAGTAAGAAGACGATGAGAACGACGAACGCTATCGCGTCTTTCCACTCGCCGCTTATTTTCCATATACCAAAGTTTTCCGCAAAGCCCAATACGAAGGCACCCAAGAACCCGCCGTAGAGGCTGCCCACGCCGCCGATAATCGCCGCAATCGTACCTTTAAGGAGTAAGTTCATACCCATCGTGGGCTCGATACCCGTATCGAAGCCTATCAAGATGCCCGCGAGGCCCGCGATCATGGAGCCGATAAAGAACACCTTGCCGATAATCCTATTAGTATCGATGCCGACCATGCGCGCAACTTCTTCGTCGTCGCGGATTGCCTCGACCGCCTTGCCGAATGTCGTATATTTAGCGATGAAGCCTAAGAGGGCGACCACGGCAAGCCCGCAGGCGATTATTATCACCTGCGTTTCCGTTATGACGGCGCCTGCAATATCGTACGCACGCGAGCCGACCGCGTTAGTCTCGAGCGTCTGGAATTGGCTCGTAAAGAGGATGGCGATAACGGCTTGGATTGCCGTAAAAGCCCCGAGCGACGCAACCATAAGCACCATGTTCGATGCTTTGCGCGTGCGGAGCGGTAAATAGACGATGCTGTCGAGCGCCCACCCTAAAAAACCCGCGAATACGATGCCTATAACGCACGCGACGACAATATTAATGGGGAGATTAACGACCTTCACGAGCGCGAACACGGCGTAGGCCCCCGCGGCCGCGATCACCCCGTGCGCAAGGTTAAAAAACTTGGTAGTACCGTAAATGAGGTTGAAACCGAGCGTAAGGAGTGCGTATATCGCCCCTGCGATCACGCTATTGGCAACCAATTGCGGAACTATGTCCATAAGGAAAATATACGATACGAGGGTATTTTTATCAATCGCTATAAAATTGACTTTTCTTCGCTGAATCGGCATTATAACCCTCAGAACCCTGCTAACCGAACCATTTCCAACCCCCTTTTTACGGAAGGTCATCGCCATGCCCCGAAGAAAGAGAATCAGGCCCGCCGCCATGCTAAAACCGAAGCCCAAAAAGAAAGAAGCGGTAAAGAAAAAGAATCCCGAAAAAAGCTACAATGCCGCCCGCGAGCTTTTTACCGCCATTCAACGACTATTGCCGAAGTTCGGCATTCCGCTCGATATTCCCAATATCGGCGGAAACGGGTTTGTGGTGCGGTCAAAAAAAGCCGAAAATCACCACTACACTTTCGTGATGGAGATGGAGCTTGCGAACGGCACGCTGACCTACGGCCTCCAATTCACGAAGAGCTATCCGCCGGAACCCCATTATGCGGTTGAAACCGCCGTGGCGTTTGCCGTCGAGGGCCGTTTCTGTTTTTCCGTGACGCTCGATGCGGGCCAATGCGGAACGGCAGACGCGGAAGAAGTCGCAGGCGATATCGTCCAGAAGTTTACGGCCTGCGTCATGGCGCACCTGCGTGCTATGCCGTTCGTCGAGGAACTTCGAGGCAGTATTGCGGATTGGGCAGGTAAAACGAAACGCAGGAGCCCTCTTACTGCCTGAGTGGTCAGTGGTAAAATCAAAAAAGCCGTGCCGGAACATCTCTCCGGCACGGCCTTTCTTTTTTATATTTTACTGCTTCGCGGTCGTCGTTGCCGCAGGAGCATCTGCCGCCGCAACCGGCATGGCATACAACTCCACCTTGCCGTCCTTAATCACCTTCAAGACGTGGCCGCCTACGCGGTCGCCGTCCGCGCCGATCGTCACACTACCGGAAGCACCCTGCCAGTTCGTAACGCCTTTCAGCCAATCGGCGATTTTTGCACCGTCGTTACCAATCGCCATAAGCGCGTCGCGGACGATATAGACGGCGTCATATTCCGTTTGCCCGTAGCTCATGTACGGAACGTCAATACCGTACTTCGCCTTATAGCTCGCAGCGAACGCCTTCAACTTGTCGTTGTCCCCGACAGGAAACTCCGCAGAGATAGCGCCCTCGAGAACTTTCGCCTGATTCTTAACGATCTCAACATCCCCCGGAACGATATCGTTGACTATAAGCGGCATCTTCCACTTCAAATCCGCAAACTGCTTTAAGATCCTGTCAGCGGAAGGACTTGCCTGCACGATAATGAATAACGCATCGGGCTTAGCTGCTTTCAATTTCGTGAGCATAGAACGGAAGTCCGTCGCACTCGGGGCAAATTCCTCCTTTACCACCGTACCACCCAAAGACTTGAACTGCGCCTCGAACGCCTTGAATATACCGAGCGGGTAGTCTTTCTGTTCCTGAATTATCGCTACTTTCTTCCATTTCTTAATCGTGTATGCGGCATCCGCCAGCACGATACCTTGAGATGAATCGCTCGGGTAATCACGGCTGAAGAAACGGCTCTTTCCAGTCAAGTCCGGAGAACTTGCCGCCGGAGAAAACAAGGCTACTTGACCCGCCTCGGCGACGGGAATGGCTGCGAGGGTCGCCCCACTGCATGCCGACCCAATGATAATTTTAACCCCGTCTACATTCACTAATTTCTGGGTTGCGCTCGCGCCGCCCTCACCCGTGCACTTGTCGTCTTCGTATATCGGGATAAGCTGCGCGCCGTTTACACCACCAGCCGCATTGATTTCGTTTATGGCGATCTCTATAACGTTACGCATCGGTTCGCCGTACGTAGCCGCTTCGCCCGTAAGCGGGGCGATGACACCGATTTTGATGGGTAGAACTGCTACCGGAACTACCTCTTCTTCAACCGGCATCGCCGGCTGCGAACCCAAAAGGGCGTACCCCGCCCACGCGACGACCCCCAGCACGACAACCCAAATAATCGCCTTCATAGTGGTATTCATATGTCACTTCATACTACAAGCACAGCCCCTACCGTCAAGACTCGACAAAACCCAAAATCAGTATAAAAAATCCAAAAATACCCGACTAAGGCCACAACCACCCCAATCATTGATATAAACTATTCCGTGCAATTACACAGAATAGTTTATATTGGACGAAATAATACTAATCGATCGTTCCCCGTTTATGTATGGTAAAAATATGTACCGTCGATACCAGCTCTTTCTCTTTTAAATATTCCATGAACTCTGCCGGCAATGGGCCGCCACCGATCCACACACTCTTCTGCAATAACTCGTATCCTAATGCCATTAATTCGGTACGTAAATAATTCCGTGCCTTACCCTTCTTTTTCGGAACGTCAAAAATGACGATCGTATCACGCTTCTCGCCGTGCTCGACAAGAAACTTCCTGTATGCGGCATCTTTTTCGTTTGCCGCGCTGTAAATACCCATAGCCTTCTTGGTCGCCCGCCAGATACCACGCGAAGGATTTTCAATCAAACCCTGCTTCTTCAGGCGCGTAAGCATCGTACGGAATGTTGCCTCATGCAACTCCCGTTTGGCATTCGCCTTATCCCGTTTACTCAATTCTTGTTTAACCGTCCGATATAGGACATTAGCCATCCCCGGACCATCCAAAACTGCCAAAGCCGCAATAATGGCATAGGGAATCGTCGCTTTTAATCCTTTGGTTATTTTCATATATTATTTACAATTCTATGCAATTGCATAGAATTGTAAATATTGATTTGAAACACGGGGAGAAAACGCTTATACTGCAGAGAGAATACGGTCGCACGATCGATTGGCGGTCAATATATAATCAATACACGGAAGGGTCGCATAGAGGCCTAGTGCACCATCTTGGAAAGGTGGCATACCGAAAGGTATCGAGAGTTCGAATCTCTCCCCTTCCGCAAACAAAATAACCGCCCCCGTGGCGGTTATTTTGTTTTTGGAGGAGAGATTCGAACTCGAAGCTCGAAGAGCGAGACGACGTTGGAATTATCCCACAGCGAAGCGAGGTTTGATTTAAAAACTATCCCGAATGAAATGAGGTTTAAGTTTTTCAATCACGTCAGAAGGAAGTGAAACGATGATGACGTTATCACACTTTTTCAAGGAGCGTCGGAGGCGCCCGTTTTATCCAAGAGTTATAAACGATTGGTTATAAAACGTAGTCCAGCGAAGCTTTAGCTGAGTCGGGGAAGAGAAGCGACTACGACGATTCAGCTTCGTCTACTCTCCCCTTCCGTCCATAAATATAATAAGACAATAAAAAATCCCCTTCAGTCTTTGGTGTGATGCATACACGCCTCATACTTTACGGGGACCCATCGGTCGATCTTATTCACTTAGTTACTTCGTGGATCAATCATTGCCGCATCATGCCGTGGCCTTTGGCAGGGCAACCTATGATCATGGACCTTCCACTTCAACGCTCGATCTCGATGTTACACTGATATTAATTAAAATCACTTAATTTTACAAGTAGGATAATCCATCGCCTCCTTTTCACCCCGTCACAAAAACACCCCTACTTCGTCTAGTATATACATATGCATTACTTCAATTACGGGTACGGGATGCCGGCGTTTGGGGGCGGGTTTTTTCTTTTGATAATCTGGAGCCTGTTTTGGAAGGGACTTGCCTTATGGCATGCGGGACGGAGGGGCCAGCCGTGGTGGTTTATTGCACTACTCGTTATCAATACCGCGGGGATTCTCGAAATAATCTATCTTTTTGCGATTCTTAAGTTGCGGCAGGCGGATTTATTCGCCAAACCGAATAACTGATGAACTGGAAAAATATAGCTGCTCCGATTATAGGCTTTATCGTCGTAGTTACTCTTATTCTCATATGGCGCGCTCCTGCCGCCCCGCTGCCAGCTGCCTGTACGATGGAGGCGAAGATCTGCCCCGACGGGAGCGCCGTAGGACGTACGGGTCCGAACTGCGAGTTTGCGGCATGCCCGACTGCCGCGGACGGCATTTCTTTTACTCCCGATCCGTTCCTCTCAAACTACATAAGCGCGCAGGAATGGCCCCCGAAAATTACCGTAACGGACGGTGGGCTTGTCTGCGCCGCGAAGAAAATTATCAATAACTCCACGTATTGCGTAACCGCCGTAAGCGAGGGCGCGGCCGGCAGTACATACACGACATATTCGTACGCGACGGAGAAAAACGGAAAGATTATCACGCTCTCTTTCGTAATCCGCGCCGTACAATGCATGAACTACGACGACCCCCAGCAAACCGAATGCCTGAAAGAACGTGCCGCGTTCGACGTAGACGCGCTCGCGGACCACATACTAGAAAGTGTCCAATCCCTTAGCCCATCTTCCGGCAAGCCCCAGCCATAAGTCTAGAAAAAATAGCATTTACAGGACTTTTTAGGCTTCAGGAAAGAGACTTGCTAAATAATTATATACGTAGTATTATAGTTTCGGACCTTTACCCTCACCCCACGGAGACTCGAATCATGCCCACCGCTAAACCACGACCGCTGATGCTGAAACTCGTCGGAGAGCCCTTTATGATCCTCGCGCCACGGAGCTTCGCTCTGACTGACGACGGACAAAGCTGGCGTGACCTCGCCCGCGGACCGATCCCTGAAACCGGATCCCTCCGTGTGCAAGTCGCGAGAATCCTGCCGCACATCGGTTGCTCAGGCATCGACGGCACGATACTACTCCACGACATGGAAAAACGAAGGGACGTCCTCGGAGGACTGTGCCACGGAGCCGGACTTTTGGAGGCCGCGGCATCCATTCCGGATGAAGTCCTCCAGACGAACGGCTATTTCGTTTTTCCGCATAACGTGAAAGCTATGAAGAACGACGAGAACGAACGAGCAATCCTCACTCTCTTCCGCGTTCCTAACGTGCCGAACATGCCTGCGCACGGATGGCTCGACCGCTGGAACTTTCTCGAGCGGGGATTCTCCGAACGAGCGCACGTCCTCCTGCACGCGTAACGCTTAAACGCGCGCCAAAAGATGACCTCAATTAACGAACGCCGGACATTCTCGCAATGTCCGGCGCTTTTTTTTATTTTATAGTATTAAAAAATATTTCTTTTTAATA
>CAYTBX010000020.1:0-8396 GCA_964436175.1 uncultured Candidatus Saccharibacteria bacterium
ACTGCGGGCTTCTTCGTACGCCATCGAGTCCCCTATTAGGGCATCGGGGGGTAGATATAATCCGTCGTCGGAGGATAGATATACTCCGTTGTCGCATCTGCGGGCGGATAGATGTAGTCCGTCGGCGGGTAGATCGGTTCCGTAGTTGCATCAGCGGGCGGGTAGATATAATCCGTCGTTGGAGGGTAGATCGCGTCTAATACGTCCGCGGTGCCTTGATTCCATCCGCGCTCCTGCCCAAGCATGAATGCCGCAGCGAGGAGAACGATGGCGACAATACCCCATACTATTTTTTTATTCTTATCCATATTCATATTTTCGTTACGCGACCTTTTTTTCTTATTCACTATAAAAGTATATCACGCCCCTCCTGACCGCACGTGTGGATAAGTAATACAACGCCGATATACCCCTACTTAGGCCACTCCGTAAGCTGACCTGCCTTTATTTCCAAAGGATCAGCCCGTCGCAACCGACGCACAGTGTCGCGCTCCAGAATATCAAAATGCCGTGAGTGGTCGAGGCGGTCGATGATAGCCTGCAGCTTCTGCGGCGACGTAAGCCAACTGCTATCACCGCGAGGCAGGTTGAAGGGCGCCGAGTAACCACGGAGCGTCTTTACGCCGTCATCCAAAAAATATTCGTTAAAGTAAGAAAGTGCTAGCTCGCGGATGGTTTTGTATACCGGATCACGGTACCGCAAAACGGCATGGTTGGTTTTACTTATCGCGCCCCAATGTCCATCCTCTTTAAAAAGGGCTACCACGTGGTCGACGTCGCCCTTCCCCTCCGCAACTTTCAAATCCAAAAGCAAGGGCGGCTTGCCGTGACACCAAAGAATAGCCGCTGCAAGCATGGCACCTTCGGCGCAATGGGCTTCGCCATGACGCAAAACCATTAAGGGCGATCGGTACGTTTCCTCACGCAGCTCAAAATTGACACGCAGCTTATTAATAAAATCCTGCACCTTTGCAGGCGTGTTTAATTTTTTAAAAACCGCAAATTCCGGAATTTCCGCAGTAGGAAAAGGACGCATAGAACGGCCTACCGACTCTCGCCTTCGAAATTTTGCACGACTTCGCCAAACTCCATCGCCCTCGGATCAAGTTTTAACCAAACGCTTTTACCAACTGAAGGCGCAGCAGTCATCGGCTCTTCAGGCTTCCGTACTGCGTAATTGACGACAATTACGTTGTCGCGCATCGTGCCTTGCGACGTTACGCCCTCATCCATATTCGTCGACTGGGGGGCGATTCGGTCGCCTAAAGGATACGAATTCGATCCCACGTAACCGTTTACCGTGTTGAGCACCGCGACGACGTAAAAGAACGTACCGCTCCCTCCCCCGTCCTGCGTTACTAAAAATACCGTATCCTCCCGACCGTCATCATCCAAGTCGTGGCTTATACCATTACCAAAATACCGTGTCGTTATATTCACGCCTGGCATCGAAGCGATCTCCGTAACCGCTACGCCGTCTACGAGCGTTACGGGTGCGCCCTCAACCCTGAACGAGGAGTTGCGCGCGTCAAAAGCCATTTGACCTTCAAGGGGAGCATTGCTCCCCAAACCGAAATACAAGGCGATGCCAAGAACGATTACGATAACTATATAAACGATGGTCTTTTTCATAGCGCTAGTATATCAAAGATCTTTCCTAAATCATAAGGAAGTGCCCATAAGGGCGAAAAACTTCATCGGGTCCACCGAACTATTCCTAATGCGAAGAGTAAAATGCAAATGCGGGCTTGTAGCATAGCCTGTCTGCCCGGAGAGCCCTACACGTTGCCCCGGCCTCACGAGCTCACCAACGTTCACCTGAATCTTTGATAAGTGCATATAAAAGGACATAAGCCCGAGGCCATGATCCACGACGACCGTCTTCCCATATGTCGGAAACTGCTTGGCAACGCGCACCACACCGCGATTAACCGCTGTAACGGGCGTGCCCACCGGCGCACGGAAATCCGTCCCCTTATGCGCTATGGAATACGCGCCCGTCTTTCGCGAATAACCGTATTCGTCCGTAACGATAGGGCGCGCCACAGGCCAGCGAAACGCTTCGGCCCAAAAAGATTTTATGCCCGTGCGTAAGCCTATTAACGAAGCGTTTTCGGCCGCAAGGGAGCTCACGAGCCTCGTCTGGCTCGCGGGCGTGTTCCCGCCCAGTTTTTCTGGGATGCCGAGCGGCGCCTCGATTTTCTCCCGCGCATCCACAATAATTTCGGCCGAAAGCGTACGCCCATCAAGCAACATAACGGTGACGGGGTACGTGCCGGCCTTGTAGTTGAGATCTATGCCCGCGAAAGCGGCCGGCTTCCCCTGATACGAAAAAACGCCGAGAGGGACGCCGTCCAAAAAAATACCCGCAACCTTTGTACTCGCATCCGTTCCCGCAACGGAGATCATTACGGGCTCGCCTTGCACGATGCGCGCGGGCGTCACGGTAACGGAAGGCCCCTCCGCCGCGTACGCGACAGCACATAAAGAAAGGCCTACTACGAAAATTAAAGTTTTAATAGTGATGGATATAACTATACAAAAAGACGTTCCCGAGGGCTAATAATTACGGCCTTCTTAAGCAAAAATACCCCGTGCGGGGTATTTTTGCTTAATATTGGCCCTACTTACAATTTAACGACTAAAAGAACTCCAACAATGATAGCCGCCACTGCGCAAATTACCTGCGAATGCTTAAACGGAAAAAAATAACTGATACCAAAAACAAGAAAAAAAGCGGCTTCGGCGAAAGTGAATAATGACATAAGATACAATGACTTAAAATCAGTAAACGACCTTTTATATATTCTAGCACGAAAGCCGATCACGATGTTTTTCGCACCGACAGCCCTTCGGCTTGATGAATACGTCGAAGTATTCCTCCCCGTAATCATAGGTAAGCTCGGTCCCCGCCATAATCCGCTTGCGGGAGAAAATGAAGACCTTATCGCGCGGCCCGACTGCCTCGCAGTTCGGCACGCAGGAGTGGTTGATATACCGGGCCAGATTCGAGGGGATATTCCCGTCGATCATTTTTTTCGCATTCACTTCGAAAAAATATTTTCCCTTGCCCTCCCCCATCTCTTGTTCACAGAGCACGCGGCCGGTGTATTCGATGATGCAAACCCCTTTCGGGATTGTCTCTTCAGCAAAAAGACCCTTACCGGTCTTCGAGCGGCGCACTGAAAGCTTATACCCGCGCGGCGTGTATTTGGAGATGCGTTTTTCCATTGTGGCATACGATACCACTATTCTAAGCTAACAACAATTATCTGCTCCCGTGTAGATTCATCTGCATGATATACTGGTGTGCATAGTATGGATTTTCAAGAAAATAATTCCCCGTGGCTTTTCCAAATCAAGCGCATTCGCCCCGCAAGAGCCATTAGTAAAGATAGTACGACGGATATAGTTGTTGTAGGTGCAGGAATAGCGGGAGTCGCGACGGCATATTTCATCCTGCGTAATACCGATAAGCGCGTCATTGTTATGGAGGCGGGTAAAGTAGCGCACGGAGCGACGGGGCACAACGCAGGGCAAGTAGTTAGTTATTTCGAGCGGCCGTTCAACGATATCGTAAAGGAGTTCGGCGAGAATATGGCTACTGCCGGCTTAGCTGAGGTTGAATCCGCATGGGACCTAATCGAACTAATATACAAAGAAACAGGAATCGAAGTTCCCCTCTCCCAATTTACGGGATATGCCGGATGTACGACGGTCGACCAGATACTCCAGCATCTCAAAAACGACATATATCGAATCAAGGCGAATCTTCCCCGCGGCCCAGTCATTATTGATAAGGCTATTATAGAAAAAAATCTTATACCTGAACGCTATGATGGAATGTACGAAGTTGCGTCGTCGAGGAAAATCCTCAATCTCTTAGAAACAGACAAAAAACATTACATTGCCGCACTCGGATCCCGTAAGGGGTGCCTTAATAGCGCGCATTTTACCGAAGATCTTTTTACCGTTTTACTTGAAAAATATCCCGACCGGTTCGAAATTTTTGAAAATACACCGGCAGATATCGTTAGGCTTCATAAAAACAACGCCGAGATTATCTCAGGCCCGCATACCATCACCACCGGCCGCGTCATTCTGTGTACTAATGGATTCGAAAAGCTGAAGATTGAAAATAATCATGGCGTAAGTATTAATAAGGAATTTCATCACATGGTTAAAGGGTCGATTGGCTATATGGCGGCGTATCGGGATATTGGCGACCGCCCCGCCACAGCAACGAGCTACCTTCCCGCAGAAAATAGCGACGAAGATGGCGCACTACTTGATGCCACGCCCTACTACTACCTCACGAGAAGAATACATTACACCGGCATAGAAATAGAGCCTGGATTAATCTCCGTCGGTGGGCCCGAAAAACGAATTGATGACACCACCAGCTATTCGAATAGCCATTCTTTCCCTGATGAGGCACGCGCAGCGATTGATGCATTCCTGCAAGACACCTATCGCCATACACCCGCTAAGAAAATACGATATGCCTTTTTATGGCATGGCCTCATGGGGTACACGCCAAACGGCATCCGCCGCGTTGGCGCCGACCCCCATAACCCAATTTTATTGTATAACTTGGGATGCAATGGCATCGGAATATTGCCATCCATTGCCGGCGGCGAAAGAATTTCAAAAATACTACGAGGCGATACGCTCTCCCCGTCTATTTTCGATATACCGATGCATAATTAAGCTAATTCAATACAGCGTGGGCAAAGGGAACAGAAAACGCCCTACACCATATCCATACCTCGTTATACTCATCCACGCGTATACCCTCCGGCACTTCGTAATTCTGACTGCCGATATTGCCCTTTAATGCAGCTATCTTCGCTTCGCTTGCATATGCGCCGTCTTTGCCCAAATACACGAATAGATCAGGGCCGTTCGTCACCTTGAAATCATCTTCGAACCGTATAAAATTTTTCCCCTCAACGCTTATAAGCCGCACAACCCCCGCGCCCTTATGAAAGGCATCAGCATCTACAAAGCTGCCCTCGGCAAGGGTAGTCTGCTCGCTCTGCGCGGATGCCGCTGCCCCGATATCAACTGCCGCCTCTTGCACCTCTTTGTCCAAGAAAATCGGTGAAACGAGCCAATATGCCGCACCGACTATCAGCATGACACCTACCCATAATGCAATTTTTTTCATTTTATTTCCCCTTACCGAGCGTACAACTTGAGTGAGCAAGAAAACCGGCGATACCAACCGCCGCCCAACTAATCCACTGCGGCGCCTCCCATCCGCCGATAAAAACCTCCCATCCCGCAAAAATACGCCATGCGTGCACTGCGGCAATTATCAAAAAGATGCTACCCGTCACTTTGTAATATAGGTTTTTATTCATATGTGGCTATCATAACCCACATACATGCAGAGAACAACGCTTATTATGCCACGTTACCTGTTTTACCCCGCTTCAGGGGTATTTTAATTTGCAGATGAAGAGGGTTTTCATTGCGATTCTTTCTTCCGCGCGAGAATATGGAAAGTGTGCCAGTGCTTTGGAGTGCCATCAGCGATCGTGCCGTCGTAGTCCCTCTCTATGAACTTTAAAAGCTCCATATCCCCAAACAGCGCTTCTGCGGCCTCTTTGGTATGGAAGGTCGTCTTGGTGGTCAAAGACTTGTTCCAATCGTCGTTCACGCCGAACAACTGACCGACAAATATCCCAGCAGGCTTCAATGCTTTTTTAACTTTTGCGAAGACGGCGTCAAACGCGTCGCGATTCGTAAATGGCAACGAAAACTGCGCATTAATCAAATCGTATTTCTGCTCTTCGAAGCCAAACTCCTCGAAACGAGATTGCACCACTTCTAAATTCTCCCGCGGCAATTCCTTAAGATATTCGAGCGCTCTCTCGTCCTTGTCTACGGCAACCACATGGAAACCCTCCCCCAGCAGAAACTTCGTGTCCCTCCCCGCCCCGCAACCCAAATCCAGGGCATTCCCCCCGCGACCTAGTACGCGCACCGCGTCAGGCAGCCACAAAGAAGCCTGCTTATCCTTCGTGACCTTCAAGTAATTTTCTATTTTCGATTCTTTGGATTCCATATCAGAACTCCCTTAATCTGAAATCTTAACCCGAATTCCTGTTGATTCTATTTCAGGCTTTAAATTAGCGCCGATCCACACGCCTAAGTCTTTTAAGACACTCTCCTTATCATCCGCTTGGGACGTAGCAATATAAAGAGCCTTATCAACCACTTCGTTAATCGGCACGTCGATCCAATAACCGTTAATATACATAAAAACCAAAACCGACGCGGTAGAGATGCGTTTATTCCCGTTCGGAAAGGGATGATTCTTATTAAGCGAGTACCATAAAATCGCGGCCTTATCCGCAAACGCGGGATACAAATCTTTTCCACCAAACGTCTGGCGCGGATTATTCAAAGCCGAATCCAATTTTGCCAAGTCATGCTCACTGAAGGCAGCTATAGGATCCTGATCGGTATTGAATAAACGCAATGCGAACGTATGACAAAAACGCTCCATCAAAGAGATATCCAAATAATAGAACCTCATATTACTGGCGGTCGTATTCTGCTAACTTACGAAACACTTCGCCGTATTGCTTTACGGCCTTATCTACCCCCTGATCCACTTTCTTTTCGAGCATGGAGCGCGTCAAAACAGCCGTTTCAGTAGAAGAGCTTTTAGCACTAAATAAACTGCTTATTTTACGCAAGATTTCTTTCATTAGCTTATATTATAGCATCTACGCCATCTGTTATCAAAGACGACCATATTCTAGAAAAGTTACTGCTCCGCCTATTGGATATGTTTAGAACCTTGGATTGGGGCCGGATTAAGCGGGAATTAACCTATTCGGCATTATCGTGTACCATTTCCACATGAAGACAAAAGGCACCCATGTAGGATGCCTTTCAGGTTTAGTGTAGCCAGTATAGCAAATATAATATCCTCATCGATATATTCCATGGAGCCAGAAAAATCACCGAAACCAAGAGAGTACACCGGAGTTGCTGACTTTTTACTGAACGCCCCGCTTGAAGAGCAAATACGAGCATTTACCAAGGCGGCGCAAAAATCGAACGAAGATCAGATGAAAGTATTCGAAGCTGCGCAGCTGAAAATAAAAGCGCGCCAACAAAAAACTCCTCCGAAGAGAAGTCTTTTGCGGGAATAGCCAGTTACTGAAAGGGAGAAAGGATTTCGTCGCCTGTCTCGTTCTTTGTTCGCCGCCCAGCCCTCATCTTTGCTCCCGCTATGCTCGGCTGAACTCTTGGCGGACCCGTAAGCCAGTACTGCTTTTTACCGCTACCCTCACCCTTACGGGCAATCCACCGCACGATGGCGGATGACGTACTTAGTACACAGCACTGTCATCGACAAAAGCCGATGAACGCCAACTCTCACTATTCCGAAATAATAGTATCAGAGATTTTTCAACTTCACTATTCAACTCCTAAAATTGACGGCGTTTCTTTCGCCCCATGAAGACATAGATGAGATAGCAAATAATAGCGAGAAGCACTATACCAACCGTAATACCAATAACCAAACTATCGGTACCTAGCGTCATTACACTGCTCACGGATGCTAATAAAGACGGATTAGCTTCCGACTCCTGCGTAATTATCGGATTCGAGTCTTTCGATATAACAGGCGCAGGCTCTTCGATACTAGATTCATTCGAAGTGGAAGATGTTGATTCAGGCGCCAATGGCTCTGGAACCGGTTGCGGCTTAAGTTTCGTAGGCGCCGGCGCTACCGCTACAGCAGCAGGCTGGGAAATCGTTACCGTAACCGATCCTTGTACGTCAGAAAGAATATTCTTATTCTGCGCGTCGTATGCCGCCGAAGCGCTTGTAACGGTTATGTATGCCACGCCGGACTCCTTAGCGCGGAACGAAAGTTTTCCGAAAGCCGTAGCGGACGAAAATCCTCCCGGATACCCTGCCGTTTTTACTACGAGGCCATTTACGTTGTCCACGGCATCGTAACCCGCCATGGTAAGCGGGACCCAGCCGCCCGACTGAGCGAACGAAATCTCCTCAAGAAGAGCGGCGGAAAAAGAAACGGCGCTTTTAACGGTATACAGCTTTGAACCCGCAGGATCGGCATTAACCGTAACCGAAATATTCTGCCCTTTTTTAACGGACACTGCCGTGGGAGAAAGGCTTATGGTTGCCGCATATGCGGGAGCGGCGACAAGCAATGCGAGCATGGCTACGATAAAAAATGTGAATCGGTTATTCATGGTTATTACGGCGTCCAGTTAATGATAAGCAAATTGAAATCGAGAATGTCGACGATGCCGTCGCGATTCAAGTCGGCCAGTATACCGGAACCAGACGTTCCCCATGCGACGAGAACCGCATTAAAGTCAAAAACGTTTACAATGCCGTCC
>CAYTBX010000021.1:0-7843 GCA_964436175.1 uncultured Candidatus Saccharibacteria bacterium
AGAAGACCAGCTTGCTTGCTGCAATCGCATTTGCGTTCAGTGTATGCGGGCTTGCGTGGCTGTTCGGATCGCTCATCGAGCGCATGTTCGAGGATATGCGCGTGAACGACCCCGACGTGGGAACGGACGATGAGGGTAAATACTTTTTCGATGCCGGGAGAGGCCCTGCCTACTCCCCCAGACTCCCCCGTTAATTTCGCAAGCAAAACGCCCGCCGAGGTCTTTCTCGGCGGGCGTCATTTTTTTGATTATTTTTTTACCCTAAAAAACTTCAGCTTGCCTATTTGGAGGGCGGGGCTGCCTGAAACGGCAACTGATCCTTCGGGGTCAGTAGCGGCCACCCCATCGATTTTCACGCCCCCTTGTTCGATAAGTCGCCGTGCCTCCGCTTTGCTTTTTACTTCCGCAAGGAGCAGAAGGTCGATTATTTTTATTTCGTTGTCCGTAACGTAGATTTCCGGCATATCCGCCGGCATTTCTTTTTTACCGTGCACGCTCGCGAATTCTTTTTCCGCGTCCTCCCCCGCCTGCGTCCCGTGGTACGTGGCGACTACCCTGCGGGCGAGTAAGGCCTTCGTGTCGCGCGGTTTCGTGTCTGTAGGCATCGGTATATCGGTTAATAACGCGAAGTACTTAGGCATAACGGCATCCGGCAGGGACATGATCTTCCCGAACATGTCCGTAGGCGTATCCGTAAGCGCTATGTAATTGCCGAGGCTCTTAGACATTTTATGTTCCCCGTCCGTCCCCTCGATAAGTGGGAGTGTTATAACATCTTGCTCGGGTACGTTAAACGCGCGTTGCACACGCCTACCCATAAGCATGTTAAATGTCTGGTCTGTCCCCCCGAGCTCTACATCCGCTTGTACGGCAACGGAGTCGTACCCTTGGAGCAGCGGATACATTATTTCGAGCATGCTTATGTCTACGTCCTCCCCCATCCGTTTTTTAAAGTCGGCGCGATGAAGTACCTGCTGGATGCTTACCTTACCCATAAGCTCGATAAGCTTAGGGAGGGATTCGCTCAGCCATTCGCTATTGTGCCTAATTTCTAGGGTTTTAATATCAAGAATAGCGCCCGCTTGGGCGAGATACGTGTCGAGATTAGTCTTCACTTGTTCCTTCGTGAGCGTTGGGCGCGTGGTTGATTTGCCCGTAGGGTCGCCGATCATCGCCGTAAAGTCCCCTATTATCAAAACCGCTTGATGCCCGGCGTCCTGGAAGGCGCGCAGTTTGCGGAGCACGACGGCGTGGCCTAAGTGCAGGTCCGGTGCGGTGGGGTCGATGCCGAATTTGACGCGCAGTTTTTTGCCGGACGCAAGCGCGGCTTCGAGGTGTGCCTTATCCGCACTATCTACGGCGTTATCGAAAAGCGGGTTCATAGGTACTTAAGAAAGCGCAACGAAAGTTACGATGGCTACAAGTACTCCGATCATTACGGGCGGGAAGAGTACTAAAAGATACGCGGCTAAGAGCCCTGCGGCGTTTACCGCGAGGCCGAGCGCGAGTACGTGCGCGGCATTGCGGCGGAAGTCACGCTCCACGCGGCGGAAAAAGCGGCGAGCGAGAATTGAGCCGAAGGTGCACGCGGCAATAGCCGCATTAAGCGACCATAAGGCGAATTCCGGTGCGGACATATATCCGCCGATGCTTACGAGTACGGCTGCGCACCCCGTGATAGCCGCTACTGCGAGCGCCTGCCTGCGTGTCCGGCTACCCATGGTCCGTTCGTAGAGGGCGAGCGCACCAAGCGCCGTAAGCGCCGCAAGCGCGGCGTCTAAGGCATATACAGGCACTGCAAGGAGCGGCATAAGGGGTTTCGCTGCGGGGAAAAATACCACCGTCCCGAAGGCGCTTACGAAGAAAACGTATTCCCAAAAACGGAAGCGCATTATTTGCGGTTTTCGATTATCGCGTCGATGACGCCGTAGTCCTTCGCCTCGGGTGCCGAGAGGTAGAAGTCGCGATCGGTGTCTTTTTCGATCTTTCCTGCCGTTTGCCCCGTGTGCTTTACGAGGATTTTATTCAGGCGGTCTTTGATCTTCAATATCTGGCGGGCGGTGATCTCTATTTCGCTTGCCTGCCCCTGCGCGCCGCCCATGACTTGGTGCAAGAGTATTTCAGAATTAGGCAATGAAAAGCGCTTGCCTTTCGTACCTGCGGCTAAGAGCACCGCGCCCATGGATGCCGCAATGCCTACGCAAACCGTCGAAACGTGGGGCTTCACGTATTGCATCGTGTCGTATATCGCGAGGCCGGCGCTTACCGAGCCGCCAGGGGTGTTTATGTAGATTGTTATGTCCTTCTTCGAGTCTTCGTTTTCAAGAAATAAAAGCTGGGCGATAACGGTGTTCGCTAAGGCGTCCGTCACGGGGCCGGAGAGGAAGATAATGCGCTCCTTAAGAAGCCGCGAGTAGATGTCGTACGCGCGCTCCCCTTGCGAGGACTTCTCTATAACCGTAGGGACGAGGTAATTATTCATTATTTTTTGAGGATGTAATCGTAGACTTTCTTCTGCTGGAGTCTCTCGTAAATATAACCATGGATTTTTTTAGCGTCAATCGGGCCGTTTTCGCCACGCATGGCGCCTGCGCCGTATTTGGCGATTTCCGCTTGGATTTCCTCTTCCGCGGGGCGGATACCCGCCTTGTCCGCTATGGCGTAAATTACGAGGTGTGTCGCGATCTTCCGCTTCGCCACGTCCTCCGTCATCTCTTTATCTTGCTCGCGGATTTTTTCTACCATCGGGCGCGGCACGTCTATGTTCGCTTTTGTCACGGCCGCCTCGAGCGCTGCAATACAGGCCGCCTCTTCTTCGTGATGGACTTTCTCCTCGCGTATGCCCGTCATGATGCTTTCTTTCAGCTCTGCGAGGGTTTTGAATTTACCTGCTTTTTCGGCGAACGCGTCGTCGAGTTCCGGTAAGACTTGGTCGTACACTTTATTAATAGTCACGGAAAAATCAACGTCCTTATTGCGCAGTTCTTCGTTCCAGTAGTCCTTGGGGCCCGTGATGGAAAACGCTACGGTCTCCCCTGCCTTCTTGCCTATCAGCTTGTCTTCGAAGCCCGCCATGAAGCGGCCCTTACCGACGACGAAGCGGTCGTCGTGCGCTTCTTTCGCGAACGAACTCTTCACTGTTATCTCGACCACGCGGCCGAGCTGCGCTCCTTCCGTAGTTTCTTTATTTTCCGCACGGGCGTTCTGGAGCCATGCGAGAGCTTCTTTCGTTTCGTCTTCTTTTACGGTTATTTTCTCCTTTTTCTTTTCGAGTGTGGCGCGTTCCCTTTCCGCTATCGCATCAAACCCTTCGATATTCACTTCGGGGAAGGTCGAAAACTTCGCGACGTACGAGAAGGACTTGTCCGTATCTTTTATCTCGATCACGGGGCGGTCGATGATTGTCCATGCGTTCTTTTCTGCCTCGTCCGTGAGCGTGGTTTTTATCGCGCGCTCCGCGGCGTCGTCGAAAAGTTTCTTCGGGTCTATTGCTCCTTCGAGTACGGCGTCTGGTGCCATGCCTTTGCGGAACCCTTTAATTTCGATACCCGCCTTCGCCGCTTGGAAGGCGCGCGCGTAATACTCTTTGAATTCAACGAGGTCCATATCGACCGTGAGTTCTACGGCAGATGCCGGCAGTTTTTTGAACGATGATTTCATTGTCGTTTTTTACTTCATGCACTTCCTAATTTCTTCCATCGCTGCATCCTTCCCTAAGAAGTTTTTGAGCTTCACCCACTTCCCTTTTTCGAGCGACTTCATGTTTTCGAAGAAGTGCTTGATCTTGTTTTTCGTGTGCTCGCTAATGTCATTGATGTCTTCAATGTCCGTATAGTCGGGGTCGATTTTCTTGATGGGCACCGCGAGGATTTTGTTGTCCATGCCGGCTTCATCTTCCATTTCAAGTATGCCGATGGGCCGCGCGCGCACGACGGAGCCCGGCGTTACGGGCATCGACGATATGAGGAGCACGTCGACGGCGTCGCCGTCTTCCGCATCCGTCTGCGGCACGAAGCCGTAGTTGAAGGGGTAGCTCATCGCGGTGTGCAAGAAGCGGTCCACGAAAAGCAGGCCCGAGTCCTTGTCTACTTCGTACTTGATGGACGACCCTTGCGGGATCTCCACGAAGACGTTTATTTCTTCCGGTGCGTTGTCCCCTGCCGTCAATTTCATCATGTCCATAGTTTTAGTGGGTAGTGGTTAGTGAATAGATTTTACGATTCGATTTTCGGTTCGACGGATGCTTCCGGCGTTTCGGTTTCCGTGCCTTCCGCGGCGGGCATTTCTTCGTCTTTCAGTACTGCGGTTTCAGGCGAAGATTCGGCGCGGATGTCTATCTTCCAGCCGGTAAGTCGGTGCGCCAAGCGCACGTTCTGGCCGCCCTTGCCGATAGCGAGCGACAACTGGTCGTCAGGGATAAAAGCGCGTGCTTCGCGGCGCGGCAATATTTCTACGCGTGCAACTTTTGCGGGCGACAATGCGTGCGCAATAAAGTCTGCGGGGTCTTCAGAGAATTCTATGATGTCTATTTTCTCTTGGCCTAATTCGCCCGACACTGCCATTACGCGCGTGCCGCGCTGGCCAACGCAACAGCCCACGGGGTCAACGCCTTTCATGTGCGATACGACAGCGATCTTCGTGCGGTTGCCTGCTTCGCGCGCGATAGCTTGGATTTCTACCGAGCCATCCGCAATTTCGGGCGACTCAAGCGCAAAGAGTTTTACGACGAGGCGCGGGTGCGCGCGCGAAAGAATAATACCCGGGCCCTTCGTGTCGTTCTGGATCGCGGTCACGTAAAATTTCATGCGGTCGCCGATGCGGTAGTGCTCGCCGGGGATTGATTCGTTGTAGAACATCACGCCCGTTGCGCGGCCGATGTCGACGTACGTAGTCCCCCGCTCGAAGCGCTGTATCACGCCGTTAACGATCTCGCCTTCTTTGTTTTTAAACTCGGACATGATCGAGTCGCGTTCCGCTTCGCGGAGTTTCTGTAAAATATTTTGCTTTGCCGTTTGCGAAGCGATGCGGCCGAAATCGATTTTAGTTTCGAGGGGGAATTCCAACTCTTCGCCGAGTAGCACGTCGGCTTTAATCTTCTGCGCCTCCTTAATCAGGATGTAGCGGTCGGGATTGTAGCGCGGCAGTTTACCTTCTTCGAGTACGGGCTCCGGCGCTTCGTAACGCGAGTTACGGTAATCCATTTCGACGGGTGCTTTTTCCGCCGCGATTTCTTCTTCGGACGGCGGGGTCATGTCGACAGTCGTTTCATCCGCAACCGTTTTGATTTGCGCGAAAGAAACGTCGCCCGTTTTCAATTCGAATTTCGCACGTACGACTTCGCCGCGCTTTTCGTATTCTTTTTTGTACGCAGCGGCGAGCGCGGCCTCTACTGCCTCGACTACTTTGCCGGTTTCTATGTGCTTCTCTTCCGCGAGCTGCTCGATGGCGCGCGCGATGACTTTCAGGTCGAACATATTTTTATTTTTTATTAATTATTTTAGCGATGGGAATGTATTTAAAAACAATAAGGGCCACCTCTCGGGCGGCCAAATCAATCACATCTCTTAACTGGAAGTATATTGCTTTGATCATATTTTGTCAAGTGAAAATCCCCGCGACTTTTTGGGGTCGCGGGGATTGGTTTTTGCGGTATGGATGCCGCTATCCCCACAGGACGGTGGCATGCCGTTGGATTTCCGGAACGGTAACGCCCATAGCGGTGAGGAATGCGCGTTGCGTTCCGCAGAGAAGGTTGACGTCCTTGAGCGTCACTAATTTTCCAAGGCTGCGGATGTGCGCCATGATAGCCCGTCCCACGCCCTTGCGGCGGTAGTTGGGATGGACGATGAGTCCGTATTCGCCGTTCATCGTGAGCATTCCATCCTCGGGACGTTCGTACAGGACAAAACCGACGATTTCGTCTGAGTATTCGTCGTGCGCGACAATGCCTTGCATTCCGTTGTCCAGCGCCTGCGCGATGATACGCGGTTCTCCCGGATAATCGCTGAAGAAATTCGTTTCGATTCGTTGGGCTGCGGGTGCATGGCACCGTTCCATGGCGTGTAGCGAGAGCTTAACGGTGATGATCCCCTTTCGGTTAGTGGGCCGGATACGTAGACACTGAGAATGCTGCCATTGCTCGAAGAAGGATCGCGTATCGGAGCATTGTTCAGGTAGAAGGATTTCGAGATGATCCCGTCTTTGTTCGGCGGCTTTATCGAGCAGCTTCGCGATAATCCTCCGGCCGATTTTTTGACTTCGGTAATTCGGATGCACTGCCATATCGAGTAGGCGCATCCGCCTACCTTTCAGTTCATAGAGCATAAAGCCGACGACGATACGGTTCCAAAGGGCAACCATACCGATAACATCGTTTTTCCTCATGTGCTCAATAAGTGCTTCTTCCGTGAGGCGCGTTCCTTCGTCGAACGAAGCGTTTTCGATTGCCATCACTTGTTCCATGTGTTGGCCTCTTCTTAGGTGGTCGAATTCGATGGCAATTCCGGTTTCGTGCTCTAGCTGCAGCGTGGCGGGCATGTCATATTCCTTTGCTGTGAGGCGTTAAAGAAAAAGATTTAGTTGGAAATGGGCGAATTTATTATGCCATGGATATTCTTTTTAGGCAATTTACCGGTCAGATATTCTCGTAGTGTCGGAGGTCGCGCGCGGCGTCCCCTTCGAGGTCTATGGCGATTACGTCTATGCGCCATCCCCTGCCCGATAGCTTGGGGTTGGCGTTCGCATACGCGAGGGCCGCTCGCTTGGTTTTTATGATCTTCGCGGAGGTCATATTACCCTCGGGCGTAAAGGCGCCCCCGCCCGCACCCATAGCCTTCACTTCCACGAATACGAGGGTGCCGTCCCCCGCCTTCGCTATGATATCCAGCTCGCCCCACGGCTTGCGGTGTTGGCGCTCCAGTATCGTATGCCCAATCCCCATAAGATATTCCGCGGCTAAATCCTCTCCCCTGTTTCCGCGATCCTGTCTAAATGTCATCTCATTTATATTATAATAATGTTACCGCGTCGACTAAATAAGACAGTTATAGTTTATTGATTTACAATCCAATGCCAGAAAAATTAAGCGATAGTTTTATATTAGGGTTGGTAGTCGGGGAGGGTTGTTTCACTTTTTCCACTAATACGACAATCGACGCTAATAGGAAAAAGTCTTTGAGGCGTATTCCTGCTTTTTCTATCGGAATGCATGAGAGGGATTATGAGTTACTCATAAAAGTGAGGGATAGTATGGGATTAAAAAATAAAGTTTATAAATTCAAATCTTCGGTAGGTGATGGTTATAATCGGGGTGACAAGGCAATCCTTATAGTAAGAGAGTTTTATCAATTGAAGAATATTGTCATCCCGTTTTTTAATGGAAGATTAGAGGGGTATAAGGAGAAACAATTTAAAGAATGGATAGAAAAAATAGGATCCGATGAGTCGGTCCCCTTTCATTTCAAAAAATTATATTGGATTCATAAGGCGGGCTTTTATGATGATTATTTAAAGACGGGTGATATGAGCAAAATTAGGGATTTGGAATAATTTGGGTTGGTTTTGTAAATCAGCAAACACTTTAAAGAAAAATAAATTGTTGGTTGATTTACAAAATAAAATATTTTTTTAGTATATTTTTACACACCGCATTTTAAGATTTTTAATAAAACCATTTATTCATAAGCATACCTGATTGTTTTAAAAAATCGAATGTTTCACGCTGTTAAACAATTTATGTCAATCTTTATTTTGTAAAACAATCGGGTAAGAAGATGGTTATTAGATTTTTTAAGTGTTAAACAATTTTTTGTAAAACAAATTGTTTAACACTTTTGTAAAACAG
>CAYTBX010000022.1:0-6833 GCA_964436175.1 uncultured Candidatus Saccharibacteria bacterium
CCATGGTTAATACCTATGGTAAAACCGTCCGGATGCAAGGCATTTTTGAGTAATCCAGTAACTGCGCGAACGGCGGTAAAAAGAGTACCTACGTCCCCGCCATGCAAATCCAAAAGGGTTTCCGCGTGGCGCTTGGGGATAACGACCGTGTGGCCTGCTGAACGCGGCTCGATATCGAGAAATGCCACCGTGTGCATATCTTCATGGATAAGCGCAGCGGGGAATTCCCGCCGCGCTATTTTACAGAACAAACAATCCATTAGAGGCGCTTCTTTACCGCCTCGACGAATTTAACCAAAAGCACCGTTTCTTGCGCGCCGGTTTTTAAGTCACGGATAATGATCGATTCCTCGAACGCCTCCATCTGCCCGAAGATAAGCGCGAGTTCCGCGCCGTTTTTGTCTGCTGCTGCAAGCTGGCCCTTAAGCGAATCTTTGCCGAGCGATTCTTCCACGTGCACGCCCCCACGGCGGAGCGCTTCTATAAGGGACAAGCTCTTCTTCTTCGCTAAGTCCCCGATGTGGATAAAGTGCACGCGCGGCTTCGGCTTTGCGATGACTGGCGTCCCCTGTTTTGTAAGCGCTACGCCCACGCGCTCCAAGCCAACCGCACAGCCGACAGCCGGCGTCGCTTTCGCACCCATAAGTTCCAATAAGTAATCGTACCGGCCGCCGCCTGCAAGCGCCGCGTCCCAGCCTTCTGCAAAAATCTCAAATACCGTGCGGCTGTAGTAATCCAAGCCCCGTACGAGGTGGTTATCGAGCATATACGAAAGCCCCAGTTCGTCGAGGTACTCAAGCACGAGCTTGAAGTGCCCACGGCACAAAGTGCAGAGCGAATCTATCATCGCGGGCGCGCCCGCCTTCGTTACTTCGCACTCTTTTTCCTTGCAGTCGAGCACGCGCAAAGGATTCACTAAAATACGCCGTTTACATGTTTTGCACGACGGGCGGCTCTTGTAATAATCAACGAGTTTTTTGCGGTAAATCGGCCGGCACTGCTTGCAGCCGATACTGTTAATGCGGATTTCGAGCTTCGCAACCTTCATCTCTTCGAGGAAGCGGTACGCCATGGCGACGATTTGTGCGTCGTATACCGGATCGCTTTCGCCGCCGATAATCTCGAAGCCCGCTTGGTGGAACTGCCGCACGCGGCCTTCCTGCGGCTGTTCGTGACGATAGAGCGGCCCGAAGTAATACAATTTTACCGGCTGGGGAACGTGCGCCATGCCGTGCTCGACGTACGCGCGCGCAACGGACGCGGTAGCCTCCGGCCGGAGCACGAGCGAGTCGTCGTCTTTAGTCTTTAAGACGTACATCTGCTTTTCGACGATGTCGGACGTTTCACCCACCGTACGCTCGAAAAGCGCCATCGGTTCCACAAGCGGCGTGTCGATACGGTCGAAGTTATAATCCTCGCCGAGCTCGCGGGTTACTTTACGCAGTTTTTCCCACAAGGGCTGATCCTTGGGTAAAATATCGTGCATACCCTTAACGCTCTGCAACGCCCCCTTCTTAAGTTTTGATGCTGCCATATTTTTTATAATTCTGGGTAAATTTGTTCTTCAAAAATACTAATGCGGTTGAACGGGAAGAGGCGAAGTAGAGCGCGACCCACGACATATTTCTTTTCGAGCGGACCCCACGCGCGCGAGTCGTAGCTGTTGCTCCGGTTATCGCCCATTACGAAGTACTCGCTTCCGTCCAACTTCGTATGCACCGTGCCCGATGTGCCAATACCTTTCAAATAATCGGATTCATCCACCTTCGCACCGTTAATCAACAAAACCCCATTTTCGATATCCACCTGTTCACCCGGAAGCCCTAAAATGCGCTTGATATAAAACGTCGATTTGTCCCCTGGGTAGCGAAAGACGACCACTTCCCCCCGCATAGGCTCGCGGAAGCGGTACGTAAGCTCGTCGATTATCAAATAATTGCTCTGCGAAATGTTCGGCTCCATGGACGCACCGGATACGAGAAACGGCTGAAAAAGCACCGCGCGGATGCCGAAAACGACGATCGCGGCTATACCGATAGTCTTAATAACTTCCCATAAAGATGCCCAAAAACGTTGCATAGTAAGCCCAGTATACGGAGTTGCTCGCACGGCGTCAAAAGGCCTTATAACGCCGCTATCGCCTCCGCGAAAACCGCGTCGATTTTCTTGCGGTCGGCCGCGGAAATCTTCTTTAATACCAAATCTTCCGCCTTTTGCCGCTTACGCTCCGCTACAGGCCGAATGCCCACGCGCAGACGCCAAAAGCCGTTCGTGCGCAGGTGGTCGATAACGTTTTGCACACCCCTATGGCCGCCCGCGTTACGGGCGAAGGAAATTTTATAACTACCGATAGGGATATCCGAATCGTCTTGCGCGACGAGGAGCTCCGCCGGCTTTAACTTGTATTTTTTAAGCGCCTGCATAACGCACGCGCCGGATTCGTTCATATACGCGTCTGTCGTAAGCATTTTTAAATCGCTTTTAGGATGCGCGGCGATAAGCGCCTCCACGAACAAATGCCCCACGTTATGGTACGTCGAGCCGTATTCGGGGTCGGGGTTACCGAGACCTATTACTAATTTAACGCCGTTCATTATCGAATAGTTATGGTTGCCGTAAATGACGATCCGCCGGCGGGAATAGAGGTAATTGCCGAAAGCGGCAAAGAAACGTCCGCTACGGCAGGATTATTCTCCAAAATCCCCTTAAACGCAATAACCGCCTGTTCGTTTGCCGCCGTTCCTTGGATCGCGATAGTGCGCGAAGCGGCATCTAAATCGATACGCGTAAGCGTGACGCGCGTCCCCGCGGCAACATACAGCGCGCGTAAAATATCCGCCTGCGGCATTGCACGCGTCCCTGCACTAAGCGCCTTTTCCGTAAGGGCGTTGAAGTTAGCCGCCTGCACTGCAAGCGCCGCAACTTCGGCATTACCGGCTTCGGCGCCCGTTCCGTACAAGCTCGCCGCAAGCGAATTTTCGCGGCGGATCATCAGCATGTCGAGCACGACATAGAGGACTACCGTAATTGCGAGCACCGAAAGCGCGACCGCGCGCCAGAGGGATACGAAGCGGCGCACATGATTGCGCTCGAACTCATCTTCCGTCCCTACGCGCGCGAGACTTATAAAAGTATCCTCAGCGCGCGGTATAAGGCCACGGAGCCCAGCCCCCGCCGCAACGCACCACTCTTTGCCGAGCGTCGCGTAACCTGCGAGCGAATATACTTCGAACGGGAATTCTTTCTTAATCCATTCAGCAACCTCCTTATTAGACGTAGCGTTCACGACGAGCGCCTTCCCTATCTCCCCGTGGAAGCGTGAACGGTAAAAGTTGACGAAGCGGCGGATCGCCGCGCCGAGGACTGACTGGAATTCGGCGAGAGTAATTTGCCCGCCTTCGGAAGCAGACCCGCCTTGCGCAGTCGAGGCAGGCTTGGAAAACGCGCTCCATCCGGTAAATTCCGTAAACTGCGGGGCGCTCGACTTAACCGCAAGGAGCGTCATGCCGTCGCCCGTGAGGTTTACTACGAGGTAGGGCGCATCGTGATCCCCCATGTCGGCCGAGGCCGCTAAAGCGCGTGCGAGCGAAAGCGAGGCAAACTCGATCGCAACCGGTAAAAATCCCGCGCTAATAAGCGCGGTGTGATAGGCGTCCGCAACACCCGCCTCGACGAACGCGCCGAGCGCATCCACCGATCCATCCCCGTTTTGCACCACACTAATCTTCTGCCAATCGGCGTAGGCGCTGTCCCACTCTATGGGCGAGATCATGCGCAAGTTAAGGCGTGCTGCCTCCTCCACCTGCTCGGCGCGAGCGGCAGGTACGGCGAACACCTGCGAATATACGGGGCCGGCAGGGAGCGAAACGACTACGGGTAACGCGCGAAAGCCGCCTATGCCGCGACGTAGCTCCACGCAAGCCGCACGGAAGGCAACTGCATCCGTAATCTTTCCCGTAACGACAGTGCCCGCAGGGAGCGCTACAACCGCATATGTAGCCACCGAGCCGTCTTCATATAAAAGGACCAAGCGCAAGGCGCCATCGCTAATCTCCAACCCATAAGTAGCGGGCGCGGGATTTAACATATGTAAAAACCGGTTAAAGCGGGATTTCATTTGTGGAGGATATTGTTACTTTTCCCGAAACGGAATCTATGGAAAGCGCTGCGTCGACACGCCGCGAAATACCATTTGCCGTACCGACGGATTGCACGGCAACAGTAGAGCCACTCCGATTAACGCATACGGCAACGGACGATCCGTTAAACGCAAGGGTATATGTAGGTGATGTATACAACGTACAGGCGGGTATAGGCGACCACGTTGAATCACGCACAAAGCGGCGCGCAACATCCTCTATGCCCCCACGGGCGCCCGCGAGCGCGCGCGATGACGTACGTATGAGGTTGTTGGACCGACTAAGCACTACGCCGACCGCGAGCCCCGCCATGCCGATAGCTAAAAGTACGGCGCCCATCATTATGACGGTAGGTAAAAGCACGGCGCCACGGGAAGACATATAGTCAGTATAGCAAAATTCGCCCCGTTAGGGGCTCCAGTTAATGATAATGTCGTCTATTTGCAATCCGGAAGTTCCTTCGGTAGAAAGCGCTGCGCGGTAGCGGATATACCTGCGATTCTCCACCTCGACGCCGGTAGCGACGTACCCCGTCGCCGGATTCTTTGATAATTTTACGGGGCTTGCGGGCGAGGGACTTACGTCAAACCACGTACTCGCCGCAAAAACCGTAGAAGTGGCGCCTGCAAGCGTGCTCGTGGCGTTTGCCGTCGCTATCTGGAACTTGACTGATGTACCCGCCGGCTGAGTGCCCTTCCACGTAAGCGTATTGAAAAGCCCTGAAGATGTACCGATGTCGAAAATACTCGACGTGAATTCAGCGCTCGTTTCTGATGCGCCAGCACCAGTCTGTGTCTTGTAATTCGATGTCCCGCAGAATCCCGGAATTAAGGGGTCGTAGTCGCTGCAATTGAAATTGAGCCAACCCACGACGTCGTTCCATGCCCAGCCGTGGAAATAGCTGTTTATATTGTCACCAGCGGCGGTAATAGATACTCCGTACGGCGTATTCGAGGGCGATCCCGTCGTCCCCGACATACTTATCCACCCGATAAAGTCATTCCATGCGAAGCCGGATAACAATCCATTCGTATTCGTTGTTTTGAAATTATTCGTAAGACAGGTATCACCCAGCCGCGTCGTCGCGCAGTCGAACATGATATCGCCTATCGAAGAACTCGCATAACCCTGCAACGTCGAGGAGGCGACATATACGGCAGTCGTCGATGCCATGTCGACCCACCCGAATACGTCGTTCCATCCCCACTTTTCGTTCTGCGTTGCCCGCGTATTGATGTTCGTCGCCGCATACGCGAAGGAAAAACCGGCGACGAGACCGATGAGTACTAATGCGATGCGTTTTTTCATATCATTTTCCTTGTATGCGAAGCGACCCCGGCACGGACGTGTAATCTAAGCCTGGTGTCCTAAGGCAAAATTGCGTGGCAGTGCCGCCTACGGCGATTACCGGATCCGCCGAGGGGCACGTCGAACCCCCGATCCAGTCCGTCTGTACTATCGACTCGTTACGCGTGCGCGCCACGTACACTTCTATCACTTCGGTGGAAGTGGCGCCGCCGTACCACCATGAAGACGTAACGGTAATTTTCTTCGTCGCCGAATCGTCCGTGCCGTCCGCGGCAACGATAGTATCCGTGGCGCTGCGCAATACGGAATCCACCGTCACGTAATTCGTGTAGGTTATGCCGTTTACGGTCGACGTAACGGCTCCTGCGGCCAGAGTGAATCCGCCCGTAGACGTAGCGATATGGTATTTTTCCCCCGCTACCGTATTGCCGACCACCTGCCATGACCCCGCCGCCGCTTCCACGGCAGATTCCGTCGCCTTCTTCGCGAGCAAGGCGCCCGTCTGCGCAACCGGATCATTTGCGCCCAAACGGATAAGAAAACGCATTATGCCGAGCGCCATCATCATGACGGTGACTGCTAATCCCAATGCAACCAAAAGCTCTATCAGTGATTGCCCACTATTCGATCTTGCCATTGCAGTAAACGCGGACCGACGTACTTGCGACCGTTATCGTGGAGCTTGTAACAGTGGGACAGCCTGCGATAAGCGCGTTACCGGAAAGCTTGTCGAACATGACCGTTGAAGATGTTGCCGGCTCGGTAAATACCGTTGCGGCACCCATGTACGTAACGGAGGTCGTAGAGTATCCAAGAAGACTGGTATTCGTAGCGCTAAAGAGCACGTACCGGTCGCGCCCTGTCGTGAGATTATCGAACCGCACACCCCAATACTTACCGCCCTCCTGCGACGCCGAACGCTGCGCCGCGTCACGCAGCACCGCCGCCATTGCACGCACGGCAATCTTCGGCTCCTGCGTACGGTAAAACCGGATGAGGGAAAGCGTGGTGCCGAGAGACGTGATGATGATCAGTACCATAACGATCATGAGCTCGGCGTAGGAGAATCCGCCGTTAGTTTTTAGTTTATAGTTTTTAGTTTTTAGTTTACGCATACGTCTTATATATATTACTTCCGCTTGCCTCTAAAAACTAATTACTAACAACTAAAAAACTCCGTTTAGAATTGCCCGATAAGCTGGTAAATCGGGATAATGACCGACAAAGCGATCAACCCCACGATGCCGCCTAATATAATAAGCATCAAAGGCTCGATTAAGGTCACCATGTTTTTGATAGAAGAATCTATTTCCGAATCATAAAAACTGCCAAGAGTGGCAAGTACTTCGTCTAGATGGCCGGCTTTTTCGGAAACGCCGATAAGGG
>CAYTBX010000023.1:0-6272 GCA_964436175.1 uncultured Candidatus Saccharibacteria bacterium
TTATAGAGCGAAGCGAGTGCGCGGCCGATAATATAGCCGACGCAGAAACCCAAGATAACGAGCGCTACTGCCCCACCCCACGAAAACGGCTGAACGACTACGTCCATCCGCATAAAGTGCAATGCCATGTCAAAATTAACGAGCGCCTGCATCACGTCCGGCATAAGCCATACTCCTAACGCGAGTAATGCGTGCAACACTGCCGCAACGCTTCCGACGGCGAATCCCGCCGCATTTTTATTTATTGTATGCATATGAAAACAGTATAGAACGATTCCTATACTGTTTCTATACCGTAATCGAGTTTAAAACTTTCTTGATCGGCTCGAGCAGCTTTTCGTCGAGTATCGAAATGGGAATTATTTCACGCTTCAGCGGCTTCAGCGATTTGATGATTTCCTTAAGGCGCTTCTCATCCACATTATCAGCACGCGAGATGATTATAAATTCTGATTTTTCTAAGAGCGCAGGGCTGTAGGCGCCAAGCTCCGCACGGATCACCTTATAGTCAGTTAAGGGATCCGCCGCTTGCGCATCCAAAAAATGGAACAGTACACGCGTGCGCTCGATGTGGCGCAAAAACTTTATACCGAGCCCCTTGCCGGACGATGCGCCTTCGATAATACCGGGAATATCCGCAATCACCACTCCGTAATGCATGCCGAGGTGCGGCTCAAGCGTGGTAAACGCGTAATCCGCAACCGGAGACTGCGCGTTCGTAACCGCGTTCAAAAAACTCGACTTGCCGACGTTCGGCAGCCCGACGAGACCGACGTCCGCAATAAGCTTTAGCTCCAACTCGAGGGTCGATTCCTCACCCTTTAAGCCCTGCTCCGCGCCCTTGGGCGTCGTATTCGTAGCGCTACGGAAGTGGAAGTTACCCCTGCCGCCTACGCCACCCTTAGCAACCAAAAGACGCTGACCAACGGTAGATAATTCGCACCATGTATTCGTAATAAGGTTCTTAACGAACGTACCGCGCGGCACCACAAGCGTAAGTTCTTTGCCGCGGTGGCCGTCGCGGAAAGACGATCTGCCGGGGCGGCCGTCGTCCGCCTTGAAGGATTTTATACGGCGGTACTTGCGAAGCGCGCCTAAGTCCGCAACCGCCTCCAAATAAATATCACCTCCGTTGCCGCCGCTGCCGCCCGTAGGCCCAAGCATCATCTTTACGCCGTTAAACGCGACAACGCCGTCGCCCCCGCGACCTGCCTTTACTTTAATGATGGCGGTATCTATGAACATATGATGCGTTTACTGATTTTTATGAATATATACTATTCTGTGCAATTGCACAGAATAGTTAACATTAGAATGCGCCGAGGTCGAGCGTTTCGTCGAACTTTATTTGCTCCGTAAACTCGGCCATGTGGCTTACGACGATAAGCGCACCCTGATATTCATCGAGTGCTTTGGCGATAATCGGCAAGTGGCGGAAGTTGATGTGGTTCGTGGGCTCGTCGAGAATTAAAAGACTCGGTTGCTGGGCCATGAAACGCGCGAAGCACAGCAAGCCCTTCTGCCCTTCTGATAAGGAGCCGACGTGGTTGCGGAGCAGTGCATCGTCGAATAAAAAGCGCGACGCGCACGAACGTAACTCTTCTTCGCTACCCTGCTTCATAACCGCGAGTAACGATTCGAAAACCGTTTTCGATTCGTCGAGCGCCGAAAAATCCTGCGCGTAGTAGCCGAGCGTTACGCCGTCGCCAAATTCCACATCTTTCGCCTCACCCGCCGCGAGCTTCTTCAAGAACGTAGTCTTCCCTACGCCGTTAGGGCCGCTGATAAGAAGCGCCTGCCCTTTCTTTAAAGTGACGCTTGTCTTTTTGGAAACAGGCTTGCCGTTTTTCACAATAGATACGGCGCCGAGCTTCACGATAGGCCCCACTATATCGGGCGACGGAATGCGGAACTGCGCGATAGTCTTATCTTCGTGCCGCATTTCGACCAGCTGGTCTTCCAGTTCTTCGATTGCTTCGCGCATTTTGCGCGCAACGTCGCGCATATGGCCACCCTTCTGCGCGAAGAAGTTCATCTGGTCCTTGCGGTTAGAAATATCCCGCTCCAAACGCGCGTTCTCGCGGCGTTCGCGGTCGATCTGCAATTTTATCTCCTCCACCACCTTCAAGTAGTCGCCCACATATTGCTCTATTTTTTGCTTATAAATATCGAGATATAAAACCCCGTGCGTGAAGGCGTTCAAGAACTGAGCGTCGTGCGAAATGACGATGACGGTCTTCGCATACTCCACGAGGAATTTCGTAAGGTGCGCGATACCGGCTTTATCGAGGTTGTTCGTCGGTTCGTCGAGCAATAAAATATCGGGGTTTTGGATAAGGGCAAAAGCCAAAAGTAGGCGCGCCTGCTCACCGCCGGAAAATTGGCTTATTTTCTTTTCTATGGGGGCAACGAGGTTAACGGCGTCGAGCGCTTTTTTGGCGCGCGGCTCAATGTCGTATACCTTTTCCTTAAAGGCGCCTTGAAAGAAATCAAGCACGGTCTTTTCCAAATCTTCCTTAGCTACTACCTGCGCGGCAATGGCGATAGAAGCGCCCTTACGGATATTTATTGCGCCCTCGTTAAGCTTTAGCTGGCCGAGGATCATTTCGAAGATGGTGGACTTACCGGAACCGTTCTGGCCCATGAGCGCCACCTTCGTGCGCTCACGCACGGAAAAATTAACCTCGTCGAGGATCGGGCGCCGCTCGTTGTACGCGAAAGACGCGTCGCTAAAGCGGAGTATTACGTCGCCGTGGTTGTATTGGGTCTGCGCCATACGGAATGTCCGGCAATCATACCATGCTTTTCATGTTAAAACAAACGTGGTATGATGAAATCCGTTCACTTTCCGAACTCTACCCGCCCTTTTCCAAGGAGAACCTCCATGAACGTCGCTGCATGGCCTCTGAACAACCGCCTCGAACTCATCTGGGTAATCAACATGTTTCTTTTCCGTATCACGGAGAATGAACGTGGCGCGATCCACACGAACTGCAAATCCGCAGACCAATGGGACAATGCGGAAAGCGGAAGACTCCTGCTCCGACTCCTGACTGAAAACGCCGAAGAATTCATCGAAGTCGCGCATGAAGGCGTATTTGATGGAATCCATTTCGATAATCAGGATCAAAGGGCATTCGAATACTGCCGATACTTTGCCACAAACCTCCAATGGGATGCTGCATGGGTCAATGCGAAATATAAAATCCCCCTCCCGAAAATGCCTGATGACAAAACCGGGAAAACGGAGGCAATAGTCGCCCATTTCACCGCTGCGTGCGTATAAACGCCCATCCAGGAAGATGGAAACGCAAAAAGCCGGAACTCAGTTCCGGTCTTTTTTTATTCTTTCTTTTTCAGTTCAAGGCAGACGGAGTTGATGCAATAACGGTTACCGCCCTTATCAGCCGGACCATCCGGAAATACATGCCCTAAATGGGCGTTACAGTTTTTACAGAGCACTTCCGTGCGGCGCATGCCGTATTCGTTGTCTTCCTTGAGAATAATGTTCTCCAGATTCGCCGGTTCGCTGAAGCTCGGCCAGCCAGTACCGGAGTCGAACTTAGCAGTGGACGAAAATAGCTCCGCCCCACACACGGCGCAGGCGAACACACCCGCCTCATGGTTATTTACGTACGCACCGCTAAACGGCGCCTCCGTGCCTTTTTCGCGCGCCACGCGGCGCAACTCCGGACTCAGCTCTTCGTCTTTTAACATAAGTGGGTAGTGATTAGTGAACAGAATCGGCGAGCAACGAGTCGAATTTCTTTTTCAGCAACTCGAGCTTCGGGTTGATTACTATCTGGCAGTACGGCATGTCTTTATTGCTTGCATAGTAATCCTGATGATAGTCCTCCGCGTCGTAAAAATCGCCAAGCGGTTTTACTTCGGTAACTATTTTTCCGCTCGTAGCTTCCGCATCGAACTTCGCAATAAATGCTTCGGCCGCCGCCTTTTGCGCGTCGTTAGTATATAAGATTATCGAACGGTACTGCGTGCCTACGTCGCCACCCTGCTTATTAAGCGAGGTCGCATCGTGCATGGCGAAAAAGACCGTAAGTAAGTCTTCGTACGAAACATGCGCGGAGTCATAAATAACTTTCACGACTTCCGCGTGACCCGTATCACCAGCACTAATACGCTCGTAGGTGGGGTTTACGGTCGCACCGCCGGCATAGCCGGAAATAACGCCCATAACCCCCTTCAATTGCTTGAATGCGGCTTCAATACACCAAAAACATCCACCGCCGAATACTGCTACTTCAGGCATTGATTAAACTCTACAACAAATTTGGGCGATTAAAGAAGGAATTTTCCGCCTCCTTCGTGATGCGAATCAACGTCTGGAGCGCTTCAAGCGGGTAGTTGCCGGCTGCCGTTTCGTCTGAAAGCATGACGGCGTCCGTGCCGTCCCACACGGCGTTTGCGATATCCGATACTTCGGCGCGCGTCGGGTACGGGCTATTCATCATCGAAGAAAGCATCTGGGTGGCGGTAATAGAACCTTTGCCGTACCATGCGGCGGTGCGGATAAGGTGCTTCTGCACATACGGAACTTTTTCGAGGGTAATCTCCGTTCCCAAGTCACCACGGGCAACCATAACGGAATCCGACGCCTGCATGATAGCGTCGAGGTTCTTTAAGGCTAAAGCCATTTCGATTTTCGCAACGATCTTCACCTTCGGGCCTACGAGTTCGCGTAAGCGGATAACGTCGTTAACATCCTGCACGAACGAAAGCGCGACGTAGTCAACGCCTTCTGCCACCGCAAACTTCACGTCCTCAATATCCTTATCAGTAAGGCCAGACGTAGTGAGCTTGGTGTTCGGTACGTTTACGCCCTTGTTGGAAAACAAGCGGCCGCCGCGGACAACCGTCGCGGTAAACCGGTCGCCGGACACACCCGTTACGACGAGCTCCATTTCGCCAGACGAAAGGTAGAGCGGGTCGTTAACCTTAATATCCGCGTGGATATACGGGTCGCTGATATAGATTTCTTCGGGCTTGCAACCTTCTTTATCGGTAGTAAACGTAATTACTTCACCGTTCTTCAGCTCACGGCCTTCGGCGGGCATAGTACCCACGCGCAGACGCGGCCCCTTTAAGTCCTGCTGGATAAGAACGTTCTTACCAAGCGCCTTATTCGCTTCAGCAATAAGGACTTTGCGCGCCTTGTACTCGTCGTACGTACAGTGCGAAAAGTTCATACGGGCGATATCCAAGCCCGCTTCGACGAATTTATAGATCATCTCCTTCGACTCTGACTTCGGTCCGATTGTGGCTACAATTTTTGTACGCATAAGAAAGTAAGTTTAGCACACGGAATTAAAATAAACAAAAAAACAGACCTCGGGTCGCGAATCGCGAACCGAGGTCTTTTCTTTTTTCTTCGTTACCGGAGCGAGGAGTCGTCATGCGGAATCCAACCGATAGCGTTCGTCCAATCATGCATCCTTTCGTTATTGTTAGAAACGCCGTAAAACGAATGGAATCCATCGGGAACTTCTTCCGTTTCAACGCAACATTCAATCAAACGCGCGCAGTCCTTACGGCTCAGCCAAATATTCGGATACCACGGCTCATCCCGAAAAGCGTCGTCGGCAGTGACTCCGCCGAACCGGGGGCAAATCACGCCCAAGCCGCTCATGATAGAAACCGCTCTCCCAAAAGATTCAATATAAACTTTCGACGCGCCGTACGGACTTACGGGCCACGGTACCGTTTCGCAAGACATCAGAGGTAATCCCCTCCGCGAATTACGGAAATTATCCGCATGGATCGAACTCGCCATAACGATCCTCTTAACTCCGGCAGCGGCTGCCGTACGGTAAACGATCTCCGCCATAGCCTTGTTGTCGGGGACAACGGATTGCGATCTCCAATTCTCTCCGGGATTCCACGCGAGATGAATAACGGCATCCATGCCGCGCAACATGCCACACAAGTCGGCATATCCCCGTAAGATATCCAGCCGCCTGATACGCCGACCTCCGGGAGCACCCCGTATGTCGGTAAAAGTGAAATCGTACCGGTCTCCGAGCAAATCATGGATAACCGTAGCGATCGTACCCGTTCCACCGGTAACCAAAACTTTCTTTTTCATGACGCCCTCCCTATTAACGGATTATCAAAGAAATATGCCCTATCGAAGGCATATCCGAACTGCAAAATTCTGATTGCTATAATACTACTAAAATAGTTTTACGTCAATATATAACTTCCTGAATTCAACTTCGAAGTGCAACACCCCATACTTCCAATGGCGTTTTGTA
>CAYTBX010000024.1:0-6205 GCA_964436175.1 uncultured Candidatus Saccharibacteria bacterium
ATCTTTTCGGTAAAGCGCCTTATCGGCCGCAAGTTCACGGACCCCGAAGTACAGGCGGACAAGCAGTGGCTCCCGTACGAAATAAAAGCAGCTGCTACCGGCGGCATCGAAGTGCGTATCGGCGAAACGTGGCACACGCCGGAAGAAATCTCGGCGATGATCTTGTCGAAGCTTAAGGCAGATGCCGAAGCGAAACTCGGCGAACCGGTAACGGAAGCCGTTATCACCGTCCCCGCGTACTTCGACGACAGCCAGCGGCAGGCGACGAAGAACGCCGGCGAAATTGCAGGCCTCAAGGTCATGCGCATCATCAACGAGCCCACCGCGGCCGCGCTCGCGTACGGCATGAACAAGAAGAAGAACGAAAAGATCGTCGTGTACGATTTGGGCGGCGGCACGTTCGACGTATCCGTACTCGAAGTAGGCGACGACACGGTGGAAGTAAAGGCAACGGGCGGCGACACGCACCTCGGCGGCGACGATTTCGACAAACGCATCATCGAGCACCTCGTCCTCGAATACAAAAAGACCGACGGCATCGACATCTCGAAAGACGCCTTGGCATTGCAGCGCCTCAAGGAGGCGGCGGAACGCGCCAAGCACGAGCTTTCAACCTCAACCGAAACCGAAATCAACTTACCGTATATTACGTCCGACGCGTCCGGCCCACGGCACTTCGTATTGAAGTTCTCCCGCGCAAAACTCGAAAGCCTCGTAGGCGACTTCGTAACGAAGTCCGTAGAGCTCACACTCAAAACCGTAAAAGACGCCGGGTTCGCGGTAGCGGATATCAACGAAATCGTCATGGTAGGCGGCCAGACCCGCATGCCGGCGGTCGTCGAGGCCGTTAAAAAGGCGTTCGGCAAAGATCCGCACCAAGGCATTAACCCCGATGAAGTAGTCGCCATCGGCGCGGCCGTACAAGCCGGTATCCTGCAAGGCGACGTGAAGGATATTTTACTCCTCGACGTCACGCCGCTTTCGCTCGGCCTCGAAACTTTAGGCGGCGTCTCGACTCGCATTATCGAAAAGAACACCACGGTACCAACCGCGAAGACACAGGTATTCTCTACTGCAGCAGACAACCAGACCTCCGTGGAAATCCACATCTTGCAAGGCGAACGCGAAATGGCGGCAGACAATAAGACCTTAGCGCGCTTCGTTTTGGACGGCATCCCGCCTGCGCCGCGCGGCACGCCGCAAGTCGAAGTTACTTTTGACATAGACGCTAACGGCATCGTAAGCGTATCAGCTAAAGACAAGCAGAGCGGCAAGTCGCAGTCCGTAAAGATCGAAGCGAGCACCAACTTATCAAAAGAAGAAATCGAACGCCTTAAAGCAGACGCCGTAGCGCACGCGGAAGAAGACAAGAAAAAGCGTGAACTGGTTGATATCAAAAACCAAGCGGAGCACGCGGTTTATTCCGGAGAAAAAGCGCTTAAAGAACACGGCGATAAAGTGCCCGCAGACGTAAAGACGGCAGTACAGGAAAAAATCGACGCCTTGAAGGCGGCGCTCGCCGGCACGGACGCCATAACTATCAAAACCGCGTTCGACGCCCTCTCCGCCGAAATCCAGAAAATCGGCCAGCAGTACGGACAAGGGACACCCCCGCCGGCAGATGGAACACCGCCACAAGAACCGGCAGCACCCGAAACCCCCGCGCAATAAAATTGCAAAATATTCTAATAAGTCTATCTTAAAGATAGACCCCTCCCATAATAACCCTAGAAAAAGGAGCTATACCTTGCTACCCATCATCGCCGCCGTTGTATGCATCTTAGGATGCATGATGATTCCCTGCATCATCTGGATACAGAAGGCTGACCCACAAGCACCTGCCGGAGGAAGGAAAAGAAGGGAAATTTTTGCAACAACACTCTCTTTTAAGGGAAGCGATGGAATGTTCTGGATGTGGTTGAATGACGGAAGCGTCTCCTATCTATCCGCCGAACAAAACGAGCAATTACATCAATGGGCTAAATCAAAAAAGTCCCTGAAGGAAATCAGGGCACTCGCACAAGCCCAATTTTGAAAATCCACCGACACATCGCATCTGAAATTCCGTAGCCAGTGCCGGCTACGGAATTTTTTATATACGATATTAGGTATATACTTCTTCATATGCATCCTGAAATCATGGCTATCGGCGCCTTGGGCGCCATGACGGCCGGCGCCTTCGGCTGGTTCTTTTCGTGGTACGCGACGATTGGCGGCTACGATTCGCTCGTAATTGCCGTCGTCTTTGCACTCCTCTATATCTCGTTCTTCACACTCCGCATGCTCGTGACCGAAAACCGCACCCATGCGTGGGCATTGATCGGCTGCGACCTCGTATTATTCCTTTTGCCGTTCATGGGGCATTTTTCCCTATGGCTTGCGGCGACGGGCATGATCGCTGGCATCTGGCTTTTCGCCGCATGGCGGCAAGGGAGGCGGCAAACGGAGAACATGGTACACATCCGCCTTAAAGAGCTCGCCTACGGGTTCATCAAATCGACGTTCCGCGCCGTACTCTTCCTCGGCATCGCGACGTATCTTTCGCTTATCGACCCCGCAGGCATCGCCGTTTCGCGCACGCTCATAAAAAACTCGTTAAGCAATATAATGAGCAATGCAAACAAAGGATTCATGGAGCAGGTCGTGGGCCGCGAGATCACGGCCGAAGAATCCGCAGATACCATCAACCGGCTGGCGGAGAGCATGCATGGGGCGGCGGAGGCCGTAATAGGTAAAGTCCCACCCAAGGCGAAATCCGGTATTTTAGTAGGCGTCGGCATTGTCATATTCCTTCTCGCAAGCAGCCTTATAAACCTCTTGATACCCCTCGTCATGGGCTTCGTATGGTGCGTCCTCAGATTGCTTTTAAAGCTGAATTTCATTACCATAACTACGGAAAAAGCAGATAAAGAAACGATAGTTACATGAACAAGGACTACTACAAAATCCTCGGCGTGGCGAAAAACGCCCCCGAAGAGGACATAAAAAAGGCGTACCGCAAGCTCGCCCACCAGCACCACCCCGACAAGAAGGGCGGCAACGCTGAGGAATTTAAGGCAATCAACGAGGCGTACCAAGTGCTCTCGAATAAAGAAAAGCGCGCGCAATACGACAAGTTCGGCCGCGTGTTCGACGGCGCGCAAGGCGGCCCGCAGGGTGGCGCAAACCCGTTTTCGGGCTTCGGCTTCGACGTGAATTTCGATCCGGGCATGTTCGAGGGTATGGAAGGCAGCGATATCTTTGAGGCCTTCTTCGAGGGCATGGGTATCAAGAACCGCCGCCGTACGTACGAGCGCGGCGCGGATTTGGAATTTACCGTTTCTATAACCTTGGAAGAGGCTTTTAGCGGCGTGGCAAAAACAATCCCCACGAGCCGCTTTGCTGCGTGCAAAGACTGCGCCGGCCTCGGCAGCGACCAAAAAGCGGGCACCACGCAGTGCGCCACCTGCAGCGGTCAAGGCGAAGTGCGCGAAACCCGCCGCGGCTTCTTCGGTAATTCGGTGCACGTAAAGCAGTGCAGTACGTGCATGGGCACGGGCACGATCCCGAACAAGAAATGTACTACCTGCGCAGGGGACGGCCGCATAAAAGAAAAAACGAATATCTCCTTCACCGTAATGGCGGGTATTGAGGACGGGCAGATTATCAAAATCTCGGGTGCGGGGGATAAGGGCGCGCGCGGCGCAGCCGCAGGCGACGCCTACGTACGCATCGGGGTAGAAAAAAATAAAGCCTTCGAACGCCGCGGCGCGGACTTGATCACCAAAAAAGAAGTTTCGGCAATCGATATCTTAATGAGCAAGAAGCTCGACATAACAAGCATCGGCAACGACGCTTATTCCTTCGACATCCCCGAAAGCGCCCCCATTAGCGACGCAATCCGCATAGCCGGCGCCGGCATGCCGCGCCTCGGTTCAAAGAGCCGCGGCGACCTGTACGTAAAGCTAATCATAGTAAAACCCAAAAAACTCTCCGCGAAGGCGAAGGGGTTATTAGAGGATTTGAAGAGGGAATTGGAATAAGGGGCAGGCAACAACCCGTCCTATTTTCCGCAACCATTACGGCTCTCACTGCCGCCATCGCTCCTCCTCCAAGCCGACAGAAAAAATCGAACTCAACCCGAATCCCTAAAAAGGGATTCTTGGGATTCATACAGCGATTTTTTCTCGCCTTGAGCGTCGAATCTCAGCGCGGACAGTATGAGATCCTCCACAGGCTGCGGTAAAACAGGACGGGTTGTTTTCTTAAGTAACATGATAGGATTTAAAAATGCAGGAATTAAATCGGCCCTTCGTTGGAGTAGGTGTCCTTATTCTGAAAGACGGTAAAATTCTTCTTAGCCAACGAAAAGGAGAATACGGAAGGGACACATGGAGTCCGCCCGGTGGCAATCTTGAATACAACGAAGATGTTTTCGATTGCGCAAAACGTGAAACGCTAGAAGAGACTGGCATTGAAATAGAAAATCTTCAAAAGGGCCCTTACATCAACGATCATAACGCGCCTAATAATAAGCACTATATAACCCTCTACGTAAAAGCTGATTATAAAAGCGGTAACCCGCGGATAATGGAGCCTGAAAAATCCGGTGAATGGCACTGGTTTTCATGGAATGCATTACCATCACCATTATTTTATCCATTTCAAAATTTTATAAATCATAAGTATTCTTTAGATTCATTTTAATTTTACCGAAAGCGAAGCGAACCCGTAGCGCCAAAGCAACCTAAGTGGAGATGTATAGCAAATATCCGAAGGAGGAGAGAAAAGCCGAGAAAAAATCGCTGTATGAATCCCAAGAATCTCCCGCAGGGGATTCGGGTTGAGTTCGATTTTTTCTGTCGGCTTTTCCGACGAGAGAGGTAGTATTTGCATACATCGTAACGGGTTGCTGGGTGCTAGGGGTTCGGCGAGCACCTAGTTATCCACAGGATGTATATACTTTCTTGTAACCGAATATATACTATATATACATATGGATACCAAAGCCGCATCCCTTACGGGCAAGCAGACGAAGTTTTTCGAAACGCTTAAGAAATATATTTCGAAGCACGCCGAGTCCCCAACGGTAGACGAACTCATCACCCTTACCAAATCCTCCTCCCCGCGCGCAGTCACCCAATACCTCGGTGCGCTCGAGCGCAAAGGCCTTATCCGCCGGCAGCGCTATCAGCGCCGCGGTATCGAGCTTTGCATCTTAGGCAACAGCTACGAATCCGAAACCGTCTCCATCCCCGTAATCGCTTCGGCAGGTTGCGACAACATGAAAGTCTTTGCGGAAGAGCACGCAGGCGAATACCTCTGCGTATCAAACGAGCTTGTACGCGGCAAAAACCTCAAGAGCATCGCCTGCATTAAGGCCATCGGCGACTCGATGAACGACGCGGGCATCAACGAAGGCGACCACGTCTTGGTCGAAATGACGCAGGCGATTATGGAAAACGATTTAGTAGTGGCCGTAATCGACGGCTTCGCCGTTATCAAGAAAATTGAGTACGCCAATAATGCCGTGATTCTCCGGCCCGTTTCGAGCGACCCGAGCCATAAGCCCATCATCTTGCACCGTAACTTCAACATATTTGGCAAAGTAATAGACGTAATCCGCGGCTACCAGAAAGGGGACGTGGAAATCGTGCCGCTGTATCAATCGCGGTAAACCACTTGCATTATTAGAACAAAAAAGGCAGAATAAAAACCTGCTCTTTTTGATATTCAATTCGAAAGCTTGCGGATGCATGCTGACAAGGCGCCGACCCTTCGTTGGACGCACATGTCGGGACGAACGCCATACACTCCGCAAGCCCCGCCCCTCTAGCTCAATCTGGGAGAGCGCACCGCTGTTAACGGTGAGGTTCTAGGTTCAAATCCTAGGAGGGACAATGACTCGGACTCTTTCCGATGAATAGAAGAATTCCCAGCAGGGCCGCGACCGTAAATCCACGGAACGGAGGCACGGCGGGATAAGGAAGAAGCCGAGTCAATTGCGGGATTAGCTCAGTTGGTAGAGCACTACGTTTGTAACGTAGCTGTCACTGGTTCGAATCCAGTATCCCGCTAATAACGGAGACTGCATAGGCAGCTCCGTTTTTTTATTGAAAAACCTGAAGACCTACGCTACTATAATCGGGTAAAGTCCCCATAGCTCAATGGTAGAGCAGTTGCCTTTTAAGCAATTGACCATGGTCCGATTCCATGTGGGGACACC
>CAYTBX010000025.1:0-5785 GCA_964436175.1 uncultured Candidatus Saccharibacteria bacterium
ACCCGCGCCATTCCAAAACGCCATATCCACCCCCTGTATTTGCATAATATCTTCTTCCGCCCTCTGCCAGTGCAATGCTTCGGGGTTTACGCGCGGCTCCGCCAAACGCCAGTCATTGGGATCGATTTTGGCTAAATACCGTTGGACTACGAGAAAGCGCGGTCGCGCAGCCTCTACCAATTCATCGGGTAAGCGCACTCCAAGTACGTCCCCGCGGAGCATAGACACTACACTTGCGGCAAAAGTCCTCGACCCTACCGCATACTCGCGAAACGCGTCTGCATAGTACGCTACTTCATGGAAATAATGCAGAAGTAAGGCGAGTAAACGGAGCGTCTCCCCCGGAATGCCCAAGAAAATCGGGATAACGAAAATAACCCCCATCTCCTTCAGGTGACTTACGTTATGGTATTTTTTTGCCACAAATGCGGCAGCGGACGGCGCCCACTTTTCGCCTAAGGCGCGTAATTGTATTTCACGCTCTTCGAAATCGCTCGGCTTTAATGTTTCGTATTGCTTAAAAAATATCTCGTTTTGCCACTTTTCATCTTCCAAAAAACGGAGAGCGCTATAAACCTCCTCAAGATTTTCGTTCTTCAGCATCTCATCAACGCTTTCATACTTAAGGGCTTTTAAAATGTTCTGCGGGGGAACCGCACGCAAAAACTCCCGCGCCTTTTCATGCTTTAAGAAAAACCCGCGACGCGACCCACCATAAATAGACTCCACAAACCGAACAACTGCGAGAGACGCCTCATACCCCCGCAAAGAAGCATGCCCAACCATCTTTAAAAGCTTCGCGTCATCAACCTCAACTTTCGCGACAAGTGCGTCATACACCTCCTGTGCGGAGGCATCAGCATGCCGAATACCCAGCATCGCAAGCTTTTCACCCACCATGCGCTCGTTCTCGAAAAAGATATTTTCAACAACATTCAACCTGCCTGTCACCCGCTCAAGCGCGGCCGTACACTCCATGAATCCTTTTTTGGAGGACTTTAAGATCTTCGCGATTTTTTCCTGATACAGATTACTTTCCATTTTTTATTTCAAGCTTCGCAAAGCGCGCATCTTTTTCGAATTGCGCACGCGTAAGGGCGCCATTATGCGCGCCCAAGTGCTCCGTGACTGCCGTGGCATTCGCGCTTGCAAGGCGTATAGCGTAGGCAACATCTTCTTTTCGAATGAGGCCTGATATAAACCCGCTGCCGAACGCATCCCCCGCGCCCGTACGACTCACGAGATTTTTATCAGGGAAAATACCCGCTGTGTAGATTCGATTACCATCTGAAACACGCACGCCCTGCGGGCCGTCCGTCATTACGCATACACCATCTACGAGCTCGTCGAGATCGGCAAATACACCACCCGTTATCATCCCCGCTTCCTCACGATTCGTCAGTAATACTTTTATCTTAGATAAAAGCGGCCGAAGCAATGCACCGCGGTCCGCACAGTATGCAGCAGAAGGATTTAAGGCGACGAGAATTCCCTGCGCATAGCAATGGTCGACGATGGCTTCTATTACGGGTACTGCAATATTCGCCGGCGCGATATACACCCACTTCGCCGCAAGCTTCGCGAAAGGGATTTCTTTAAGCGGCATACTATCCGCCGCACCGCGATGCGCAAGCACCGTGCGCTCACCACTCGGATACAAAAGTATCGCGCTCTGGCCCGTCGCTTCGCCCGCATCCGTATGCGCCCACGCCGCAATTCCCTCTTTTTCTACATCGCGCACGATGCTTTCGCCCGCACTGTCATTACCTGTACGGAACAATGCCGCCGTTTTAAAGCCTTGCCGCGCAAACGTAACTGCGGCATTTACCGCCCCGCCGCCGACGGAGCAAAAAGGCGCGCCGACTTCCGCCTTCGCGCCTTTTTCGAATTTAAAACCATCGCTCGCAAGCGGATAAAAAATATCCTGTGTCGCCGTGCCTATTGTGATGACGTCGAAGATTTCCTCCCTCTCCATAAGAGGAAGTATAGCACTACTCAACCGTGGCGCGGATGCGGCGGATTCCTGCCGAGACGGCTTCTTCTTTGAGGATTTTAAAAAAACCGAGGGCGGCAGTATGGGTTACGTGCGGGCCGCCGCAGAATTCCTTGCTATAGGCGGATTCGAGAGAGTTGCCTGCGTAGTAGACTTTTACCGTATCCGGATATTTTTCTTTGAAGTAGTACAAGGCGCCGGTTTTTTTAGCTTCAGTGAGCGACATCTCGACGAAGGTCATTGGCAAATCCTCTTTTATTTTGGCGTTTACTATATCCTCCGCCTTCTTCAATTCCTCCGCCGTCACCTTGCGCGAAAAGGAGAAGTCGAAGCGCGTGCGCTCTACGGTAATGTCCGATCCGCGCTGTTCCACCTCGTTACCCAATACGTCGCGGAGCGCCTGCTGGAGCAAATGTGTAGCAGTGTGAAGCCGCGTTACTTTTTTGAGTTCTTCCTCACTCCCCGCCTTTAATTCGCCGGTATCTAAGATCAAACCATGGCCGCCAAACTTCTTTTCTGCCCCCGCGCGGGAAACCGCTTGGTGCTTTTCGAACTCCTTATCAAAATCCGCGCGGGTAAGGCCCATGCTTTTTGCGGGCGCCATTTCCTTGATAGCCTCATACGGCAAACCGTAACTCTCGAAGAGCTTGAACGCCGCTTCTGCCGTTACCACATCCATTCGCGCAAGCTCCTTAGCACCGAGCGCCATCGTCTTTTGGAACTTCGCGTATTCGTCATTGAAAACTCCGCCGATAACCGCTTCGTCGAGCTCCGGATACAACGCGCCGTAAATCCCCACGGTCGCTTTGAGGACTGTGGCGAATAAAACCGTATCCATACCCTGCGCGATAATGCGGCGCATGAGCCGACGCAAAACGTAGCCCGCGCCCTTGTTCATAGGACGAACGCCGTCGCCCACGAGGAACGCTATCGCGCGGCCATGGTCCGCGAACACGCACTTCGTTCGTTCGGGCAAGTCCGCAGGCAACGCAGCGACGATAGGCGCGAACAAATCCGTTTCGAATACGGTCTTTACGCCCTGCGAAACCATCACGAGCCGCTCAAGCCCCATACCGGTATCCACGCCGAACTGCGACAATGGCTTTAATTCCTTCCCCGCTGCACCTGCGAGTAAATCTTCGCGCGAACCGTTATAAAAAAACTGGTTGAAGACGACGTTCCAAATTTCCGTATCTTCTCCCGAACCGCTCTTGCAGTAGATCTCCGTCGTCGGGCCGCACGGACCGGACGAACCCGTCGGCCCCCAAAAAACGTCTTCCATGCCCTCATAACGGACGTCCGTAACGCCAAGCTCTTTCCAAATGCCGGCGGATTCTTCGTCGCGTGGCACAGCCGCGGACCCCTCGAACACCGTGACATATGAAATGGGCAATGCCATTTCCTTAGTAATAAAATTAAAGGCTAAGGTTATCGCCTCGCGCTTTTCATAACCGCCAAACGAAAAATTACCAAGCATCTCGAAAAAGGTGAGATGCCGCTCGTCGCCCACTTCGTCGATGTCTGACGTCCTGAAGGACTTCTGGCACGACGCCGTACTCTTAGCGCCGAAGTCGCGCACCGCATCCGCCTCGCCCGTGTAGTACGGCTTAAACTGCTGCATGCCAGCAGTAGTCAAAAGAACCGATGGATCACTTGGCACTAGGGACGACGAAGCGACGGCTGCATGGCCGTTCTTTACGAAAAAATCTAAAAACCGTTTGCGAATTTCCTCCGCTTTCATTTCTTACCTATCGTATACTAGAACCTAATTACCGAGAAGCGCCAAGACGAGCTTTATCTCGCGGATAGCCGTAAGGGTGCTCTGCGTGGGTACCTTACCTACAGCATCCGCCACAGCAGCAATACGCTTATCTATGAATGCAGGCTTCACTCGCACCGCGTCGTACTGCCGCTTCACAAGCGCGAGTTCGTCCCGCAAATCCTCCGTGGGTAAGGTGTTTGCAAGTAAGGCGTCCGTTGCCGCGCCTGCCGCAAGCACGCCGTGCTGAAAAGCCAAGTCGTATGCGCCGTCTTCCATAAAGCGGTTCGCCTGCTGGATAAAGTAATCCACTTGATCGCCCTTCGCTCCCTGCATAGCAGCAACGGCAGATGCGTACGCGATTGCCGTACGCGCCTCGTGCGCTGTCATAAAACGGGACTGCGCGGCAAGAGATTGAACGCTCTGGCTCGCAAGCGTCAACGTATTTTTAGTTTCGATATCGCCCGCGCGGTCGCGCATGGCGGCTATGGAATAAAACCGCATCACGGGGTCGCCCGGAAGCGATGAAAGTTTATCGGCCGTAATTGACCCTTTCTTTAACTTACCCACAAGCGTCGTCGCCATATCTTCCTTAAAAAGCGCGATCTCGCGTGTCATGTTCGGCGAGGCAACTGCCCTGCTAAGACCCGTAAGCGCATCCAAGGCATACAGCTCGCGGTACGCGCCTGAATCTCCTACTACGAACGCCTGCGCGCGGCTGCGGAACGCCCCATGGCCGTTCTGGCCGAACGTCTCAAGAACGAGACGGATAAGGTTGTCACGCGAGGCAATTACTCCTGCGCGCGTGCCAACGCTCGAGGCGACGCTCTCATCACCAAGAAGCGTATTAAAGAACTGCGTGTGTGCGATAAACACTTCCGCAACGCCCGTTAGAACCTGATCGTCGCCTATACCCTTCGCGTACCCAGCAAGGGAATCAACTTCATCGTCGTATGCTGTAAGGGCGGTAAAAATAGTCTCCTCGTCCTTCTTAGCCGTAAGGACTTCTTTAATATCAGCACGGCGTTCGGAAACTAACCTCAATTCGAGGACGGCCCGCGAAACGGGGTTAAAAGTAAGCGCGCGACGCAGGCTCCGCATACCGTCCTGCACGAAGTAAAACGGGTTGCCCGGGGGCAATGTTGCCGCGCTAGCGTTACCCACAGAAAGCCCAAAAAAGGCCCCCTGGGCAATAAAAAAACCAGATATAATCTGCTTTTTCATGATACGTTTACTATACCATACCCTGTATGGGGGTACAAGGAAGACAGCTTGACGTATATGGCGATATGGATTATAGTAATTTCAGAACTTCAAGGAAGAAGAAGTTAGCCACCGGACTGACGAGGGGTCCGTCCGGTGCCCTGCATGGTTTAGCGGAAAAAACTCGGGCGTCCGCCCCGCGGCCGGCCTTCGTTGCTTCAGGATCACGAAGCGCCCGCCCTAAAAAACCTAAAGTCGGAGAAGGCCTATCCCGACGTATTAGCAGGAAGACAAGGCGAAAACCCCACGTGTCGCGCTGGTGAGCGGGATGCACGTGGGGTTTTTTCTTACCCGAACAAACAAATATGCCGGACCCCCTGCGGAATCCGGCATATTTTTCTATTCACCACCCCACCATCCTAATTCCCTAGCGCCTAAAGCCTAACGGCTTTTCGTTAATACCCTTCGAGCATGTGCGCGTGCTCGTGGCCGCGGATGCGCGCCAAGGCCTTTGCTTCGATCTGCCGGATGCGTTCGCGGGTAACGCCGAACTGCTTACCCACCTCCTCCAAGGTGTGCGTCACGCCGTCGTCCAAGCCAAAGCGCATACCTAAAATCTTTTGCTCGCGCGGCGCCAAATCTTCCAAAATTTTCCTAATACGCTCGCGAAGCAATGCTTGCGAGGCAGACTGTTGGGGCGACAGGGTCTTTTCGTCCTGTATGAAGTTCGCGAGTACGGAATCGTCGTCATCACTGCCGTCACCCAAAGGCGATTCCAAAGAAATAACTTCCTGCGAAATTTTCTGTATGTGGTAGACGCGCTCCACGGG
>CAYTBX010000026.1:0-2938 GCA_964436175.1 uncultured Candidatus Saccharibacteria bacterium
TTTTCAAGACTGATTTAGGTGAAGACGCCCTCATTAGCTTTAACTTAGGCGACGTGGTGATGACTCTCGTAAAGCAAAAGCAGGTGAAGTACCTCTACCACGAGCAGGAGGCGCTATGGAATAAAATCTTTACGGATTATTTCAGCGTGAAGGAACTCGAAGACATGAGTCGGAGGAATATCGTGCAGGGCTGGTTTGCGGTGTAATATTTGACAAAACTGCTTAAATAGTGCAAAATAGCACTGTTGTTAGCTGCTCACTGAAAACTTACTAGAAGGTGGTCATCATGCCTACGAACGCCTTGGAATGGATGGAGAATCTTTACAAAGAGGATTCTTGGCGGGAAGAAATTTTAACCGAATTGCACAATAGCATTCCGGTTATCGTTGATGGCATTCGCTTGACCTCCGAACAATTCAAGCGATATGTCGGGTGGTTGCGTGATGGATTGCGTTTAGCCGAAATGATGCCGAAGAAATTTGCCATTCCTCCGCATATCCATTTCTTCCCCAACCCCCCGCACGACGTCGCGGGAGCCGGCAATAATTTCTTTTTCTACCACCATGGTCGGAAAAGGGAGGATGACGGTATCGCAATCAGCATGCTGAGCGTCGCGCAGCATGCATGCGTTGAAAGCGATTTCACGCTCGTGGCACATACTCATCCGGATATTAACGGCTTGATGTATGCTCGGTCTGACATGGTTTTGGCGACGCTTGAGGAGTGCCATCATTGCAACACCGCGCGGGCATCCGGCGACGCGTATGAGAAACTGCGTGGCACTATTCTTTCGCATGATCATCCGATAGAGGTTGATTGGCGTAAGGACCGTGACAAACTGATTCGAGACGACGTTATCGTCATCCGCCCCGCACATGTTGTGTAGGGGCGGTTTTATTTTTGCCGCAGTGAAAATAACCCCGCATAGCCTGCAGGGCGAAGTGGGGTAGTGGTATACTTTTTATATGCAGTCATTGCGTGATGTTATATGCGATGCCGCTTCGCGCGGGGGCGTCATATGGCATTTTAATTTTTCGGAATTGACGGCGCTCAAAGCCGCCGCGCGCGTGGCGCGGGATTTAAACGCGCCGATTATCATGGGGCTTTCGGAGGGCGAGCGGGATTTTGTTGGTTTGCGTGAGGCCGTTGCTTTAATAAAAAGTTATCGCGCGGCGGGAGTGCGAATATATTTGAATGCCGACCATACGAAATCGTTTACGGGGATTAAGGCGGCGGTCGAGGCGGGGTTCGACGCCGTGATATTCGACGGCTCCGCGCTATCCTTAGCTGAGAATATCCGCGAAACGAGGCGTGTAGTGGAATACGTGCGCATGGCGAACCCGCGCATTATCGTGGAAGGCGAGTTGGGATATATTGGCACCAAGTCCGAAGTTTTAGAAAAAGTGCCGGACGGCGTGCAAAAAACGACTATGGAGGAAGCCGTTCGTTTCGCGGGCGAAACCGGCGTGGATATGTTTGCGCCTGCCGTTGGTAACGTCCACGGAATGCTTAAGTCCGGCCATGAGCCAGCGCTCGACATTCCACTTATCAAAAAAATAAAAGAAGCTGTAAAAATCCCGTTAGTACTCCATGGGGCGAGCGGCAATACGGATGCCGATATCCGCGCGGCTATTAATGCGGGTATAACCGTAATCCATATCAATACCGAAATCCGGCGCGCGTGGCGCGAAAAGCTCGAGGAATCGCTTAAAGGAATGCCTAACGAAGTCGCGCCCTATAAGTTGCTCGCCGCAGGGGAAGAAGCCGTTTATCAGACAATCAAGGCGAAAATAAGCGCATATTGAATAATCGGGGTAAGCGTGGTATAGTTACGGGACTTATATGGAACTTAAAGCGGAGGTGCGCACGGCGGTAGGCCGTAGCGCGGCAAAAGAATGGCGTAAGAAGGGCTTCGTAATTGGCGAGGTCTACGGTAACGGCTTCGACAACGTCCACGTTGCCGTACCTGCGAAAGAATTCGCGAAGGCCTACAAGGCGGCAGGCGAGACAACTGTCGTCACTTTGGACGCCGCCGGCGCTAAGGTTTCGGTTCTTATCCAAGACGTGGTGCGCGATTCGTTTTCGGGCGTCGTGGAGCACGCAGACTTCCGCCAAGTGCGCATGGACCAAAAGATTACGGCGTACGTGCCGGTGGAGTTCGTGGGCGAATCGCCCGCAGTAAAGGCGGGTGCCGTGCTTGTGAAGGCGGTATCTGATTTAGAAGTAGAGGCGTTGCCGGCCGACATGCCGCACGCTTTGACAGTTGACCTTGGCAAGCTCGTAAACGTAGGCGACAGCATCCTTGTGAAGGATCTCGTGATTTCGAAAAAGGCTTCTATTCAAGCTGAGTCAGACGCGATGGTTGCAACCGTTGCCGCCCAGCGTGAGGAAGAAGTCGCCGCTCCCGCCATGACCATGGACGACGTGAAGTCGGAGACGGACGAACAGAAGGCGGCGCGCGAGAAGGCGAAAGCCGAAAAGGAAGATTCTGCTAAATAATATCCTTATCGTACGTTGAAAAATCCCCCTAAGCGGGGATTTTTCGTGCTTCTTTGGGCGTGGTATCGTTATATATACACATGAGGCATTTCGCCGCATTCGTATTGTTTTTGCTTATCACGCCGTTTTTTGCGTACGGCCAAACGACGTCCGCCGCCGAGCGGGCTGTTCTTGAGGCGCAATTAAAAGAAATCGAGGCGCAAATCGAGGCGTACGAAAAAACAATCGGCACGTACCAGAAGCAGGGTAAGACGTTGAATGGCGAAATCGCCACGATGAACGCCAAAACGAAGAAGCTCAATTTGGAAATCAAGGCGATAACATTATCGCTTTCGAAGCTCGATAAGGAGATTGCTAAAAACCACGGGGATATTAAGGTGACTACTGAGAAGCTCCAGTCGAATACCGAAATGCTCGAAGCCGCGCTCCAGTCCTTGCA
>CAYTBX010000026.1:3038-5182 GCA_964436175.1 uncultured Candidatus Saccharibacteria bacterium
AAAGGGCAGGAGGGCCAGTACCAAGCTCTTTTGAAAGAATCCCAAAAGACGGCGGCGCAGATCCGCAGCCGTATATTCGAATTCGCCGGCGGGGGAGCGCTTACGTTCGAGAAGGCGTATCAAATAGCTAAGTCCGCATCTGGTATAGTGGGCATCCGCCCCGCCTTGCTCCTTGCGGTGCTGGATGGCGAATCCGCCTTAGGTAAAAACGTGGGCCGGTGTACGTACCAAAAGTCCATGCACCCCACGCGCGACATCCCTATTTTTCTCGAGCTTACGGCGCAGTTAGGGATGAACCCTGATACCACGCTCGTTTCGTGCGCAAACTCAGACGGCGCCTACGGCGGCGCTATGGGCGTTTCGCAATTTATCCCCGCAACATGGAAGGGGTTCGTGCCGCGTATACAGGCGCTTACCGGTAATAACCCGCCGTCGCCGTGGCGGCACGCGGACGCGTTTGTGGCGACAGCCCTTTACATGAAAGACGCGGGGGCGGGGACGGAGGTAGACGCAACGGCATACCGCCGCGCCGCGGCGCGCTATTACGCGGGCGGCCGGTGGCAAAACTACTTATGGACGTACGGCGAGCGGGTGGTAAAGAAGGCTGCGCAGTTTGAGAACGATATTGCTGCATTGCAGAATGCCGGTATGGCTACGCTTTAAGTGCTATTGACGGATAATAATATCTATGGTATAAATAATCCAGTTCCGTATCCCAAAAAACTTTGATTTCGTAAAGGAGTTTGCCGTGACAGACGCTGCATTTCAGGACTTTGTTGAGATAATCATGAAGGCGCATGACGAGGCGCATATTGCTCGCGCACAATTACTTGCGAGCATTCTCCGTGCTCGCGTCATGAACAATTTCGTTCAGGTTATGGACGCCTTGCTCTTGGAGCTCGATCCTGAAGGATTGTCGCGTCGGGTGAAGACTGGCGACGATGAGGATCCCGACGTCGTGCTTCAAGCTGAAGCGCACGGCGCAGATTCCTTTGATCCGGCCGCACCGCGCGAGGATTTGAATGCGACGCTCTCCGAGGCTTCGCCAATTAACGACCATTTGAAGGTCGTGCAAGGTCGGCCAGAGCATGTGAGTGATCTCGCCCGCCGATGAAATCAAGTACCGAACAAGACAGCCGTCAGGACATCACTGGCGGCCGTTTTTTTATGCAAAAAATAACCCGCATGATGCGGGTTATTTTTTGCTTATTGTTCTTTTCTAAACGCCTTCGCAATAGGCTCGAAATTGCCTTCGAGAATCTTTTCTATGTTATGCCACTTTTTGCCGATGCGGTGGTCGGTAATGCGGTCGTCGGGGAAGTTGTACGTGCGGATTTTTTCGCTGCGGTCGCCGGTGCCCACCTGTTCTTTACGGTCGGCAGTTAAAGCGCCCGTTGCCTCAAGTCGGTTTAGTTCAAATAATTTAGCGCGCAAGATTACGAGCGCCGCTTCGCGATTGCCGTTTTGCGTGCGCTCTGCGCGGGAGGATATTACGATACCCGTCGGTTTGTGGTGAATACGCACGGCGCTTTCCACCTTATTCACGTTCTGGCCGCCCGGGCCGCCGCTGCGGGAAAAGGTAACTTCGAGGTCGTTCGGGTGTATTACTACTTCCTTCGCCTCCACTTCGGGGAGTACGGCTACGGTAACGGTAGAGGTATGTACGCGGCCCTGCTTTTCGGTGGAGGGGACGCGCTGCACGCGGTGCGTGCCGCTTTCGTTCATGAGTGCGGTAAATGCCCCTTCGCCGGTTACCTTGCCGACGAACGTCTTATAGCCGTTTAGGTCGTTCTGGTTAGCGTCGATTATTGTGAAGCGCCAGCCCTGCGTTGCGGCATAGCGTTCGTACATGCGCACTAAATCGCCCGCGAAAAGGGCGGCTTCGTCGCCGCCCGCTCCGGCCCTCACTTCAAGGATTGCCGTCTGCATATTCGCGTTTACGCCTTTTTCGCTTTCTCTACCTTTGGTACGCGCGGCTTCTTTACGGTCTTAACTGTCGAAGCGGCTTTCGCCTGACGTGCCTTGAACTTGTCGATGCGGCCCGCGACGTCGAGGGTGCGCTCTTCTCCCGTAAAGAACGGGTGGCACTTCGAGCAGATTTCTACCCCCAGTTCGGGCTTCGTGGAGCCGACGGTAAAGGTATT
>CAYTBX010000027.1:0-5112 GCA_964436175.1 uncultured Candidatus Saccharibacteria bacterium
GTCATAGGTTTGCGACCACCTTTAACACTTAGCATTGATTTAGGGACCTTAGCTTGCGATCTGGGTTCTTCCCCTCGCGACCACGGGGCTTAGCCTCCGTAGCCTAACTAGCCGCGACGATATGAAGGTATTCAGAGTTTGATTGGTTTGCCGGAGTTGCCCCCATTACAGACCATCCAGTGCTTTACCCCCTTCATATTTATACCCTTTTGACAGGGACACGGCCGCCAGTCGAAAAACTGTTTCGGAGAAAACCAGCTATTACCAGGCTCGATTAGCTTTTCACTTCTTACCGCAAGTCATCCGAAGGTTTTGAACAACCAACCGGTTCGGGCCTCCTCCCGACATTACTCGGGGTTCACCCTGCTCACGGCAAGCTCGCTCTGGTTTCGGGTCTTATGGATGCGACAAACGCGCTATTAACACTCGGTTTCCCTATGGCTCCGTCCCTAAAAACTTAGCCGGGCCACACCCATAAACTCGTTGGCTCATTCTTCAATAGGCACACTGTAGAGCTTGCGCTCGTCAGTTCCTTGTAAACGTATGGTTTCAGATTCTATTTCATCGGCCTCACCGGCCTGCTTTTCACCTTTCCCTCACGGTACTAGTTCACTATCGGTCACATAACATATTTAGCCTTACCAGATAGTACTGGCGAATTCATTCAAGGTATGCTTGCCTCGAACTACTCAAGAATAAAGATAAAAGAGTCTGCGTATTTTCGCCTACGGGACTATCACCCGCTTTGGTTCCGCTTTCCAGCGGATTCGGCTAACAGGCAGTTTTTTTACTCCTCTTCTAGGATCATACGACAGGCTACTATATTACTAGAACCTGTCGCATGACTCTAAAAAATCTCTACCTTATGACCCCCACTTATTTTGACTTGCGTCTGGTAATTGGGTTTGGGCTCTTCCCCTTTCGCTCGCCGCTACTTCGGGAATGTCGCAACTTACGTTGCATTGTTTTCTGTTCCTCCGCTTACTAAGATGTTTCAGTTCAGCGGGTACGCTCCTTCGTTTTAACACGAAGGCTACTGCGGTTTACGCAGTAAGGTTTCCCCATTCGGAAATCTCCGGATCAAAGGCCGCTCAACGCCTCCCCGAAGCTTATCGCAGCTACGCCACGTCCTTCATCGCTGTTATGTGCCAAGGCATCCACCATACGCCCTTAAATGCGATTAACCGGCCATCGCAACGCTTACTACCTATGCTCGCATTACATGCGAGCTTTGCCAGATAACTAGCGGAGCTAGCTCTTCTGGGAGCAAAAGCCCCCTGATGCCTTGCACTTTAGTGCAAGGAGGCTTTTAAGGCGCGATGACCGAGATATACTTTTACTTGCCCCTGCACCCATCATAAAAATAGATGCATGGACTTTGCTTGCTTTATTGTATGGAATTATCAAACGACTCTCGGGGGTGCGCCTTTGGAAGAAAAAACCGCTAGTCGCGGCCTACGATACAAGCCACGGAAGAGGGGTATTTCTATTCCACTGTCATATCTTTCAGTACCTATGAGTATAGCCATAGAAAGCGCGGTGTCAAGCAAGCGCCAGAGCGGGTTTATTCCGCGGGGGCGAAGAGGGCGGATTCTATACCTCCCAAGGCGTCGTGCGCTTGGGATGCAAGTGTAAGATACTGCTCGTTCGCCTTCAAAACCGCTTTCGATTGCGCTGCCGTCGGTTTACGCAATGCACACGCAACCTGCTCGCCGGTCGTAGGGTCGTTCCTGCCCGTACACGTGCCGGCGAACAACTTTTCTTTTTCATCAACGGTCTGCACTGTATAGAAATCGAACGGGCCGGATACTTGACTTACGAGCACAGCCGGCACCATATCAACCCCCTCATCCATAAGCGTGTACGCCGCGTTGCCACCAGTCGAAAGCCAATCACCGCCGCGCACGAAGAGCCGCGCCCTACCGAGCTGAGTTACCAAGTAGTCGAGCTTCTTTTGGTCCGTATCGTAGGCATCAACAAGCTCCTGCACCGCGTCGTAGTCTAAATCTGGGTCGTTAAAATCAAACGCCGCGAACTTCTGCTGTATACCTTGCATATTATTCACCACCTTTTTGTACGCGGCTAAGCGGTCGAAAATCTGCGCAGGCGTAAGGGACTGCGCCGCGTGCGCTACGGAAACGAACATGTCGCGCACGGCGATTCCTGCCTTTGTTAAAAGCTCGATAATCTTTTCCGTGGGTATTAAAGGGCCACTCCCCTGCGGAATCGAAATACCCGTCCACGCTCCAGGCGCGGCGTCCGGCAACGCATCCGCATCAACTATGAAAAACGATCCGCCTTCGTAGGTACCGAAAAGGGTCTTCCCCGTAAGTAGCAATCCAAGCTTCCGCGCATTGCCATCTGCGTCGAGAGACGTCTCTTCCTGATAAATACCGCTCTTGCCGCTATAGAGTTCACTGCGCTGTGCGCCACTTTCCGAATAATAATTCGCCACCCAGTTGGATTTATTACCGTCGAACTGCGCGTACACCGAGCCGGTGTAGAGGCCCACGCGGATACCCGTGCGCGACCCCTTACCCGTAAGCGTGCCCTGCGCGATAGGGTCAGTCGCCGTACCGCCCACGCGCCAATTAGCGCCGAGCGCGCTGCCGGAAAACGGCATACGCTGAATATCCGACCTACCAAAAACAGAAATACCCAAATACGCCTTCTTAGGCTTCTTTGGTTTTTTCGCGATCACGTCAAGCTGGCTTTGAAAATCCTCCGCATAGCCGTACCAGTCGCCGAAATACGGGTCGTCGTTTACGGGGTCAGGATTCGGCTGCTGCGTCGTAGTGCCGGTAGGCGGGGGCGTATACCCACCATACGGATCAGATGGTGGCTGCGTTCCCCCACTTGGCGGAGGGGTCGTCGTTGTTGTCCCCGTCGTCGTACCGCTTCCAGAGCCAGTTGAACCCGTGCCACTACCCGTCGTACCGGCGTACGGATCATACGTAGTGCCGCCTGTACCAGTTCCTGTACCCGTTGACCCACCCGTAGGATACATCGCTCCTCCCGTAGTACCCGTGCCGTCAGAAGGCGGCGTATACGGCATCATCTGCGCAAAAGCGAAAGCGGCAATACCGCATGCAAGCATGCCCGTAACGGCTACAATAAGGCGGTATATTTTCATTCTGCAGATTTGCCGGCGCGAAGATTACTGATAATAGTTTTTAATTCTGCATTCTCCGGATTCAATTGCGCTACGCGCTCAAGCGCGGCAATAGCATTCGTACGGTCACCGAGCTTGTCATACGAAAGACCAAGGAAGTACAACGCGTTCGCATAGTCGGGCGAAACGCTCACGACCTGTTCTAAAACTTCCCGCGCCTTCCCGAAGCGGCCCAGTTGGTACTCAAGCGAACCGAGGGCGAACCCCGCCTGCACGTAATCCGGCTTAAGGGCGAGCGCCGCCTCATATTCTCTCTCCGCCGCATCATATTTCTTCATCGCGCGATGCGCATTACCCACGTACAGGGGGATCGCCGGGTTTATAGGGTCAAGCGAAGCGGCCTTGCCGTATATAGGAAAAATAGATGCGGCAGCATTCACATTAAAAGGTGAAACCGCCTCGTACACCTGCGCAAGCGCAATCCAGTTCGCGGCGCTCAAGGGATTCACCTGCGTCGCACGCTCAGCTGCGGCAGTGGCGGCGGACACGGCGTCCGCGACCTGCTTTTGCAGATCCGCAGCAGGAGCCGTACCAGTCTGCGCGGCAAGAGCGTTCGCATGAGCAAGATATGCCGAAGCAAGGACTCCGAGATACGCGTCGTTTTGCGAATCAAGCGCGCTACCAGAAACAAGAAGTGGTAAGGCTTTCGCAATATCCTTCGTTTCGGTTGCAAGCGCCACGCCACGGCCAAACTGCACGCCCGCCACGTACCGCCTGCCATTTACATAGAGCAAGCCAATAGCGAGGGCGACAGCGAGCATCAGGGTTACCCCCAACGGCATCGCGAACGCGCCATATCCACCCTTACCCTCCGCGGATAGTGCGGTAATGATTCCCGCGAAGGCGAAAAAGAGGAAATATAAAACGAAATTCTGCGGATAGAGGAAAAGCGTAAGGACGGAATACGCGGTAAGGGCGACGGTCGCCGCCGTTACGTGGTCCATACGGCGGTTAGCCGCTAAACGGACCATCGTGTGGATAATCATCAGAATAAAGAGCACAAAGAAGATCGTACCGAAAATCCCCCACGAAACGAGGGCGGTAAGGATGCCGTTGAACCCCTGCGTAAACTGCACGTTCCAAAAAAGCGTCCCGTTCAAGCTCGCGTCATGATGCAGTGCGTATTCGTATTGGTACGTCGACGGGCCGGACCCCAAAAGGAAGTTCTTCACTCCTCCGCGTGCGGTAGCTGCTGCAATGCGTAACGAGGCGCCTACGCTCGGGGCTACTTCGGGAGCGGCCGCGATACGCGGCACGGGCACATTTACGACGCCGGTCGCGAGCACGAGCATGCATACGGAAAGGGTAATAACCGCGAGCGCCGCAAAATTCTTCCGGCGTGCGTCTTTCTTGTCTTCAGTCCGCGCACTGAAATAAACGAGGAGCGAGAGAGCAAGCACAAGCCCAAGAAACGAAGCCCAGTAGCCTATAAGGAAAACGAGGATTAAAGAAATAGCTGCAAGAATTCCCGCCCCTATGCGCATGCGCCGCGTAACGGGCGCGTACCGGCAAATGCCGAAAGCGAGAATACCCACGAAGCCAGCATACAACCCGAACGCATTCATGGTACCTACCGGATTGAAGTTACCCGTGAGTCCCACGGCTTGCGCGGCTACGTAGAGGACCGCAAGGGAACCGGATGCCATAAGCGCCATGAAAGCGGCTTTAATATCGCCCTTATCTTTAAAGGAAACCGAGACGAGGAAGTACAAAAGCGCGAAGCCGGTTACGGCAAGCGCCGTATCCGCCTCCCCGCCTGTCGTGCCCATAAGGCTTATGCCGCGCGCGCCGGAAAAGAATGCAGAGATCAGTACGAAAATAACGAGCGCCACAAGCGGAATACCCGCATAATTTTTCGCGTAGTCGATCTTCCCCCGCTTAATGCATTTCGTAAGCCACGCTACGGTCGCAATGAGCGTGAGCGTCATGAAAACGAATTG
>CAYTBX010000028.1:0-5044 GCA_964436175.1 uncultured Candidatus Saccharibacteria bacterium
GCGTTCACGGTTTTCTTGTATATTTCGCCGCGCTCCTTGTAGCTCGTGAACATATCGAAGCTCGCGGCGGCGGGAGAAAAGACTATAACAGCGGATTCCTTCTGTGCTGCCAGCTCCTTTGCACGGGCGAACGCCGTCTTTAAGGCGTCTTTGATGTCGCTCGCCATAACGACAGTACGCTTCACTGCCTTGATCTCATGCGCTATTTTTTCACGGTTTTCGCCAAAGAGCACCACGAGCTCCACGCTCGATTTTTTAAGCGCCGCGGCAAGCGCCGCATAACTCAAGCCCTTATCTTTGCCGCCGGCAATAAGCACTACGGGCTCCTTAAAGGAGAGTATGGCTGCCGCCGTAGCGACAGGGTTCGTCCCTGCCGAGTCATTATAGAAAGTAATACTCTTGATCTTCTTCACGAGTTCGAGCCGGTGTTCGATTCCGGTGAACTTCTTAACCGTTTTTTCGATAATACTCCCCGAACAGCCGCATGTGCGAGCCACCGCAGCAGCCATCTCGAAGTTCTTACGTAAATTGTCCTGCTTGGGGGTTATGCCGTGCTTACGAGCAGGGCTTTTCGCCGCAATGCGAACGGAGCCAGTATTCGTTGTATAAAAGAAGATACGGCCAGACTTCTTTTGAAAGCGGCCGATATTCGCCTTCGCGTCGTAGTATTCGCGCAAATCCTTGTGCGCGTCTAGGTGGTCGGGGAAAATATCTAAAACTACGGCGATATCCGGCGACATCGCCATGTCCTGCAACTGGAAGCTCGAAAGCTCGAGGACTACATAATCAGCCTTCTTCGCCGCTGCAAGCGACTCGATCATGGGCTTACCCATATTACCGGCGAGTACTGCCTTATATTTGGCATTCTTAAGCATCTGGAAAATGAGCGTGCTCGTCGTTCCCTTGCCTTTAGTGCCCGTAACCCCAATAACCATAGGCTTGCCGCTTTTAGCGGACTGACGCGCCGCATAGACTTCGTCGAAGAAGAGCTTCGTCTGGCTCGAAACCGCTACGCCCTTTTTTACGGCGTTTTGGATTTCGGGCGTGAGGTAGGGAATACCAGGGGAACGGAAAATAATATCAAACGAAGCGACATCTTTTAAGTAGCCGATACCCAGCCGGTACGGAACGCCAAGTTTTTTAAGCTCAGACGCAAGCGCCTCGTTGCGGTCGAGCACCGTAATAACCGCTTTCTTATAGCGGGGGGATTTTTTAAGGAAGGTAAGTAGCGTCCTACCTTCGCTACCGAAGCCTAAAACGGCAATATTCATCGCCTTCACCCTAGCATTTACAGGGGATTATTTCAATATTTGTGAGGATATTTATGCGTTTGCGGATAATTGACCAAAGGATAAAAAAACTATTAAATAGTGGCGCGCTGGGAGATGGTCTCTTAGCAGGTGAATGTGGTTGTAACTACAAGGAGTCCGCATGTCACGCATGCTGTTTGAAAAATCAATCGAAAAGTTACGCGACGCGTTTAGAGAAGCGTATCCATACACCGCAAGCAGGCTAAAGCTTTGTGGACCCGATGTGTATACATGGATTAAGAAAGAGGAGTACGCCCGCACCCCACAATGCGACATATGGTGGCAATTATTGTGGGACATGAATAACAAGGAAGAATTGATGGCTGCAACAATAAGCCATATGGGTGAGCGGAGAATGGACGAGGTGCTTCAAGAATACGGCGAACCAAAACTAATTAAGCCCGACAAGCTGCTTTCGGCAAGTAACCTTGCGGTGGCGAGCATGAGGGCAAAGGCGGTGTATCGAGGATATGACGACGCACTACTTGTCGTTTTAGGCATTCCACGGGGTCATGAGCGCCGCATAATTTGCGTAGAAGAAACGTCGAGAATTAGCGATGCCACATGGAAAGATATTTTGCAGGCAGTGTTTTCTGCATGGGAAGAAAAGCGCACTCACTATACAGTGCCTGCGCGCGCATTTATGTGTGCGTGGCTTGCCGGCGTGGTAGATGCCATGAAACGTAATGCGATGGAGGCGTTTGATGCCGCCGTCGGCTTGTATGACAAGGGCAAAAAAATCCTAAGGGCTGATTCGGTTTTTGTGTACGGATACGGCACAGGTAGTACGCTCGGCGCCCTATATAGCACACCCTCGTTTGCAGAACACAAAATGAGCCTACCAAAGTACCTCGGTAAGCGCCTCTATGCATTAGAAGGCGCAGGAATGTCCTTTGAGGAATTTATTTTTCATTGCTTAATGAGTAAAGAACTTGAGCACAGAAAGGAGGATAAGCTACGCATATTAGTGGAAAATGGCGAGCTATGTCGAGTGCGATTTACGGATCAGACAGTACTCTTTACACCTGAACGATTTTGCAGGCACTACCCGCCAAACGACAACCCCATCGATATCTTCTAAGAAATCCGCCAACCAAGGCCGCTCGGTACCCACCGATGCGGCTTTTCTTTTTTATTTATTAATGAAGGTCCCGTAAAATGAATTGCGCGGCAATTCATCACGGGACTCGCATAAAGCAAAAACCTGCAAATATTTGCAGGTTTTTGCTTTATGCGAGTCCCGTGATGAATTGCCGCGCAATTCATTTTACGGGACCTTCATTAATAAATAAAAAAGAAAAGCCGCATCGGTGGGTACCGAGCGGCCTTGGTTGGCGGATTTCTTAGAAGATATCGATGGGGTTGTCGTTTGGCGGGTAGTGCCTGCAAAATCGTTCAGGTGTAAAGAGTACTGTCTGATCCGTAAATCGCACTCGACATAGCTCGCCATTTTCCACTAATATGCGTAGCTTATCCTCCTTTCTGTGCTCAAGTTCTTTACTCATTAAGCAATGAAAAATAAATTCCTCAAAGGACATTCCTGCGCCTTCTAATGCATAGAGGCGCTTACCGAGGTACTTTGGTAGGCTCATTTTGTGTTCTGCAAACGAGGGTGTGCTATATAGGGCGCCGAGCGTACTACCTGTGCCGTATCCGTACACAAAAACCGAATCAGCCCTTAGGATTTTTTTGCCCTTGTCATACAAGCCGACGGCGGCATCAAACGCCTCCATCGCATTACGTTTCATGGCATCTACCACGCCGGCAAGCCACGCACACATAAATGCGCGCGCAGGCACTGTATAGTGAGTGCGCTTTTCTTCCCATGCAGAAAACACTGCCTGCAAAATATCTTTCCATGTGGCATCGCTAATTCTCGACGTTTCTTCTACGCAAATTATGCGGCGCTCATGACCCCGTGGAATGCCTAAAACGACAAGTAGTGCGTCGTCATATCCTCGATACACCGCCTTTGCCCTCATGCTCGCCACCGCAAGGTTACTTGCCGAAAGCAGCTTGTCGGGCTTAATTAGTTTTGGTTCGCCGTATTCTTGAAGCACCTCGTCCATTCTCCGCTCACCCATATGGCTTATTGTTGCAGCCATCAATTCTTCCTTGTTATTCATGTCCCACAATAATTGCCACCATATGTCGCATTGTGGGGTGCGGGCGTACTCCTCTTTCTTAATCCATGTATACACATCGGGTCCACAAAGCTTTAGCCTGCTTGCGGTGTATGGATACGCTTCTCTAAACGCGTCGCGTAACTTTTCGATTGATTTTTCAAACAGCATGCGTGACATGCGGACTCCTTGTAGTTACAACCACATTCACCTGCTAAGAGACCATCTCCCAGCGCGCCACTATTTAATAGTTTTTTTATCCTTTGGTCAATTATCCGCAAACGCATAAATATCCTCACAAATATTGAAATAATCCCCTGTAAATGCTAGGGTGAAGGCGATGAATATTGCCGTTTTAGGCTTCGGTAGCGAAGGTAGGACGCTACTTACCTTCCTTAAAAAATCCCCCCGCTATAAGAAAGCGGTTATTACGGTGCTCGACCGCAACGAGGCGCTTGCGTCTGAGCTTAAAAAACTTGGCGTTCCGTACCGGCTGGGTATCGGCTACTTAAAAGATGTCGCTTCGTTTGATATTATTTTCCGTTCCCCTGGTATTCCCTACCTCACGCCCGAAATCCAAAACGCCGTAAAAAAGGGCGTAGCGGTTTCGAGCCAGACGAAGCTCTTCTTCGACGAAGTCTATGCGGCGCGTCAGTCCGCTAAAAGCGGCAAGCCTATGGTTATTGGGGTTACGGGCACTAAAGGCAAGGGAACGACGAGCACGCTCATTTTCCAGATGCTTAAGAATGCCAAATATAAGGCAGTACTCGCCGGTAATATGGGTAAGCCCATGATCGAGTCGCTTGCAGCGGCGAAGAAGGCTGATTATGTAGTCCTCGAGCTTTCGAGCTTCCAGTTGCAGGACATGGCGATGTCGCCGGATATCGCCGTAGTTTTAGATATTTTCCCCGACCACCTAGACGCGCACAAGGATTTGCGCGAATACTACGACGCGAAGGCGAATATCGGCCGCTTTCAAAAGAAGTCTGGCCGTATCTTCTTTTATACAACGAATACTGGCTCCGTTCGCATTGCGGCGAAAAGCCCTGCTCGTAAGCACGGCATAACCCCCAAGCAGGACAATTTACGTAAGAACTTCGAGATGGCTGCTGCGGTGGCTCGCACATGCGGCTGTTCGGGGAGTATTATCGAAAAAACGGTTAAGAAGTTCACCGGAATCGAACACCGGCTCGAACTCGTGAAGAAGATCAAGAGTATTACTTTCTATAATGACTCGGCAGGGACGAACCCTGTCGCTACGGCGGCAGCCATACTCTCCTTTAAGGAGCCCGTAGTGCTTATTGCCGGCGGCAAAGATAAGGGCTTGAGTTATGCGGCGCTTGCCGCGGCGCTTAAAAAATCGAGCGTGGAGCTCGTGGTGCTCTTTGGCGAAAACCGTGAAAAAATAGCGCATGAGATCAAGGCAGTGAAGCGTACTGTCGTTATGGCGAGCGACATCAAAGACGCCTTAAAGACGGCGTTCGCCCGTGCAAAGGAGCTGGCAGCACAGAAGGAATCCGCTGTTATAGTCTTTTCTCCCGCCGCCGCGAGCTTCGATATGTTCACGAGCTACAAGGAGCGCGGCGAAATATACAAGAAAACCGTGAACGC
>CAYTBX010000029.1:0-4831 GCA_964436175.1 uncultured Candidatus Saccharibacteria bacterium
AGGCGAATTTATTAGGGTGAGAGCGAATGCCGCTGCTCCGCAGGAGAGCAGCGAGTATGTTTCCGAAAAGTACGTGCGCGCCGGCTTATTAAGCAATGCGTATACTTTCTATCAATCAAAAAAACCGACTCAGCGGTTTCTGAGCCGGTTTTTTCTTTTACTATTTGATTCCGGTTATCTCCACTTCCGTGAACTGCTGGCGGTGGCCGTTTTTCTTTTTGTAGCGGGCTTTCGAGTGGTATTTGAATACGATGACTTTGCGCGCCCTGCCCTGCTGTACGAGCTTCGCGGTTACCGTGGCGCCGTCTACGAAGGGGGTCCCTACCTTTACTTTATCGCCTTCGGCGACGAGGAGGACTTGGTTAAAAACAACGCTGCCGTCCGCTGCGGGGGTTATCGTTTCTATCTTAAGTTTTTCGCCAACGGCTACTTTGTACTGCTTGCCGCCGGTTTTTACGATTGCGAATGCCATAGGTATATACGTTTAGTTAACGGTAATAATACAGGATATCGCGATTACTATCAAGAGGGCGGCAAAAGCCGTTACGAGCCCCGTAAGCCGTGCGAGGACGGGGTTCCTGCCGTGGAGTACGCCCGCTATGCAGGCGTTCAGCGCCGTTATAATACTGCCTGTTACGAGCATGCTCAAAGCATCATACTTATCACCTAAGAAATCAGCGCCACGACCGCCTAAGAAGTGGATGATAATAAGCCCTTCCGTACCTGCAAGCTTAACGTAATACAGCGAAAAGCCGATAAGGAGTAGAAACGCGGCGACGCCGAAGAGACGCATTATTTCCCCTTCCCTAGTTTTTTCGACCAGTCGGCGTGCGCGAGGATATTCGAGACGAACGTTGAGGTAAAACTTTTCTTTTTCTTATTTTTCTCGATCGCGAGCGCTACGAGCTTTTTTACGAGCTCGGGTAGCGGAATACCGCTCTTTTCCCATAGGTGATGATAGAGCGTTCCGGGGAGCGGGTTGATTTCGTTCACGTAGAGTTTTTTCGATTCCTTGTCTAAGAGGAAGTCTACGCGCGCGGTGCCGGAACATTCGAATTTTAAGAACACTTCTTTTGCGAGGTTCTGTACGGCAGCGGTGGTCGCTTCGTCGATGCCTGCGGGGATCACGAGGCTTTGTTTGGCGTTGCCCAGCTGGGCACCGCCGCCTGAAATGTATTTATCTTCGTACGAAAAGAAATCTTCGGTGAATACCGATTCCTGTACTAAGGAGGCGCGCGGTACGTCGTTGCCGATTACGGCACAGGTGAGGTCGCAAACGTTCGGCACGCCTTCTTCCACTATCACCTTTTCGTCGTAGTGGAAGGCGACGTCGAGCGCGAAGGAGAGCTCTTTGCCGTTTCGTACTTTCGCGATGCCTATTGAGGACCCTAAGCGTGCGGGCTTCACGAAAAGCGGCCACGCAAGACCCGTATTAATCTTCATAACGTAGTCTTCTTTTTTCGCTTCCCAGTCGGACTTATAGAAATAGATGAACTTCGTGGTGGGGAATCCCGCTTGCTCGTAGAGCTGCTTCGTAAGCACCTTATCCATGGCAATGGCGGAAGCCGCTACGCCGCAACCGACGTATGGCACGTCGAGCATTTCGAAGAGTCCTTGTATTGTGCCGTCTTCGCCGTTTTGGCCGTGGAACGCGGGGAAGGCGAGGTCTATCACAACGGTTTTACCAAGGAATCCTTTGCGCTTGAAAACCATTTTGCCGCGCGAAGCCTCAAGGTTGAGGTGCCACTTGCCGAGCGCGGAAAAATCGCGCTGCTTTTTGAAGTTAGCGATATCATGCAGTTCTTCGCCTATGTGCCAGCTGCCGTCCTTGCCGACGTAGACGCCAACTGCGTTCATTTTCGCCGTGCGAAGCCCCGCGAGCGCGAGGTGGCCGGTAAGTATCGATATGTCGTGCTCGGGGTTCTTGCCCCCGAAAAATACGCCGATAGTCATGGTTTTACAGGTAATTATCTGGCCAATCGTTTTGGAATAGTACTACGTCCCCGCTCTTTAGGATAGCCGGCAGGGCCGCATGGGCTTCTACAGCCGTATTGAACCACAGGATATCTTGGTTCTTAAATTCCCCTGTTTTTAGACCTTCGGCTATGAATCCCGTCGCGCTGTTTTTAATAAGGATTACGATGTCTGCCACCGCGGCAAGGTCCGTGCCGATAGAGCGGTGGATTTCGGCGCTCCGTGAGCCCATTTCGACGAGGCCGGGGGTGACGTAGATCTTCCGTTTGTTTTTAAAGCGGGCGAGTACCCGCACCGCCTCCCGCGCGCCGTCCGGATTGCCGTTGTAGCTGTCGTCTATTACGAGTATTCCACTTGCGGCGTTGAAGGGCTGTAAGCGGTGCGCTACGGGGCGTGCCATTGCTACCCCATGCGTAATTTCGGCGCGGGTCATGCCTAAGGTTTCTGCCACGCAGACGGCGCCCATGAGCGTTGCTGGGGCATAGTCGCCAAGGAGCGGGGTCATAAGGCGGTACGCCTCGCCGTGCGCGTTCGTAAGGGAGAAGGACTGCCGCAGGCCGTCCGCTTCGAAGCGGACGTCTGCAATTCCGTAACGTGCGGTATCTCCCGCCGTGTCGCCGTAAAAGATTGCCGTATGTCCTCTGAGGTTTTTGGCGAACTCTCCACGTACGCGCTTGTCTTCGACGTTCAGTACCGCCACACCGCCTTTTTTAGCGTATCGTACGATTTCGAATTTTGCGTTTACGGTATTTGCGATATTACCGAAGCGTTCGATATGCGCCTCGTTGATGCCCGTGAGCACGGCGACGTCAGGCGGGGTAAGTGCGCAGAGTTCGCGTATGTCGCCCATGCGGTACGCGCCCATTTCTACCACGAGGACTTCGGTTTCGGCTGAGAGTTTTTCGAGTACGAAGCGGGCGATTCCGATAGGAGTGTTCACGCTTTCGGGCGTCGCGAGTGTTACGAAGCGTTCCGTAAGTACTGCGGCGAGCACGGCCTTCATGGTGGTTTTACCGTAACTGCCGGTAATAGCTACGACTTTAAGGTTGGGGAACCGCGCGAGCTTGTGCCTTGCTTTGCGTACTATGCGGCCTTTCGCGAATGCGTCGAGCGGTAACGTTATAAGTACGGCGAGCGCGAGGTAAGCGGGAAATACGAAGAGGCTCACGGCCGCTACTATTGCGGCGGCTGTGGCGCTTATGGAATAGAAGGTGAGGCTGGTTATGAGAACGGCTAGGGTTGCGGCGAGTAGGGTTATCGCCTTAAGCTTCGTCGTCCATACCGCTTTTTGGCGCATGTCGGCATTTACCGAATAACGGCGCGCCAAAACGCCGAAATACCGGCTAAGGTCGTACTGCTCGAGCTGCAGGAGCGCGATATGGTAGCGGATGAGGCGGAGGGGGTTCATGCGGCGATATGTTTTGCGAGCAGTGTAGCAAACTTTTCGGGTTTCTCGCTAAAGCAATAATGCCCCGCGTTTTCGATAATTTCGAGGCGGGCGCTCGGGATGAGCTTCGCTATATGCTTGCCGTATGTAAGTGGGGCCGTAACGTCTTTATCCCCCCAGACTATGAGCGTATCGGTTTTGATGCGCGGTAGGAGTGGGTCGAGGTTTTCATTTATTATGTTCACGAACGTCTTTTGCAAGTCGGGAGTTGCGAGATAATCTTCTGCGCCCATCGCGGCGTATAGTTTTTTGCGAAGTGGAGCCATGAAGCCCATAGCGAAAAAGGGCTTCGCGATTTTCGCGAGGCATGCTTTAAGCCCCACGAAAGCCGGCCGTGCGCCGCCGCTTGCGACGAGCACGAGCTTGTTAATAAAATCCGGACTTTCTGCAGCGAGTTTTGCAGCGATTCGTGCGCCGGCGGAGTGGCCTATGACGGCATGGACTTTTATGTCGAGCTTTTCCGCGAATATGCGGACGGTCTCGGTATAGTCATGGAGCGTGTACGGGCGCTTGGGGGTTTCGGACGCGCCGAATCCGGGGAGGTCTATGAATATAAGGCGGTAGCCGGCGTTTTTCATGTAATGCGCTATCGGTAGCCATGCTTCTTTATTGGAGCGCCAGCCGTGGAGAAAGATAAGGGAGCGGTCGCCGCGTCCTGCGGTGGCGTATGATATGACTGATTCGTTTATTAGGATTTGGTGGGATTCCATTGATTTTTAAAAAAGAAGACGGCTTACGGATCAGTTCATTGATTATGAACTTTTCTGTAAGCCGTAGGCGAATGCGCGGAGCGGAATCGATCGGATCAGGATGGCTTGGTGATTTCTCCGGAAGAATGGGCGGTGAAGATGTAGTAGTGTTCCCCGGTGCCTCCGTCCTCTCTCCAGACGGCGACGGATTTTCCGAGGATTTTTGTCAAGTCAATAAATCGCTGTTCTTCCAACGGGAAGCTACCAAGCTGTTTGTACTCCGCAACATTTTTGGGGATTCTGAAGTTCACGGCTTTCAGTTTGCTATGGTTCGGGTTGAATCCGAACCACGGCAGGTTGAAGGGGAACCTTCGTTTTCTCCATGTGGTTTGCGGAATGAAAACGGGTCTGAGCATCCGTGGCGTGATACCGAGCGCGGGTAAGACTTGTTCGAGCGGGATCCACCAGCCAAGTTTACCGATGCCCATGCATCGGTATTCCACGCAATTGTAATTCCTCGCTGAGAATCTGACTTCTGCGTTTTCGGCAAAGGCATCCCTGATGTCTTGATCGGGAATGTCGCTTGGCCGTGGATATGTCGGAGCGGTCACCATGATTTTCCTTCCTATGAGTGTGGGGTGCGGTTGATTCCAATTAAGCCTATGCTTAAAAGTTCGTTATAATCTAACCATTAGATGGTTTATAAGTCAAGTTTTAATCG
>CAYTBX010000030.1:0-2093 GCA_964436175.1 uncultured Candidatus Saccharibacteria bacterium
AATAAACGCCCGCTATCGCGACAGCCGCAACCGCAAGCCCTATAACTATTTTTTTCTTATCCATCCGTATCGTGAAATAAATTCTATTTGAATATATAGCGCCGACCACCTTCTCTGATTCTTTGAATACTAGTGATAGTAGCCCGACCCCCCACACTACCTCAATCAAACCCCCGTAACTTATCCCCACATTCTCGTCATATGCCGACCGGCATATGACGAGAATGTGGTACTCTTATGAGGATATGGGACGCGTATTAGACGAATTAAGCATACGGGCATTAAAGGCCCTAGATCGAGGTTATCTCGACATGAATGACTTATTTGATTTTCTTATGTCCCGCGCCCTCGAAGGCAGTGGACACCGGATCAGCAAGGAAGGATACAGAGCATTTAAGCGACGGTCATGGGAGCGACGCGTAATCCTTAACGCCAAAAACCAAACTATAGCCGATAAAAAACGGTTTTCGGATCTCATATATCGACTGCATTCCCATGGATTAATAACAAAGAATCAAAAGGGCATGAGAGCGACGCTCTCTATAACACAAAAAGGAGCCGAGAAATTCCGAGTGCTTAGAAAACGACTCGAACGCGACACGAAGATTCGGCCCACGCCCGGCACGCCGACGAAGTATAAAAAAATAAAAAGCCCCTCCTCGATTATCATAAGCTTTGATATACCCGAAAAAGAATCCCCGAAACGGGCATGGCTAAGGAGCACCTTATACAACCTCGACTACAAAATACTCCACGAAAGCGTATGGATAGGGAATAACATCCTGCCGGAAGATTTTTTGGAAGAATGCCGGAAAATGAACCTAGAAAAATACGTCCATATATTCTCCGTACTTAAAAAAGGAACTATCGCCGACTAACACATTCTCGTCATATGCCGACCGGCATATGACGAGAATGTGTTATAAAAATACAAAATCACGTTACGCTGCGCTACTTTCCGGAGTGGAGGTAGGCGTGGGCGTTTAAGAGGGCGCGGATGGCGTCTCCGGCGGCTATATTGTTTTGCTGGTAGAGGCCGTCCGTTACGTCCCCTGCTGCCCAGATGCCGAGCGTTGACGTACGCATGGTGCGCGGGTCCACCTTTACGTGGCCCGTGGCATCCATTTCTACCAGTCCTTGTACTAAGCCGCTGTTGGGTACTGCGCCGATTTCGATAAAGACGCCTTCTACGGCGAGGGTTTTTTCTTCGCCCGTCACTACATCCTTATACTTCATGCCGGACACGAATGCGTCGCCCACTATTTCCGTCGGCACCGCATTGAATATGTATTCGACGCTCGGAAATGTCTTAATCTTTTCCTGCGTTACCGCATCGCCCTTTAAGGCGCTGCCACGGTTTACCAAGTAGATCTTTTTCGCGTAGGGGTACAGGTCGATGACGGCCTCGAGGCCCGCATTACCGCCGCCGATTACCGCCACGTCCTTGTGGCCGAACAAGGGCGCGTCGCAAATGGAACAGAACGCGACCCCTTTGCCGTCGAGCCTATCCTCACCTTCGATGCCAAGCCGCTTGCGGCTCGAACCGGAAGAGATGATGACCGTGCGCGCTTCGGCGGACTTACCCGCTTTGGTTTTTATAGAAAATAATTTCGCATCCGCGGTGGAACGCGTAACGGACTCCACGCGGTCGCTCCAGATTTCAACATCGTCCTTATAGCCGCGAATATGATCCTCAAGCTTTTCCGCCAAGGCGATACCCGAGATATTCCGCTCGCCGATCCAGTTATGAATGTCTGCCGATACTATCGATTGCCCGCCAAAACTTTCGGCGACTAAAAGAGTCTTAACTTTCTTGCGGGCGGCGTACACCCCTGCGGCAACGGCTGCAGGGCCGCCGCCGATGATTACGATATCGTACAGCATTAGCCCGTTATGCCGAGCGCCGCGGCAATCGCCGACTTATCGAAGCCGACGAAGATCTCGCCATCGATATCTATTACCGGCACGCCAAGCTGGTGCGACTTATCGACCATCTCCTGCCGTGCCTTTAAATCTTCCGCTACGTTATGTTCGGCATACTCGAGGCCGTTTTTCGTAAAAAAGTTCTTCGCCATTACGCAATACACGCAGGT
>CAYTBX010000030.1:2193-4729 GCA_964436175.1 uncultured Candidatus Saccharibacteria bacterium
TTTTCCATACTCTTCGCCCTATGGCTCTTAGTCTTTTACGTAAACGGGCTCTACGAGATAGGTAAAATGAAAAATACGGGCGCGTTCTTAAAGAACCTGCTCGCGGCGACCTTCGTTTCCGCCACGCTCTCCATCGCCTTCTTTTACTTCGTTACCATCTACGGCATCACGCCGAAAACGAACCTCTTTATATTCCTCGTCTTCGCCTTCGTATTCATGTACCTATGGCGCACGTTCTATAACAATGCCTTGGGCCAGCACCTGCCCGTCACTGCGGTGGCATTCTTCCGGCATTCCCCCATAACAAAAGAGATTACACAGGCGCTCGCTGAAAACCCGCAACTCGGCTACCGCGTAACGGAGGATATTAATATTGCAGACCTGATAATCGTGCCCCCGCGGGCCGAAGCGGGCGCGCACACAACAACGCTATACCGCTACGCCTTAGCGGGCGTCGAGGTAACCGACACGACGACTTTTTACGAACTCGTCTTCGGCAAGCTACCTATCGCCGAACTCGAAGAAGCATGGTTTTTAAAAAGCCTCGCCAACCGCCACACTCTCTACGACTTCTTCCGCACGCCAGTCGAGATGCTCATGGCGCTCGTAATCCTCATAATCACCCTCCCCGTGATGGCGCTCATCGCCATCCTCATAAAACTTACTTCGCGCGGCCCCGTGGTATTCAAGCAAGTGCGCACGGGCGAGTTTGGCAAAGAATTCACGCTGTATAAGTTCCGCAGCATGGTGGCGAATGCCGAAGAAAAAACCGGACCGGTATGGAAGACTGAAAACGACCCGCGATTCACGACAATCGGCCGGCTGATCGAGCGCACCCACTTAGACGAACTACCGCAACTTATAAATATCTTGACGGGCGACGCCTCGTTCGTCGGCCCTCGGCCGGAGCGCCCCGCGTTCGTCGAAGAACTTAAAGCAAAGATCCCCTACTACGAACTGCGCCACCTCGTACGCCCCGGCATCGCCGGCTGGGCGCAGCTACAATATAAATACGGCGCCTCCGTAGAAGACGCGTACCAAAAACTCCAGTACGACCTCTACTACCTCAAAAACCGGTCGCTCCTCCTCGATCTCTCGATAATCCTTAAGACGTTCAAGCTCTTCTTCGTTCGCCCTGTATGACACCCTCCCGCGTCGTCAAAAATACCGTCTGGCTGACGGTTGGCGAAATAGTCGGGCGCCTTTTGCGCATCGTACTCATCTTTTATTCCGCACGGGTCTTGGGTGCGGCCGAGTGGGGCGTTTCTTCATACCTCCTGTCGTGGGCAGTACTCTTCACGATCGCGACCGACTTGGGGCTTTCGGCTATCGTTACGCGCGAGCTCGTGCGCGACCATAGCCGCCGCGCCGAACACCTCTCGACATTCCTCTTCGCGAAGCTCACTCTCCTTTTCGTCGCTGGCTTTATCATCATCCTCGCCGTCCCCACGGTAAGCGCTCTCCCCCTTTCGCAGTCACTTATGGTTTCGCTCGCGTTCCTCGTTTTTTTCGACAGCATGCGCATCATAGCCACGACCGTAAACAAAGCGCGCGAAATGATGCGTAACGAAGCACTCATAAATATTTTCACGCAGGCGGCGATCCTCGTAATCGGTATGGTATTACTTTTACGCAACCCGTCTGCCGAAGCTTTAAATATCGCGTATGCCGCAGGCAGTGGTATCGGTACCCTCTACGCCTTTTTCCTTATCCGCGACTACCTCCCTGGCATTCTATCTACCTTCCGGCGGCCGCTTGTGGGGCAGCTCATAAAAGACGCCCTGCCTATTGCGATCGTCGGGCTCGTGGGCAGCCTTATGCTTAATACCGATATCGTCATGCTTGGGTGGATGCGCACGGCAGCCGAAATTGGCTACTACTCGGCGACGCAAAAGATAATCTTCACGCTCTACGTACTACCCACCCTTATCGCATCCGCCACCTTCCCCGTTATGGCGCGCCTCGCGCACGACGCGACTGCATTCAAACTGTTCTTCGAAAAAATAATGCGGAGCGCCCTGCTTATTGCACTGCCCGTAACCGTGGGCGGCATCATAACCGCCCCGCGGCTTATCGAGCTTTTTTACGGGGTGGAATACGTACCCGCGACTGCGTCATATATAATTTTACTCTTCACCGTCCCTATCGCTTTTGCTACCGCGATAATCAATAACGCCTTAATAGCCCACAACAGCCAAAAACACTTCCTTGCGTATGCCTCGATAGGGCTCTCGATGAACGTCGTCTTCAACTTTATTCTCATACCGTTTTTGGGGATTAATGGCGCGGCGCTTGCAACGCTTATTACCGAAACATGTACCGGCATCTTCATATGGCGGAAGATCAACCTGCTTTCGGGATTCACCGTACCGCACGGTCTCGGCACCGCTTTTACCGCCTGTGCCGTTATGGGGGTAGTGGCATATATAGCGACACTTGCCCATATACCCGTACTTCTCGTTATCTGTATCGCAGTACTCTGCTACGTGGGCGCCTTATGGGTTACACGAGAACCGGCGTTCATCGAATTGACTAA
>CAYTBX010000031.1:0-4702 GCA_964436175.1 uncultured Candidatus Saccharibacteria bacterium
CCGCAGATTTCTACCACGCGGTACGGCAGTTTTAAATCACTTAGTATTTCTTCTTGGCACGACAATAAAAATTGATGCTCTTCCGCAGACTTTTCAGGCGATGCGAACGAAAACATTTCTACCTTATCGAACTGGTGCACGCGCAAAATCCCCTTCGTGTCTTTGCCGTACGAGCCTGCTTCACGCCTAAAGCACGTAGAGAACGCGACGTACCGCTTAGGTAAATCCTTTTCGCGCAGCACTTCGTCCATATGAATAGGCCCTAACGTATGCTCGGCGCTGCCTACTAAATACAAATCATCCGCTGGCAAATAATACCGTTCGTCTTTTTGATCTGCCGCCAAGCGACCCATACCCATGAATACTTCGGGGCGGATCATCACGGGCGGCACAACGGGCGTAAAGCCTTTAGCAGCTAATTTCTTCATAACGAACTGCACTAAAGCGAATTCCAAAAGCGCCGCCTTGCCCTTAAGGTAGCCGAAGCGGCTGCCGGAAACTTCCGCAGCTTTTTTTACGTCTATTACGCCCAAGCCTTCGGCAATCGTTAAATAATCTTTTACAGGGAAACTAAATTCCCGCTTCGCGCCAACTTCGCGCACCACGACGTTAGCGGAATCGTCACGGCCCTCCGGCACGCTATCCATCGGGGTATTGGGAAACTTCTGGAGTAAGCCGTTGCGCTCTACTTCAAGCGCCGTTAGTGCTGCCTCCAGTTCTTTTACCGCCACCTTCTTCGCCTTTGCGCCCTCCACGTCGCGCGCTTTAGACAATTCGTTCTGTGCTGCACGCTCTACATCAAGCGCAGTAGAAGCCGCACGCCACTTAACATCAAGCGCTAAAAATTCGTCGACAAGTATTGCGTCCTTACCGCGCTTTTTAAGACCTGCGCGCACTACATCGGCACTATCCCTGATTATTTTTACGTCTATCATAGTTTTATTTACGCGGCCTCATTAAGGGGAATACGACGGTTTCGCGTATCGGCTTATCCATAAGGATTGAAAACATGCGCTCCGAAAGCCCAAACCCTGCCGCCGGCGGCATACCGTATTCGAGTGCCTCAACGAATTCTTCGTCCATCTGCTGAGCCTCCGCGTCCCCTGCTGCGCGCAGGCGCATTTGCTCCATAAACCTCTCACGCTGATCTACGGGGTCGTTAAGCTCAGAAAAACCGTTACCAATTTCTGAGGCGCACGCAACCACCTGTATGCGCTCTACGATGCGCCCATTCTTCGCACTCCGCTTTGCTAAGGGTGAAAGCTCAAGCGGATGGTTAATAAGGAAGCACGGCTGGATAAGCGTAGGCCGCACGGCTTTTTTATACACCGCGTCTATCATACGCCCACGACCCATCTCCGGCCATACTTTCGCGCCGAACTTTTTACCGGCTTCCAATAATTCATGTATTGGCGCTTCGAGCACATCCAAGCCCGTCTTTTCTTTAAAGATTTTCGCGTAATCCACCTTCGGCCACTTACCACCCCATTCAATCGTATTCCCCTGCCACACGGTCGTCATGCCGCCCGTGGTCTTTTTAATAATCGCCTTGTACGCCTTTTCGACAAACTTCATTAAGCCCTTATAGTCCCAATAGGCAGCGTAAAATTCGCACTGTATGTAATCCTGCAAATGCTCGCGGTCTATCCCCTCGTTCCTAAACACGCGCCCTATTTCGAACACGCGCTCGAAACCGCCTACAAGCATCTTCTTCAAAGGAAGTTCTAAGGATATGCGTAAATTAAAATCCGTATCGAGCGCGTTATGGTGCGTTACAAAGGGCTCTGCATCCGCCCCGCCCGCGACGGTCTCGAGTGCAGGCATATCTACCTCCAGAAAATCCGCTTTCTTAAGCGCACTACGGAGCGCATCCCAAAACGCCGCTTTCTTTATGAAAATCTCCCGTACTTCGGGGTTCGCGAGCGTGTCTAAATACCGCTTACGCAAACGAATCTCCACATCCTGCAAACCGGACCACTGGTCGGGCAACGGGCGGATTGCTTTGGTAAGCAAACGAATAGCTTTCGTATCGACGCTTTTTTCGCCGCGGTCGGTCGTAAATACTTTACCGGAGACTTCTACAAAGTCACCGATATCCAAGTTATCGCGGAACAAAGCATAGTCCGCGCAACCGTCTTCGCGCGCTACGGACTGTATTTTGCCGCTCTCGTCCCATACATCCAAAAACATCACGCCACCTTGGCCGCGCTTACCACGTATGCGCCCCGCAACGGTAACGAGCCCGTCGCCCACTACAGCATCAGCTGCCTTAACCGAGCGATGTGAAGCAGAAGGATAGGGCTCTTCACCCGCCTTACGGAACGCTTCGAGCTTTTTTAACCGCTCGTTGATTAAGTCCTGTTCTGCCATCGGCCTATGCCTTAGGTTAACCTATTTTTACAATGCTGTATTTCACGTCGCCCTTCGGCGTCGTTACCGTAACATCCTCCCCCGGTTTCTTTCCCAAAAATGCTTTGCCGAGGGGCGATTCGTTCGAGATATAGCCATCTTCCGGCTTTGTCTCGTTAGACCCCACGATATGGTAGGTCATTTCTTTACCACCCTTACTTACAACGACACTCGAACCGATTTCCACAAGCTTGGAATCCGTACCTGTCTTAATGATGACGGCGTTCTTGATCATATCCTCCACCTCGAAGATGCGGGACTCAACAACGGCCTGCTCTTCACGGGCTTCGGAATATTCCGCGTTTTCAGACAAGTCGCCCAGTTCTTTGGCGCGCTTCAAGCGGTCTGCCACCTCCAAGCGGCGGACCGTCTTCAAATTAACCAATTCAGTCTTCAATTCCTCGAAACGCTCCGCTGTTAGGTAGTATTGTTCTTTCATAATCAGTAGGGCTAGTATGGCACGGAAAACCGTCAGCCATCAAGTACGCGCGAAGCGACCGTGGTCTGCAGACGCGTGACGAACGACTCCATTTTACCTTTCGCACTTACGCCCAAAAAGACCGTCACGCGGGTAGATATGCCATCCCCCACTTCAGCCCCCCGCACGGAAAACGTGAGGTACTTCACGAGCACGTTCGAGGCCGTAAGGGCCTTGCCGTTGCGCTCGATACGGTTACCCGAAAGGTCGTACGCCACGCGCTCATCAGTGGCGTTCGTAAACGTAAGCCTGCTGCCGGTAGCCGCAAACGCCGTGCCTGTGCGTATTTCGCGCGTCATCTGCTCTAACGTCTGGCTCGCGTTGTCGTTCGCCGCCATAAGCGCCACGAGTTGCCGCTGGGTACGGAGCGACCGCACGAACGTGCCGGAAGTAATACCCACGACGATAACGAACAAGCTCATCGCCACCATTAATTCTATGATCGTAAAGCCGACGTTAGTTTTTAGTTTATAGTTGTTAGTTTTTAGAGGAAGCTGCTTCTCCCCTAATTTTCTTATAAAGACGTTAAGCATTTTTTGGACTTCTTCTAAGTATGTTTCAACGACACGCATATCTATTAAAGGATACAGTCTTTTCATTAAAATAACTTGCGTCTCGAGCTCAGCAGCAGATCCGTCGGCAATACGAAGAAATTGCAGAAATTCAACAACACCCTTTCTTCTCTGTCCTTCGGCTATGTTAGAAGGAATAGAAATAGCAGCACGACGCATTTGACTGCTAATACCAAACTTTTCTGAAACAGGAAGTAACGCGGTAGCAGAATACAAAGCCTCTACTAAATCAATCGATTTCTGCCATACAATAAGTTCCTTATAAGATTGCAACATAACTAATCACTAAAAACTATAAACTAAAAACTCCGCCGTCACCTCCAATGGAATACATGACTTTCTAAATTAATGTCGAACTTGCCGCCGCCGCGCGTCGTCCAGTTAACACGGGAACCGATAGTAATTTCTTCGCCATCCGTTGAATTACCTATCGTGATCTTCCGCTTCATGAGGGTAGGCACGAGCTCCGAATACCCATAGGCGCCCGTTTCGCTGTTGATATTGATAAAGCGGCTACTATCCGGCCGTAACCCCGTATCCGTATAATCCGCCTCGTACGTACCGTTCGGAATACCCGCGTTCCACGGCCTCCCCGCCAAGATATTGTTGTCGATTAAGTTCTTCACGATCTCGATGCCCTCGGCCGCAAGATATGACGCAACGAACCGGTCGGCAACCACGCGATTAAGCGAGAGCGAACGCGAAAGGAGCGAAAAAATACCGAGAAGACCCACTACCGCGATAGTAATCGCGATAATCGCTTCGATTAATATATAACCCTTATTTTTGCGATATCTGCCCTGCATTGTTTACGGTGACGGTCGCTTTTGTTTTACCGTCGTTGCTTGTCATTACTATATCAGCTTCCGCTAAGGCTTGGCTGCCGTCGAGAAAGGCTTCCGGCTCCGGCGGAACGAACATTATGTCGCGCACGCCTATATCGCCGAAGACGACCTGCTTAGGCAATACGACTTCCGTGCCGTCCACTATCTCATCGGATGCCGCCGCGTAGATCCTGTCGCTCGTGCGGCAGTTGATGGCTTTGTCGCGGTATACGAAGTATTTACTCGGCGTTGCACTAGTGGAAACTTCTATATGCACGCCGTACCCACATGCAGGGACGTCTTCTATGAGCGTATTCAAAGCTAAGGACTTTGCACGAATCACCGTACTTATCAGCTGTGCTTGTTCGCGGAGCAGAATTATCTGTAACTCCCCCGTGCGGTTATATAAAATAAGGAAC
>CAYTBX010000032.1:0-4636 GCA_964436175.1 uncultured Candidatus Saccharibacteria bacterium
CCGCGGGCGATGAATCCCTTCACCTCTTCGTCTATCTGCGTCGCCACCGTCTCCGAGTAGTTTTTATCCCCGCCGAATTCGCGGCCAAGGAAGAGCATGTCGTTCGACTTACCGAAGGTGATGGGGCCGAGCTTTTCGCTCATGCCGTAGTGGGTTACGAGCCGGCGCGCGAGCTCTGATACCTTTTGCAGGTCGTTCGATGCCCCCGTAGACATTTCGCCGAACATTTCTTGCTCCGCCGCATAGCCGCCGAGCATCATCGCCAAGTCCGCCATGAATTGCGAGCGCGTGCGGAGGTGTTCGTCTTCCAACGGAAGCTTCATGGTGTAGCCGCCCGCATAGCCGCGGCTTACGATAGACACCTTATGCACGGGGTCGGAGTTCTTTAATGATGCGGCTACCAAAGCATGGCCGGCTTCGTGGTACGCCGTTATTTCGCGCTCTTTTTTCGAGACTGCCTTGCCTTTGCGTTCTGGCCCCATGAGCACCTTTTCTATGGAGTTATAAATATCGCCTTGGATAATGGACTGGCGGTTGTTGCGCGCCGCGTATATGGCGGCTTCGTTCATGAGATTTGCGAGGTCGGCACCCGAAAAGCCGGGGGTGCGGGTTGCGACTTTGCGCAGGTCAACCGTTTTTTCGAGCGGCTTGTCTTTGCTATGGATCTTCAAGATCGCTTCGCGGTCGTTGATGTCGGGGTTGTCCAATGTAATGCGGCGGTCGAAGCGGCCGGGACGCAGGAGCGCTTCGTCCAAGACATCCGCCCTGTTCGTGGCCGCAAGGACGATTACCTGCGTGTCGCGCTCGAAGCCGTCCATTTCGACGAGTATCTGGTTTAAGGTCTGTTCGCGCTCGTCGTGGCCGCCGCCCATGCCCGTGCCGCGCTGGCGGCCGATAGCGTCTATTTCATCTATAAATAAAATCGAAGGGGCGGATTTTTTGGCTGTTGCGAATGCGTCGCGCGTGCGGCTTGCGCCCACGCCCACGAACATCTCCACAAATTCGGACGCCGAGATATGGAAGAAGGGGACATGGCTTTCGCCTGCGACTGCGCGCGCGAGTAAAGTCTTACCGGTTCCCGGTGCGCCCATTAAAAGCACGCCGCGGGGGATGCGCGCGCCCATATCGATAAACTTCTTAGGGTTCTTCAAAAAGTCTACGATCTCTTCGAGTTCTTGCTTCGTCTCCTTCAGGCCGGCAACGTCCGCGAATGTAACGCTATCCTTATCGCTCACGAAGAGTTTGATGCCCGCCTTACCGAAGGAGAATGCTTGGTTTTGCCCGCCCTTCGCTTGGCGAAAGATGAACCAGAAGATGGCAATCATAGCGATTATCGGCAATAGCGTAGGAATAAGGACGCTTGCCCAGAACCTGCCGCCCGTACGGTCTTCTACCGTAATCGGCACGGCTGCAAGCGCTTCGGGCTCCACACCGTAGTTTTTGAGGGTTTCGGTAAGGCCTGCTTCGGATTCCTTTTGGGCTGTCAGTTCCGTTTTGTCCGTAAGCACGATATCGAGCGTATTGTCGTGGACTATGATCGAGGCGACTTCGTTTGCGTTGATCTTTGCCACCAAATCGTTAAGAGAAAGTGCCTTTGGTGCTGCCGCATAGTCCGCGAAAAGGGAGAATACGAAGGAAAGCACGACAAGGGCGAGAATGGTCCACGCGATGTTTTTGTAGAGTAATTTCATAGATTTTCTAATAGTTCTGAGGAATTTAAGCCCATTTCGAAAATAGGCCGCAGACGGTTTCGCGGGATTTCCGAGCGAGAAACGGGATCTTTTGACGAGGAATACCGAGGTATTCCGAGGAGAAAATCGCGGTTCGCAGCCGGAAATAACCGAAAGTGTCGCGGATATTTTTCCAAAGCTATTTTCGAGATGGGCTTAAGCATATCACGCTTTTTGCGGTATATTCAAACCATGAGAGCTTTGACGGTCTTGAAGGAATATCTTGACTACTTGGAGGTCGAGCGGGGGCGGGCGGTTGCCACGCGCCGCGCGTACGCCCATTACCTCGAGCGGTTCTTAGTGGCCGCAAAAATTAGCACCGTGAGCGATATTACGGAGCAGGGTATTCGCGACTTCCGGCTTGCCCTCGCGCGCGAGGACTTAAAGAAGGCGACGCAGAGCCAGTATGTGATAGCCCTCCGCAGTTTTTTAAAATATTTAGCGAAGCGCGGGCATGAGACGGTGCCGCCCGAGCGTATTGAGCTTTTAAAGGCGCCGGCGCGGCAGGTGGAGATTATAAGCCACGCGGAACTCGAACGCCTGCTTGATGCACCCGACTGTACGACACTTCTCGGTATGCGTGATAAGGCGATACTCGAATTATTTTTCTGTACCGGCCTGCGACTTTCGGAACTGTGCGCGCTCGACCGCTTTATCGATTTGAAAAAAGGCGAGCTTACAGTGCGGGGGAAGGGGGGTAAGGTACGGCTCGTCTTTTTATCACCCACGGCATGCAAGGCAGTAGCGGCATATATGGACAGACGCACGGATGCGGAGATTCCGCTCTTCGTGAGTATCCTAAAAGGAAAGATAATCGGGCGTATTACGCCGCGCGCAGTGGAACGTATGATTAGCCGGTACGGCACGCAAGCGGGGATTATAGGCAAAAAACTTTCGCCGCATACCTTGCGCCACTGCTTCGCTACGGATTTATTGGCGAACGGCGCAGACATCCGCTCGGTGCAAGAAATGCTCGGCCACGCCTCCATCGCCACCACGCAGATTTATACCCATGTCACCAACAAGCACCTGCGGGAAGTCTATAAGGCGTTCCACGGCAAACGGCGCGATGTCGCGGGGGAGTAGAGCTATTTTATCTCTACTATTTCTCCGTTCTTCACTTCCTTTACGTGTATTGTACGGTGCGCGTTGCCGTCCTTGTCGAACGTTGCTTCACCGGCCTCGCCGTTGAATGTGGTTATAAGCGAGAGGGCGCTTTGGAGGGTGTATCCGCTAACGGGGTTTTTGCCGTCGTAGGCGCGGGCAAGGCCGAGGGCTAAGAACCGCAGGCCGTCGAAGGCTTCGGCGCTCCAGCGGAGCGGGTCGTGGCCGTATTTTTTCATAACGAGTTCGTTAAATTTTCCGGAGGGCGTGCCGTTCGTGCTTGTCATTATGGCGCCTTCCATCGCCGATCCTGCGGCCGCTACTACCGTGGGGTCGTCGAAGCAGAGTGACCCTAAGAGCTGGCCTTTGTAGCCGAGCTCGCGCGCTTGCTTTGCGATAAGCGCGCAGTCGCGCTGCAAGCCCATTACGGTGAGCGCCGCCGGCTTACCGGCTAAGAGTTTCTGGAGCGGCGTGCGGAAGTCCGTCATGTCACCGTTGAACCCTTCGGTGCCGGTAATCGTGCCGCCTTTGGCTTTGTATTCTTTGAGGAACGCGTCGTGGTATTCGATAACGCCGTCGTTGTACTGCGCGAAGATCGTGGCCACGGATTTAAACCCGCGCTTCATCGCCTCGTCCGCGAGGGTTATGCCGATGCCTGCCGCAAGGTCGTCATTTTTAAAAACATACGGCCCGGCGGTATTGAGCTTCGCCGAAAGCGACGCCATGGTAAGTAATACGGTTTTCGTTTCTTCCGCGATCGGTGCGACTGATAGGGAGATAGGGGAGAGGACGGTTACGAGTGCTACGACGTTATTCTTGCTCGTGAGCTTGCGCGCCGCGGCCGGGGCGTTCTTTATGTCGCTTTGCGTGTCTTCGTAGATGAGGTTGATGCGGATGCCGAAGCGCGCGGTATTATTGATACCGTCCGCCGAAAGGTCGAGTCCTTCTTTTATACCCTGTCCGTACGCGGCCTGCGCGCCGGTCAAAGGCACGATGACGCCGATGTTTACGGCTTCTTTTTTTACGGGCTCCGTGTTTACGGTAGACGAGGCCGTTGAAGTTGCTACTTGGCCGTCAGGTTGTGGCACGGGCTCCGCTTCATTTTTATTCGTGTATGCGTAATAGCCGATGCCGATAGCGATAATAGCGAGCACTCCTATGGTAAGGGATTTATTCATAAGCAATGTATAGCGCACCGCGCGGTAGTTTTCAAATAAAAAAAGAACCCCGTTAGTCCGCTTCGAATTCGAAGATCGGCGGGGTCTTTGCGCGTGCAGGGGAGTGCGGAGGGAGTGTCAGTTGCGGCTTCGGCGGCGACCGGACTGCATTTCCGCGATCAGGTTATCGCCGGCTTCGACATCTTGGAGCTCAAATTCATTATCGGCATCCACGACTCCGGTGATCCAGGTGAGGTCCGTATCGCTGTCTTCCAGTTGCGCGAACGCGTAATCGGAGATTAGAAAGTCGATTTCGAGCGTACCGTCGGCATTGTCGATCCGGGCTTTGAATAGGCGACCACTCGCGCCGCAATAGCTCGTCGACCGGACCGCTACTTCGATGTAGCCATCGCAATCGGTTTCCGCGATGTTTTTGCGTTTTTCATGATCTGTCGCGAGTCGCCACGCTTCGCGCAGCAGGAGATCGCGCAAATCGGACGTCAGGCGCGGGCCGACATGGAGCGCGATGCAATAGAACGCATTAGGGCTAATCATCCTCATTTACTCCTTCTGGGGGTTGGGAAAGGGCGGTAACGGGTTCGGTTGAACTCGAATATAATGAGCTTTTTCAGCATAAAAGTCAAT
>CAYTBX010000033.1:0-4461 GCA_964436175.1 uncultured Candidatus Saccharibacteria bacterium
CAATTCAAAGAAGAGTGTGGCTATACCATAGACGGCGCGTGGTACCCGCGCGTTACGAAAATCGTCGAGATTAAGGCTAAGCCACAGCTCTATAAATTCTATGCCGAAGTAGGCTTCGAGGAAGGTGAGGAAATTAAGGCGAAGTCCGCAAGCGAGGGTACGCTTATACACGAAGCCTTTGAAGCAATCTTAATGGGGCAGAGCCCTGCTATCGACCCCTCTATCGCTCCTGCGATAACTGCAGCCGTTGAATTTATTAAGACTAATAAGATCCACGTCGACCCCGCATTTGTAGAACGCCGCGTAGTTAATTACGAACTCCGCTATGCCGGCACTATAGATACGCTTGCCTTGATAGGCGGTAAGTTCGGCATTCTCGATATTAAAACCTCACTTTCCATCTACCGCGACTACAACCTGCAAACCGCCGCCTATATGGATACGCTCCGCGGGCAAAACCTGCAGACGCGGTGGATCATGCGCATCGACCAATCGCAAACATGCACGAAGTGCGGCTCAACTCTGCGCGGTAAAGGCGGCCGCGATAAAATCCGCGACCCTTACCCTCGGCCTATGGACTATAAGCGGTGCGAAGAAGCTAGTCATGACTTCGGCCCCATAACCGGCCACGTAGAGCTTAAAGAATTCCCGTACTGGAAAGACGATTTTGCCGCTTTTTTAGGCGCGAAGAAATTATGGGAATGGGAAAACGACTATTGGCTCAGAAAGATAAGTTATTAACTTCCGCGCACGGCGCTATCCATAGTAGAATAACCCTATGACCGAACGTGCCATTTCGTATTTACTATTACTCGCGGCCACCGTCGCCGTTTTGCTCGTCGTCGTCATCCAGCCGCGCAACACCTTGATACAAAAGCAAAGGATGATGCAAGGAGTAAACCCTAACCTTGCACAAACGTGCACAACAGGCGATATGACATGTGACGCATATCGAGCATGGATGTGTGAAAGTCAACAAGGCGGTACATGGAATAGCAATACTCAATCATGTACACCCCCCGCAACAACCTGCAACGGATCAGGATGTACCGCAGAAACATGCCAAGCAATGGCAAATATGGGAGGAGGTTATTCTTGGAATGCTGAAACGCAAACATGCAACATAACTTCCGGTAGCGGATCATCCGGTAGCGTAGCCGCCATAGGAGGCATAAGCGCGAACGAGCGGCTGGCGCAGCGTATCGAGTCCCAATGCCTCGCGCACGTAGAAAAATCCGGCTATGGGGAAACCGTCAGAAAATATGGCTGGTATAATAACATCCGCACGTATGCGAACAACGCCTGCACGCTCGCCTATATTGCAGCAGCTGGTAAATTCGGCAATCCTGACTTATATCTTATTCTTAATCTCCTCACGAACGACGTAGCAGTACGGCAAGAAGATATCGGCATGCTCTACCAAGCGCTCGAAGACGTCCCCTCTCTCAAAGATTTCATCGCTCAAGGAAAAGGAGAGTCACTCGACGACTACCTAAACCCCGCAAAAGACGGCGCGGCAGGACGGCTGAAGGCGATCATGGATATCATGGTGGCGTACAACGACCTTACGACTGATCAAAAGGTAAGTCCTACGTGGCTTGCCGAACCTATGCCGCATACAACTAAAGACGCCGCCGCCACATGGAACGCGCAACACGGCACGAAGATAGTAAGCCTTGAAGAAAAGCTACTTGCACTTTTACCGCAACCGGAAATAGAAAAAGTTGCGATAACTGAAGAGCCCACGCCGGAAATAAAGAAAGAAGTTCCAGTTGAGCCGACTCCGGTACAACAAGCCGCCGCCGAAGAAAAAATAAATCCATCACAACAAAAAGAAGCCGTACGGCTTTTGACCAAAATAAAAAACCTATTCAAGGAAATCCGCGATGCGGTAATTGCGCGCACAACAATACAGCCCGACCCCGAAACCCAACTACAGGACGCCTTTCGTATACAGGAAATTAAGAATGCTTTTGATGCCTGCCTAGAAAACGGCGTTTGCTCTGAAAATTAACCGTGCCGTATAACCATCACGTCGCCATCTGCGACTACATACTCCCTCCCCTCTAATCGCATTTTGCCATTCGCTTTCGCGCGCGACCAACTACCCGCATCGAGCAATGCCTCCGTAGAAACGGTCTCCGCGCGGATAAACTTACTTTCGAAATCCCCATGGATCGTTCCGGCAGCCTCCGGCGCCTTCGCCCCACGGCGAATTGTCCACGCACGCGTTTCTTCCTCCCCTGTCGTAAAGAAACTTATTAAATTAAGCGTGGCGTACGCTTCGCGTATCATCGAAGCCAAGGCTTCTTTCGCGCCCGCCTCGTCGCTAACGTTTGCTACCACATACGCAATCCCCTTTTTAGCGAGCTCCGCCTTCAAATCTTCCGGCACGTCGTCCGGCTCGCCATTTAAGAGCGCTATTTGCCGCTTCATGGTAAGAAGCTGCAACGAACGCACTTCGGGCTCGTCCGCATATTCATATATAGACTCCCCCGCCATGAGAGCTATTTTTATCTTTTCCATTACCGGCAAGGCGGCGACAGCCTCTTTTTTGCCGCCGCGTGCCTCTGCGCCGAGAGAAACGATGCGCTTCTCCACCGTCTCCAAATCCTTCAGCGCAAGCTCGGCGTTGATTATACCCATGTCGCGCAAGGGGTCTACGGAATTTTCCACGTGCGTTATTTCCGTGCCGCCAAAGCAACGCAATACCATAACAATCGCGTTCGTTTCGCGTATATGCGAAAGAAACTGGTTACCAAGCCCTTCGCCGCTTGCCGCGCCCTTAACAAGCCCTGCGATGTCGTAGAACTCCACAATAGCAGGAACGATTTTTTTAGACTCCGAAAGCTCAGCAAGCTTCGTGAGACGCTCATCAGGAACGGAAACAATACCCACGTTGGGGTCGATAGTACAAAACGGGTAGTTGGCGATATTCACGTCCTGCTTCGTGAGTAACTTAAAAAGCGTCGACTTACCGACATTAGGCAGGCCCACAATACCGATGGAGAGTTTTTTCATAGATGTAAAATAGTATCAAAATAAAGGGCAAAAAGAAAACGGGAGGTCTGGCGCACTGCCAGCCTCCCGCATTACCCCCGAGCGACGGGGAAACTAAAAAAACTTGAATGAGCTGCCGCAGAAGAGCAATGGAAATGTCTCAGTCCCACCAAGCATCGGCGTCGTAACAGGATTACCCGAAAAGCCATCCCATAACGTACCGATAAGAGACAGAGCCACCCGCGCCGGAATCGCCGCGCCGTACAGCTCGAAACGCAACTGCCCATCATGGACGCCCGCAAGCGGATCGATAGCGATAACAGACCTCGTGCCGACGATCTGCGCAAATACGTCTTCAAGTCCGGAGTCGCGCGAAATTTCCTCGCGAACAGCCGCCCTGAACCGCGCGAACGCCTCAGCCTCCATATAGGCATTTACGGCGTTCCTGAAACCTTCATCCGAAATCCGATGGACATCGCACCCGATTTTTATGTCGAATGCTATTACCGTATTCTCAAACTCCTTGTTTACACTCGGCGAAGCGTTGAAAATAGGCTGCTCGGGAAAAAGAGAGATGCATACCGGAGAATCGGATTCATCCGGAACCGGAACATGACCATCGGGTAATTCCCTCCAATCGAATTCGTCGGGGAAACTGGACATAGCGCCTCCTTGCATTGTTTTCAGAAACTGGAAACGGAACTGGCGCTATTATAACACGATATATCGAAAAGGAAAAGGATAGCGTTCCCCTACTTATAAAAAACCCTGCCCTTTACACGCAGGTCCGCGTACTCGAGGGTTTCGGTCGGCACGGTCTTAGAAAGCTCTTTTAGGGCTCGAATGTGTTCCGAGGGATCGAACTGCAAATTAAAGTAAAGTTTCGTGCCACTGTCCGTAAGCGTAACCGTAAGCTCCATATCCCTACGAGAAAGTTCCATGCGGCTCGCCGGCAAGCCGTCCTTTACGTACGCGATAATAGGCACCATATTCCCCCACAAAGTGGGGTCAGCAAGTATCGTCCCTAAGGCGGGCTTGAAGTCAGATGCATCATCCACGCGTGCTATCACGTTACCTACGACGACGTTCGCGGCTTCGAATATCACACCCTCCTTGTCGAACACGTAACAGCTATCCGAACCCGTTACGTCCTTCACGCAGAGCATGCCAAAATCTTCACGCCTAACCGCATGCAAAACGGAAGCGATGTCGGGCTTCTTAACCACAAGCCACGCGCTTGATACGAACCGCGCGGCCTGTGCACGGAAACGCACGCCTATAAAAATAACTGCCGCGAGCACGGCAAACGATACGGCAGGCCGGAGCCAATTCTTCTTTTTCTTCCGCGGCCGGAGCATATACGTATAGTATACGCCGATTCGGTAAGAATTAACGCACGAGAACCTTGTGGATAAGCGGGTTGATGCGAGTAATGATTTCGTAGGGAGAGGCGCTGATACT
>CAYTBX010000034.1:0-4457 GCA_964436175.1 uncultured Candidatus Saccharibacteria bacterium
TAGGAAGAACTGTCTGTATAATAGCATGGCTTGTTATATCTGTCAACTGGGCGCATGCTCTATATAATGAAGATGGCTACAGTATTTGGTATTTCCCTTATCGTTCTCGCGCTTGGCAGTGCCGCATGGGCGTATGCAGAGGCCGCGCGCCCGCTTGCCGTAAAGACCGTTCATGTGGGTAAGACGGCCTTCATGGCCGAAATCGCGGATACCTTTATGTCTCGCGGTAAGGGGCTTTCCGGCCATGCCCCGCTTCGGGCAAAGCAGGGTATGCTTTTTATATTTTCCTCGCCTTCTGCAGGAGCCTTCTGGATGCAGGGGATGACCTTCCCTATTGATTTCGTGTGGATACGTAAAGCCAGCGTGGTAGGGGTTACGGAAAACGCCCGGCCGATGAGCGAGACGGGCTATAAGCTCTACTACCCACCCGTGCCCGTGGATCGCGTGCTTGAGCTAAGCGCCGGAGCCGTCAAAAAATTTGGGATAAAGCTCGGCGACAAGGTATACTAGGGGCATAGATGAGCAAGATTGCGATAAACGGATTCGGCAGGATCGGGCGGCTTTTCTTCCGCCAAGTTTTTAATAATCCCGCGCATGCGGATTTGGAGATAGTGGCAGTGAACGACCTAACGGACGCGGAAAACCTTGCCTATCTTTTGCAGCACGACACCGTGTACTGGGGGTACGGAAAAAAAGTGACGACCGGCGTCGAAAACGGAATAACGCACTTGGTGGTAGACGGTAAAAAAATTCTGCTAACGGCCGAAAAGGATCCGGCGGCGCTCCCGTGGGCGAAGCTCGGCATCGATATCGCGGTCGAAGCCACGGGCCTTTTCGAATCCTTCGTAGGCGCCTCGGCGCATATCAAAGCAGGCGCCAAGCGCGTAGTAATCGCCTCGCCCGCGAAAGAAGAAGACGGTCCGGATGGCCAAACCGTCCTTATGGGCGTAAACGAAGAAAAGCTAAAAACGTGCGTCGTGTCGTCCAACGCCTCGTGCACCACGAACGCGTCGAGCCCCGTGGCGTTCCTTATGGCGGATTCTATCGGCGTGAAAAAAGCGATACTTTCCACCGTGCACGGCTATACGGCAACGCAGTCTTTGGTAGACGGCAACGCGCGCTCGAAAGACTTTCGGCGCGGCCGCGCGGCAGCGGGTAACATCGTGCCGAGCACGACCGGTGCGGCAATCTCCGTAACCCGCGCCGTGCCGAGCCTCGTAGGTAAGTTCGACGGTATCGCCATGCGCGTACCGGTGCTGGCCGGCTCCATAGCGGACTTCACGTTCGTCGCAAGCCGCCCCACGACCACGGCCGAAGTTAACGCGGTCTTTACTAAAGCCGCGCAAGAAGAACGCTTTCGGGGAATACTTGGCGTTACGGCGGAGCCCTTAGTGTCGTCCGACATTGTTGGCACATCCTTCGGTGCTATCGTCGACTTGTCGTTTACCAAAGTGGTCGACGGCGACCTCGTTAAAGTCCTTTCGTGGTACGACAATGAGTGGGGGTACGTGTCGACCCTCGTGCGGCACGTAGAAAAAGTGGCGGCGTTAATCACATTATGACCATCTACATCGGCGCGGATCATCGCGGGTTCGCTTTAAAAGAATATGTACGGAATTATTTAGCAGCCGAGGGGCGCGCGGTAGAGGACTGCGGCAACGCGGCGTATGACGAGAGCGACGACTATCCGGATTTTGCGAAGGTGGTTGCCGAGCGCGTAGCAAACGAGGCGGGCGCGAAGGGGATTCTTTTCTGCGGGTCCGGCAACGGCGTTGCTATGGCAGCCAATAAAACGCGTGGAATACGTGCGGCCGTCGCGATGACCGAAGCGCAGGCGCGTGCGGCGCGGAGCGACGAAGACGCGAATGTTATAACGATAGCCGCGGATTATACCGAACACGACGAAGCGCGAGATATTATAGAAGCCTTTTTATCAACGCCGTTTTTAGGCGAAGAGCGGCATATGCGCCGTATCGGCAAAATCGAATAATGCAGGTAGCGCTCTCCATAAATGCACGGACTGCGGAAGAAGCGCGTGATTTGGCGCTTCGCGCCCCGCGTATAGTGGGCGCAGGCGGTATGGTACATATGGATGTGCATGCGCATTCCTTCCAGGGCGTTACGGTGTCGGCTGGCATGCAAACCGAAGCGCACCTTATGGTGCCCGATTGGGAGGCGCGCCTCGTGCCGTGGTTTGCGGCCGGCGCTTTTCGCGCTGTGATCCCTGCGCATTTCATGGATGTGCGCAGCCTTCGTCGTGCATGCGAGGTCGCCGCGCGCTACAAAGCTTCTATTATGCCGTCTTTCGCGTATGACGAAGAAATAACGGATTTTTCCGGCTTTGCGGGCGTCAGCGCCTTCCAGATTCTAGCTGTGCCCGCCGGCAAGTCCGGCCAACGTTTCGATATGCGCGCGATACAAAAAATAAAAGCCCTGCGCGCTGCCTTCCCCGATGCTATACTAGAAGTTGACGGCGGCATGACGCCCGTAACCGCTGCGCGTGCGAAAGACGCGGGTGCGGGTATCGTCGTTTCTTCCTCATGCATATGGGGCGCGGAAAGCCCGCACGAAGCGTATGAAAAATTTACCCGTATTTAAATAATGGACGCCCTGCACGAAAAAAAATTAAAGAAGCTTGAAGAGATTGCCGCTGCCCTGCGGCATGATGCCGTAGAAATGGTAATCAACGCGGGCTCTGGCCACGTTGCGGGGCCCTTGGGCATGGCCGATATTTTTGCGGCGCTCTATTTCCACGTAATCAAACATAACCACCGCCGCCCGCAGTGGGTTGAGCGCGACCGCGTAATTCTCTCAAACGGCCACATTTGCCCCATACAATACGCGGCGCTCGCGCACGCGGGGTATTTTCCGAAAGAAGAGCTGAAGACGCTTAGGCAATTCGGCACACGGCTCGAAGGGCATCCGCACCGCGGCTCCGTGCCAGGGGTCGAAACGACGTCTGGCCCCTTAGGGTCCGGCCTCTCGCAAGCCTGTGGCGTGGCATTAGCAGGGCGGCTCGATGGGCTAAAATACCGCACGTATTGCGTTATGTCTGACGGCGAGCACCAAGAAGGCAATACGTGGGAGGCTGTGATGTTTGCCGCTAAGCACAAGTTGAATACGGTAACCGCTATCATCGACCGGAATAACATCCAAATAGACGGCATGACGGAAGCTGTAATGCCCTTAGAATCCCTGCGCGCCAAGTACGAGGCGTTTAACTGGCACGTGCTCGAAATCGACGGCAATAACATAGCTCAGTTCGTGGATGCTATATGGGAGGCGCACGCTGTCTACGAAAAGCCGACGGTAATCATTGCGCATACCGTCCCCGGCAAGGGCGTGGACTTTATGGAATTCGACTACCACTGGCACAGTAAGGCCTTTAGTAAAGTCGAGGCGAAAAAGGCGTTGCACGAACTCCGCACGCTTGAAGAGAAAATAATTTCCGAACACCAATAATATGTCTTTATATCCTTCGGCTAAATTACTCGGAACGCTTTTCAAGGAAGGTGATTTGGAATTGAAGCCGACGCGCGACGGGTACGGCACAGGCCTCGTCGCGGCCGCGGAAAAAAACAAGAATGTCGTCGCCTTGTGCGCGGACTTAACCGAATCAACCCGCACGCAGGCTTTTGCCGAAAAATTCCCCGCGCGGTTTTTCGAATGCGGCGTGGCGGAACAGAACATGGCGTGCGTCGCAGCGGGCTTAGCTGTAAGCGGTAAGATCCCGTTTATAGCGTCCTACGCCGCGTTTTCGCCGGGGCGTAATTGGGAGCAGATCCGTACGACGGTTGCTTACAACAACGCGAACGTAAAAATTGCGGGGCATCATGCCGGCATTTCCGTGGGGCCGGACGGCGCTACGCACCAGATGACGGAAGATATCGCCCTTATGCGCGCGTTGCCGAACATGACCGTTATCGTGCCGTGCGATGCGGAAGAGGCTCGAAAGGCTACGCTTGCAGCCGCGCACATAGTCGGCCCCGTCTACATCCGCTTCGCGCGCGAGAAGTCGCCCGTCTTTACCACCGACGCATCGCCCTTTACCCCTAATAAAGCCCAAATAGTATGGGAATCGCACAAACCACAAATTTTAATTATTGCCTGCGGGTCGCTCCTTTATAATGCGCTCCTTGCCGTACGTTTGCTCGAACGCGAGGGGATTATGAGCGCCGTGCTAAACGTCCATACCATAAAGCCCTTAGACGAAAAGAAAGTAACGGACCTCGCGAAAAAATACGGCGCGGTAGTAACCGTCGAAGAGCACCAAGTCGCGGGCGGCCTCGGCGGCGCGGTTGCGGAACTCCTTGCGCGCACGCACCCCGTGCCAATCGAATTTATCGGCATGCACAACGTCTTCGGCTCGTCCGGATCCCCCGAAAAACTTTCGGCGAAATACGGTATGGATGTACAATCAATAGTAACGGCGGCGAAGAAAGCCGTAGCGCGGAAAT
>CAYTBX010000035.1:0-2739 GCA_964436175.1 uncultured Candidatus Saccharibacteria bacterium
CGCGCGGCAATTGCGTATAAGTTTTCACCGCTCGAAGCGACGACCGTAGTGGAAGACATCAAAGTGCAAGTAGGCCGCACCGGCGTGCTTACGCCCGTGGCGCACCTACGCCCCGTAACCTTGCATGGCGTGACGATTACACATGCCACACTCCATAACGCGGACGAAATCGAACGGTTGGGGTTGAAAATCGGTGACACAGTAATCGTTTCGCGCGCGGGCGATGTGATTCCAAAAATCCAAAGCGTCGTAGCTGACTTACGTACGGGCAAAGAAAAAGAATTCACAATGCCTGAGCTATGCCCTGCGGACGGCTCGCTAGTCATCCGTGACGGCGTGGCATACCGCTGCTCGAACCCGGAGTGCGGCGCGGTACTCGAACGCAAGTTAAAACATTTCGTTTCACGCAATGCCTTTAATATCGAAGGGCTGGGCCCGAAGATCATAAACCGCTTTTTAGAAGAAGGGCTTATAGCCGATGCCGCAGACATCTTCACCCTGAACGAAGGGGATATCGCCACCCTGCCCCAGTTCGGGGAACTTTCGGCAAAAAACATCGTAAGTGAAGCGGCATCAAAAAAAACCGTTACGCTCCCGAAATTCCTCTACGCGCTCGGCATTACGCATATGGGCGAAGAGACGGCACGGGCGGTTGCTGCGCATTTTTATACGTTATTTAAAAAGGAGAGTAGTCCCGCAGAAGTCTGCGGCGTATTTAGTGCGTTTACGGCGGAGGAGTGGGAAGCCGTTCCGGATATCGGGCCAGCGGTAAGCGCAAGCCTCTATACGTGGTTTAGAGATACAAAGAACGCCAACTTCATGACGCGCCTTACGGATGCGGGCGTAATGGTCGCCGTAGAAGCGCCAAAATCGGAAGGCGGCAAACTTAAAGGAAAATCATTTGTGCTTACAGGCACGCTCGCCTCTATGTCGCGCGACGAGGCGAAGGAGAAAATCCGCGCACTGGGTGGCACTACATCCGAATCCGTATCCAAAAAAACAAGCTACGTAGTCGCGGGAGACGAAGCCGGATCAAAGCGCGCCGCGGCGGAAAAGCTTGGTGTGCCAGTACTTACCGAGGTGGAATTCCTTGCCCTTATCGGCTAACATAGAGTAGAACTTAGGCAAATGGCGCATTTCGTTGTCGCACTGCGCAAAATATCATTCGGAGTACCCACTGTACACCTCATTCTATTTTGCTTGTGCTTCTAGAACTGCATCCATTTGAATAAGTTCTACTATAAGAAAATATGCTGATTACAAAAAAACTCCTCGACCATTTAGCCGGCCTTTCGCGTATAGAGCTAACGGAGGGCGAATCCGCGCGATTCGTTAAGGATTTGAATGCCGTCTTCGATCACTTTAAGGAATTAGACGCTGTAGACGTCACAGGGGTGGAGCCGATGATTTCTATCGCGGGAGCGAAAAACATCTTCCGCACGGATGCCGTAAGCCTCTCTAGTAAGGCTGCAACCGTGGATGAAGAAGGGCATATTATCAACGCATTTCCCGAGAGCCACGGCGGCCGCCTGAAGGTGCAGAAAATTTTATGAAGGATGAGGTAGTAACAATTAAAAAATTCCACGAAGGCCTTGCGAATAAGGTTTTTTCGGCGCGCGAGGCGCTCGCGGAGTTTTATAAGGCAATCGATACGAAAGACGGAGAAATAGGCGCATATCTTTCAACGGATCGCGACGCAGCGCAAACGCAAGCCGAAGAAGTGGATCGCTTAGTCGAGAAGGGTAGCCCGCTTCCGCTTCTTGCAGGCGTTCCGTTCGCGATTAAAGACAATATCATGGTAAAGGGCCAGCCATGCACCGCGGGCGCGAATATTTTAAAGGGATATACGGCCATATACGATGCAGCCGTGATTAAGAAATTGCGCGGCGAGTCCGCATTATTTTTAGGGAAGACGAACATGGACGACTCCGCTATGGGGTCGTCGACGGAAAACTCCGCCTTTAAAATAACTAAGAACCCTCGCGACATGACGAAAGTCCCCGGCGGCTCTTCCGGCGGTTCTGCGGCGGCGGTTGCGGCGGGCATGGCGGTTGCGGCTCTCGGGTCGGATACGGGCGGATCTATCCGCCAACCGGCAGACTTCTGCGGCATCGTGGGCTTAAAGCCCACCTACGGCGCCGTTTCGCGCTACGGCTTAATACCCATGGCTTCGAGTTTTGATCAGATTGGCCCCTTAACGAACACGGTAGAAGACGCCGCTATCATGTTCCGCGCCATAGCGGGCGAAGACCCGCATGACGCGACGTCTGCTTCTATTACCTACGGCGACGAGCTCACGGACCCGAACCTCGAGCACATGCGCGAAATGACTATTGGTTTGCCCAAGGAATACTTCATAGCGGGGATAAACGAAACGATACGGGCGAACGTGGAAAGCGCCATAGAGCAGTTTAAGGGGCTGAAGGTGCGTTTTAAAGAAATTTCCCTGCCGCACACGAAGCACGCGCTTTCGGCGTACTACATAATCATGGCGGCGGAAGCGAGCTCCAACCTCGCGCGGCTCGAGGGTATTCGCTATGCGCGCGTGCCGCAGGCTGAAGAAGCCGCACATCTTATGGAGCGGTACGTAAAGAACCGCAGTCACGGCTTCGGCACGGAGGTAAAGCGGCGCATCATCCTTGGTACGTTCGTGCTTTCATCCGGCCACTACGACGCGTATTACGCGAAGGCGCAAAAGGTGCGCGCGCTCATCCGCCGCGACTTCGACGAGGCGTTCAA
>CAYTBX010000035.1:2839-4384 GCA_964436175.1 uncultured Candidatus Saccharibacteria bacterium
ATGGCGGCATTGCCCTTTCTTAAGGCTGTCTCTTTCGCTATATGCGCCGCTCTCGTATGGGGAATTTTTTACGCGATAACGACTTCGGGATACCTCGATTATACGAGCGACCTACGCGCCGACCGGCGGGGAGGTAAAAAGACCGTTGCGCAGAAGATGCGCCGTAAGTGGAAGTCCGCTGTTTTGCACATGCAAAACAGGGTAAGCCGCGCAGAATGGATTACGGCGCTTAAAGACGCCGAAAGCGTAGCGCAAGAGGCCTTCCGCATAAAAGGCTATGGGGCGTTGAACGACAACGACCGCTCGCGCATTGCCTACGAAGCAGGGGAATACGAAACATTGCCGGATTTGAAAGACGCGCAGACGGCGTACAAGAAGGCGAAAAACGAAGACATTCCTTTCACGCACGAAGAAGCAATAACGGCACTCCGCGCGTACAAGAAATTTATACGGGAAACGGAGATATTAGGGAAAGGTTTTTTGTAGAAATCTTTTATTAGAATCAACTACATCCTCCCATAAAATCGGGGGTGCAATCATGGTATTCCAAAAGACCTGGATAGATTGTATAAAAAATATCTGCTAATGGATTAATCCAATTATCCGGAAAAATAAAATATAAAATTCCAATAAGCAAATTACCAATATACGAGCCCCAAAGAAAAATAAAAAAAGCTGCAATGAGGACGACTCCCAACCTCTCTTTTAATTTCTTCATATTTTGCGCAGCCGACCGGATTTGAACCGGCGATCTCTTCCGTGACAAGGAAGCATGTTAACCGGGCTACACCACGGCTGCATTGCTTATATATTTTTCAAAAACCGCCTTTTTCCTATTAAGGAAGAGATTGTTTTCAATATCAGTATACATAAATCGGTATAAAGATAAAGAGGGACGTATCGAATAAACCAATTGGGATGCGCCGCCAGTGGCAGTGAAAAACCCCGAAACTCCAATCCGTTCCTTTAAAATACAAGCTAATTGTTCAAGAAACTTTTTATTGCCCGAAGTAAATACCGTACGTAACGCCGTCGTCGGCGTTTTCCGTTCTTTGTGTATCATGCCGCTCCAGACGTTCCCGTCGCCGTCAAAATAACCTCTTACGAAATGGCTTAAAAATAAGTTCGGGATCGGCGGCATCTCAAAACGGAATGTCTTTTTAGGAGTAAGTCCTAATAACGTCAGATCGTTGAATATAACCTTACTGCCGATTTGAAGACGATAAATAGCCTTTCCTCGAACAGGATCTTTCCTGATTATCGATTGCTTGGCATCGAAGCATTTCTTTATCTTCAGAAGGAGATCGCCATCAGTAATACAAAAATCAATATATTTCGATCCGCGCGGATTAATCGTCATAGCGCCATCAGCGCAAAAAAATCCTAATACGTACGCCATTTCCGGACTCCATGCTTTGAAGAAATCCTCATTGACGGGTAGGCGAGCCATACCCTTATTATACCAAATTAAGCTCGCTTTCTACCTAAGCGCGTTCACGGTTTTCTTGTATATTTCGCCGCGCTCCTTGTAGCTCGTGAACATAT
>CAYTBX010000036.1:0-4223 GCA_964436175.1 uncultured Candidatus Saccharibacteria bacterium
CTCCTTCGCATTAAAAGCGCGTAGCGCGCTCTCTTCGTTCTCGTAAAAACGCAATGAAAATTTCCGTATGAACGGTTGCGTTCCCGCGTAGTGGGGGTTTGGAATCAGATTCAGTTCCGTTATGAATCCGTTCTTTTCCGTTTCGAGTCCTGCGAATTTCCATGGTCCCGCACCGACGGGCTCCAAGTTGTACGCGGAGAGCCGCAGGTTTGAGGACGGTATCGCGCCGAATATGTGGCGCGGGGCAATCTTTAATGCCCGCACCGTGCTTTCAAAAAATGCGGACGGCTCCCGCAGGGTGAAGCGCAGTTCGTCGTCGTTTGTTTTTTCCACTAGCACTCCCTGCCATGCGCCTGCCGTAAGCGAGCGCACGAGGATGTCTTGCGCTGTTTCTACGGTAAATACTGCATCGTCGGCAGTAAGGGGTGCGCCGTCGTCCCAGGTAAGGCCTTTTTTGATTTTCACGGAAACGGTCTTCCGGTCGGGTCCTACCTCATACGTTTGGATGAGATCCCCGAGTCGCGGGTAGAGAAGTTCTATTGCGCTCGCGTCCGCATCGTTACCGCTTGAGAGCAGCGGGTTTATGAACGCCGGTTGGCCGACGATGCCCTCCGTAAAGGATCCTCCCTCTGCCGGCATTTCCACGGTCGCGGCGTAATACGCGTTTACGAGAACGAAAAAACCGGCAATAAGAGACGTTATAAGGGCTATGCGGAAAAAAAACCGTTCCTTTCGCGTAAGCGCGGAGAGGGACTTAGAGAGTAGGTATAACAAGGTTTAATACTGCAAGGCAGACGAAAAGTACCCCGCAAAAAACCGTTGCCCCGAACATGAATTTTTCGAGGCCCCTACGGGTGTGGTAACTGCCGCTGCCTGATGGCCCGCCGCCGAATGCTCCGGGGGTGTCCGAAGACTGCTCTTGGAGCGCGATAAGGACGATTAGTAGTATTGAGACGGCAACTGTCGCGATTATAAGGGTATTCATAGTTTTAGAGTTCTCCCGATCCGTATATAACGGCCGAAGAGTAGTCGATAAGGGTTATAACGAGCCCTATGAGGTGGGCGCCGATAACGAGCGCCCATAATCCGTTAATGGTAAGCGAATTCGAATAAATGTCAAGAAAGTAAAGGATTCCCGCGCTGATGACTATGTTGAAGGCGCCGAGGGTTATCCCTATAAGGGGGCTGAAAAAGAGCCTAAGGAGGGGACGGGCGATGAGGTTTAAGAGTGCGAGGTAGGCTGCTAAGGGTACGATATGCTCTACGTCGCTTACAACGAGGAAATCTTTGTCAAAATAGCCGGCAAGAAGCAGTGCTGAAATATTAGCGGTAACCGAGAGGAGTATTTTGAATAGGAATTCCATGTATCGTTATAACCTACCGATAAGGCTTGATCCGGTCATTTCTTGGGGTTTCGGTAATCCCATGAGCGCAAGGACGGTGGGGGCGATATCCGTTAGGAGGCCCGTCGTCCCTTCGTATGACGGTACGATGGCGGTAGGCGGCTTTTCAAGTTCGGCCGCTACGAGGAGTACGGGGACAGGGTTTACGTTATGGCCGGTTTCCGGTGCCCCGCTTACGGGGTGACGCATCCTCTCGGCGTTCCCGTGGTCCGCCGTGACTATCAGTGCGCCGTTGCGGGCGAGGGTTGCCTTTACTACGTTTCCCAGTTCCCGGTCCGCGGCAAGCACTGCTTTTTTCACCGCTTCGAAGTTGCCCGTGTGCGCCATGACATCCGGTGCAGCGAAATTTATCACGACGAAGTCCGCGCCTTCTTCAATCGCGGCTATTCCGCGATCCGCGATTTCTTTCGTCATCATTTCGGGCCGTTCGTCCTTGCGCGCTACATTTTCCGCGGGTACGAGAATGCGGTATTCGTTCTTGAGGGGTGTATCCGTTAGCCCATTCATGAATCGCGTTACGTGCGGGTACCTACATGTTTCGGCGATACGGAATTGAATTTTTCCGTTTTCGGCGAGTACGTCTCCTAGCGTTTTTTGAGGCTGGTCATCCGCGAAGGCCGCGGGTGCGGTCGCGCCCAGTCCGTAATCGGCAAGGGTTGCTACGGATATGTTTTTCGGCACGTCCGACCCTTCTGCTATGAGGCGGACGAGCGTTTGTATTGCATGGCCATCGCAGTCGAAAAATATAACTGCGTCGTTTTCTTCTACGCCGCGCGGATCAGGCCCTACCGTTGCCGGTTCCGTAAAAACGTCCTCCATGCCGTGCAGGTAGAAATCATGCAGATATGTTTCCGGGTCGTCGGTTTTCGTGCCGATTCCGAGAATCGCGTCTTTCGCCGCCGTATTTTTTTTCTCATCTCCGTCCGTTGCATAATAACGCCCTATGAGCGACCCAAGCCGTACCGTATCGCTCCATGGGACCGCTTTCATCGCCGTAAGCGCGCTCCGCGGACCAGCGTCCGCGCCACCTAAGAGCATATGGACGCGCACGCGCGGAATGCCCATGCGTTCCGCGAGCGTAATAAGCGCACGAAGGCGCTCGGCGGATCCGTCTGCCGTTTTTTCCGAAACCGATCCCACGAAATGCACTGTCCCTTTTGCTTTCGCAGTACCCGTAAGCGCCGTACGGAGTACGGTATTATCCAAAAACGACCCATCGCGAATCGAAAGGGCGATCTTCACGGATGTTTGGTATACCGTCTGGCCTGCGCCGATCGTACGATGGCCGGATTCTCCCGTGCCTGCGGTTTCCCACGGCAGGCCTACCGCGATGCCGTGCGACAATAGGGCGCCGCTCGGATAGCGGCGGGCGAGATCAGTAAAATTCGCGGGTGCGGCGGCATGGATCGCGTTCGTAATATCGCGCAGGCCCACACCCCAGCCGTCTAAAATGAGAAGCACTACCGTCCGTTTCATGGTTTGCGAGTAGACATTTATATGTAGTATAGTCTTCGTGTGCATATAAACATACTTTTTTCAACCATTATTCATGATATCCAATCTATTCGGGCAGGCAGGCCTGGTATTTCTCGGGGTAGTAGCGGGGTATTTCGTTCGGCAATCGATCGCTTCGCGGCGGGCGAATTCTCTCGAGCAGCGGCTTAAGGCGCAAACTGAGGCGGCGCGCGCGGAAGCGCAAGACATTGTATTTAAGGCGAAGGCGGCGGCCGTATCGGCGCTAGAAAAAGCGCAGGATGAGGAGCGTGAGCGCAAGGCGCAATTGAACCGTTTCGAGGAACGGCTTTTGAAAATGCAAGAAAATTTGGAGCGTGAGCTTTCGGCGGTCGCATCGCGCGAGGGGGAGGTGCGTAAGGGCACTGAGCGGGTGCAGGGCCTTACAGCCGAGGCGGAGAAAATCCGCGCGCGTCTTGCGGAGACCATGGAAAAGATCGCGGGCATGACTTCGCATGAAGCGCGCGAAAAGCTGTTTGCAGAGGTCGCGGAGGGCGCGAAAACGGATTTAGCATTTTCAATGCAGAAGCTCGAGCGCGAGCGCCGCGACGAGCTGGAGAAGCGGGGCGTGGAGATTATCACCACGTCCTTGCAACGGTACGCGCGGGCGCACGTTACGGAACTTTCCACTTCCACGTTCATTCTCCCTTCCGAGGACTTGAAGGGTAAGATAATCGGCCGCGAGGGTAGGAATATCCGCACGCTCGAGCGCCTTACGGGTGTCGAGGTTGTGATAGACGAGCATCCCGAGGCTATTACCATATCCTCCTTCGACCCCATGCGCCGCGAGCTCGCGCGCATGACGCTCGAAAAGCTCATCAAGGACGGCCGCATACAGCCGGCGAAAATAGAGGAGAAAGTGGAGGAGTCGAAGGCCGAGCTCGCGAAGCGCGTGCAGGAATACGGCGACGCGGCGGCATACGAATTAGGCATTGTCGATTTCCCGAAAGAAGTTTTGCAGGTGCTTGGTAGGCTCCACTTCCGCACGAGCTACGGGCAGAATGTTTTGAACCACTCTATAGAAATGGCGCATATCGCCGGCATGCTCGCTACGGAGCTCGGGTTGCGCGTTGATATCGCGAAGAAGGGCGCTTTAGTGCACGACATCGGCAAGGCGATAGATCACGAAGTGCAGGGGACGCACGTGGATATCGGCCGGAAGATTTTGAAGAAATATGGCGTGGACGAAGACGTAATACGGGCCATGGAGGCGCACCACGACGAATATCCACACGCTATCCCCGAGGCGTTTATCGTTACTACCGCGGACGCCATTTCCGGCGCACGGCCGGGGGCGCGGCGCGATTC
>CAYTBX010000037.1:0-3984 GCA_964436175.1 uncultured Candidatus Saccharibacteria bacterium
GCCTTCGGCCACGAACTCGTTTTCGAAATAGACGCTTACCTTGAATACCTTGTTATGCTCCGGCCCTGTTTCGCTGATTACGCGGTAGCTGGGGGTCATCTTCTTCGTTGCCTGCGTCATTTCTTGTAGGGTGCTCTTGGGGTCGCGGTAGCTTGCCTCTTTCATAATCCCCTTGAGATTATTCATAACGAAGTTCGCCACAAATGTGCGCGCAGCCGTAAGGCCGCCGTCTAAATAGAGCGCGCCGATTAAGGCCTCCATGGCGTTTGCGATAATCACTTCGCGGGCGCGGCCGGTGTCTTTAGCTTCGCCGCGGGAAAGGAGAACGGATTTTTCGAGCGCGATGTCGTTACCCGCTTTCGCGAGCAACTGGTAGTTTACGAGCGCGGCGCGGATGGACGTGAGCTTGCCTTCGTCTTCGTCCGGAAAGCGGTTATATAATTCCTCGGTTACCGTAAGTTCGAGTACCGCGTCGCCCAAGAATTCCAGCCGCTCGTTATGCGGCGTTTCCCAGCCGGGGTTTTCGTTGCGGTACGAACGGTGCGTTAAAGCCTCCTTTATAAGGGCTTTAGTATTGAAAGAGTAGTTGATTGTTTTTTCGAGTCCTAAAACGTTCATCCCGTTAGAAATAGGTCGTCATAGACAACCACATAGCGCCGTTAATTATCTGATTCATAAATATATCTCTTAAATGTAATTGACTATTTCTAACGGGATTCATGTTATTTTCTGCGCTATTCCGCACCACGGGCAGTGCCAGAGGGTCTTCTTTTGCGGTGCGTCCCCTATACTCCACCATTTACCGCAGTGCGCGCAATGGAAGTGCGCGAGCGACTCCACTGACCGCGCATTACGCGGGGTTTTCTTCTTTGGCAATGACTTCGGGCTTTGCTTCGGTTCCGGCGTTTTCATTTACCGCTTCGAGTTCTTTGAAAATAGTCCCCAGTACGCCGTTGATGAATTTGCCGGAGTTTGGGCCGCCGTAGTTTTTGACTATTTCTATGGCTTCGTTGATGGCGACCTTGGGCGGTACTTCTTCGGGGTTGGCGTAGAGCAGTTCGTAGAGGCCAATGCGCAGGGCGTTGCGGTCGATTATCGCGATGCGTTCCAGGGGCCATTCGGGGGCAGCCTTCGTGATAACGGCATCTATCGCCTCTAAGTGCTTCTTTACACCTTCGGCTATTTTACGTGCGAATTCCGGTTCGTCGATGCCGGGGGCAAATTCTTCGAGGTTACGGTCGACAATCTTATTTAAGTCGTCTTTCTGCCCAAAAAAATCCCATTCATAGAGGGATTGGAGTACTACCGAGCGCGCTAATTGCCGAGTTGCCATATAAAGGCAGTATAGAACCCATCTCAAAAATAGTCTAGGAAGACATCCACGCCGCTTTCGGTTATTTCCGGCTGCGAATCGCGATTTTCTCCTCGGAATACCTCGGTATTCCTCGTCGAAAAATCCCGTTTCTCGCTCGTAAATACCACGAAACCGCCTGCGGCCTATTTTTGAGATGGGTTCTGCTACTTCTTGCGCGAAGGGTACGTGCCGCACTGTGCGCACGCCTTGTGGGGAACAATCGGGCCTTTGCATTTTGCGCATGCCGCCATGTTCGTTTTCTTCATGGCTAAGTGGGACCGCCTGCGGCCTACTTTACCCTTACTGTGATGCTTTACTGGTACGCCACCCATAGTTAGGGATTCATGATACAGGATTCAAGATTCATGAAACGCTGCTCAATAAGTTGATTATTTTCAATATCATAGCATATTCCGTATAAAGGTCAAACGGTGTAGGGGGCACGGCCCGTGGCGCTTAAGCGCCTTTATATGGACTGCCGTGCCATAGCCTTTATTTTCTTTAAAATTATAGGCCGGATAGCGCTTGTGCATACGTTCCATAAAGCTGTCACGGGCGACTTTAGCGAGGATGGAGGCGAGGGCAATTGCGGGGATTTTCTCATCCCCTTTTATTATTGCCTTTTGCGGGATTGTTTTGGGGAGCTTTATTCCCGCGTCGAGTAGGGCGGGGGTATTGGAATTGCCGGTTACTTTTCTATATGCGCGATACGCGGCACGGTTTGCGGCTGCCGAGATATTTATCGCGTCGATGGTTTTCGGCGAACATCGGGATATGCAGAAACGGATCGTCGGTTCACTGCGTATCCATGCGCTCCATGCCGTGCGCTGTATCGCCGTAAGTTTTTTGGAGTCACGGAGCGGTAGGCCGGAGCTTTCAAGGTTAATACTGTCTGGTAACGCCACGCAGGCAACAACCACCGGCCCCGCAAGCGGCCCGCGCCCCACTTCGTCTATGCCGATTACCATAGGGGCGACTATAGCATAAAATGCCGTAAAAAGATTGACAATATTTATGAAAGTATATATAGTATATTTTAGTTAGCCTTGGCAGATTAACCCCTTTTAACAAGTCATGGGAGACACATAATGTCATTTCTTTCTTGGTGCGGTTTGGTTGCGGTCGTGGTTTTCGGTTGTTTCTTCCCTCGCTTCGTTGCATCAATTCTCGGAGGGATGTTTTTCGGTGGTGGCATGTGGTGGAATCTATTTGTCCCTCTTTGTGTTATTGGTTTTATAATTGACATCCTCGTGCTTAACAAGGACTAGCAGGAGGTAAAAGAAAAAATCAATACAATTGAGCCGTCCAGATGAAAGTCTGGCGGTTTTTTTATTCTTCCTCCATACTTTTATCGATATGAAATTCGTCCACTTACATACCCATAGCCATTATTCTTTGCTCGATGGCTTAGCGAAGCCGACGGAGCTTGTAGCGCGGGCGAAGGAATTAGGGATGGAGGCGCTTGCTTTAACCGATCACGGCAATTTGTACGGCGCGATTGAATTTTACCAGCTCGCAAAGAAGGCAGGTATAAAGCCCATCTTGGGTGTGGAGGCATATATCTGCCCGCGTACGCGTTTTGATAAAGCACATGGTGCAGACGATAAGAGTTATCACTTAACGCTCTTAGTTGAAAATAAAACGGGCTGGCACAACCTGATGAAGCTTGTGACGAAAGCTAACTTGGAAGGCTTTTATTACAAGCCGCGTATGGACCGCGAGTTGCTTAAGATGCACCACGAAGGACTTATCGCCCTTTCGGGCTGCGCTTCGGGCGAATTAATACGCACTATTTTAAAAAGCGGCATGGCAGCGGCCGAGCAAGTTGTGCGCGACTACGAAGAGATATTTGGCAAAGGTAATTACTTTTTAGAAATCGGCCACCATCCTAATTTTTCGCCCAAAGACCATGCGGTCGTAAAGCCCGCGCTCATTGAGCTCTCTAAAAAATTCGGCATTCCGCTCGTTGCGACGCAGGACATCCATTATTTAAAAAAAGAAGACGCGCAGTACCACGACATACTGCTCGCGGTCGGCACCGGCAACCGCATTACGGATGAAAAGCGCTTAACGCTTAAGGCAGACGACTTTTCCATGCGCAGCCCCGAAGAAATGGCGGAATGTTTTGCGGATTTGCCGGAGGCGCTGGAACAAACGGTGGTTATTGCCGACAGATGCACTATCGAGCTCACGCTCGGCAAGAGTATTTTGCCCGTATTCCCGCTCCCCGAAGGCGAAACGGATAATTCGTACCTTATGCGGCTTGTGCATGAGCGTACGGCAGGGCGGTACCCCGAAAAAACGAAGGAAGTGGAAGAGCGCGTTGCCTACGAGCTGAGTGTTATTGCCGGTACGGGCTATGCCGGCTACTTCCTCATCGTGCAGGATTTTATTAACTGGGCGAAAGATCGCGGTATCGTTGTTGGCCCCGGCAGAGGCTCCGCAGCAGGCAGTATCACCGCCTACATATTAGGTATCACGAACGTCGACCCGCTCCCCTACAATCTGCTCTTCGAGCGTTTCCTTAACCCTGACCGTATCCAGATGCCTGACATCGACGTGGACATCGCCGACTCCCGCCGCGGGGAAGTCTTGGGCTACTTGAAGGAAAAGTACGGCGACGACCGCGT
>CAYTBX010000038.1:0-3822 GCA_964436175.1 uncultured Candidatus Saccharibacteria bacterium
GGATACGAGTTCGGGTGGGGGTGGGGGCAGCACTTCAATGGGTCCCTATTATCCTTCATCAGCAGCCAATCAAGGCGCAGGATCAATTTTTTGGACAAACCCTACTAACGTATACGCGGATGACTCTGCTGATGCCACAGCAAGCACGGGGAGTCCCGGCCAGACAGTCAATCTCGACGCGACCGGATTCGGATTCGGATCCATCCCTCTTACCGCGACTATTAACGGCGTTGTGGTAGAAGTAGATCGCGGCGTCGCCCCCGGCGCTGCAGCACAAGACTCTACCGTCTATTTAATACAAGGTGCATCAACCATAAGCAATAACGTAGCAACGGGAACGGCATGGACAACGGGCGGATCCGTCGCGACATATGGATCTTCTTCTAACGCATCTACGTTTTGGGGTAATATAACGGCAACGCAAGTAGCAGAAACAACCTTCGGTCTCCGTATTTCGGCGCTCATCGGAAGCCCGACGCAAGCCAATATCGACTACGTACGCATAACCGTCTATTACACGCCCGCCGGCGGTTCGGTATACGACTCCTTTATGGATTTAATCCATGCCGTTGCAAAAAATATTTCGTGCCGCATTGCGCCGTCCGCTTCGTGCGGCAAATAAAGACTACAATCCCTCCGCGGCGGCAAGATGCGTCTGCGTATTTATACCAGCACCTTCTTTTGCGTCGATTATAAGCGAGCTGATTTTTACACCTTCCTCCATCGCCATTTTCACGAGGTCCGTAAGGTAATATTCGCCCTGCGCGTTCGTATTCTTAAGCTTTGCTAAACTCTGCCATAACCACGGCCCGTTAAAACAAAAAAATGCAGGGTTCAGCTCACGCACGGCAAGCTCCAAGGGCGTACCGTCTTTTTTCTCCACGATACGGTTGATCTGCCCGTCCGCGTTCCTGATAATGCGGCCGAAATCAGCGAACGAAACACGCCACCCCTCGAAGTCGGGGACTATGAGGGTCGCGAGCGTAAGTGTCGCTTTTTCTGATTCATGAAGATTCACGATATTGCGTATGGTAGCAGGGGAAACAAACGGATGGTCACCGTAGAGCACTAATACGGATTCCGCATCGTGGGCGGCAACCTCCGCAGCGCGAACTGCGTGCCCCGTTCCCAACTGCCCCTCCTGCACGGCATACTCAGCCGCAAACCCGCCCTCAGCCAAAGCCGCCTCTATAAGAGGCTTATTTTCACCCACGACGACGACAGGCTTCGAATCAATTCCCGCAGCTCGCACCGAACGCAGTATGTAGTACAGCACCGGCTCGCCCTTAAGCGGCACGAGCACCTTGGGGATCTCTATACCCATGCGCTTTCCCTTGCCGGCAGCGAGCACTACGATGCGCGTTTTCATACAAAGGATATTATAGGAATTTAGCCATCATTACCACGTCGCCCGTGCCGTCTTCGTACTGCACAGCATCGCGGCGCCTGCCTTCTGTAACGTACCCCAGCCGCTCATACAGGCGTACCGCACCCTCGTTCTTTGCCAGCACGTCGAGCTCGATTCGCCGCGCACCATGGCTCCGCGCGAAGCCCTCTGCAGCGTTCATAAGTTTCGTTCCCACGCCTTTGCCACGGCAGGATTCCTTTACGGCAATGGTAAGGTACGCATTGCCACGCAGTTTACGGAAGCGGGGAAAGACAATCGAGACGTACCCGATAAAACCCGTTTCGTCTGCCGCAATCAATGTGCGGAGCGTACGCCTGCTAACGAGCAGGCGCGCAAGAATATAAAAAGCGCTTTCGCGCCGTTCACCACCCGAAACCACGAGGTGCGCCGCGGACGCTTCAATATCGCGCTTCAAGCGCGCGAAAGCGAAAATATGGCGTAAACGCAAAGGAAAAACAGCGACTTCCATATATGAAGTATATGCCGATTATTGCATATTTTCCAATTCATGACGGGGATGATACACTCGCTCCATGAAAATAAAATATATTGGCATAGTAGCGCTCGTCGCCGTTATCGGCTGGGGAGCTGTCGCAATAATAAAAAAAGGGAAAGATATACGCGCCTGCGTGCCGCAAAACGGCGCGGAATATTGTATCTCTTCAAATAAGAATATGGTCGAGCGTGAGCCAGGTAAGGCTAATGCATACGCCTTCACCATATTTAATACAAAAGGAGAGGTGGTTAGGAATTTTACGACCGCCCATGAAAAACTCTTGCACCTTATCGTCGTCCGTAAAGACTTAGGGTCGTTCCAGCACCTGCACCCCGCGTTTAATAAAAAAACAGGGGAGTTTACCCTTGCGGACGCAACGTTTAAAAGTGACGGGGAATACCGTATATTCGCTGATTTTACGCCCGAAGGCGAGGGGAATGCCGTTATATACGAAGACATGCCCATAGGGGACGAGTCGGCATATCCGGCAATAGAACGCCTTACGCCTAAAGCGAAACATGAAGCCGAAGGATATACGGTTACGCTCACTACTAATCCAACAGAAGTCCGGTCTGGCGAAATGACAACCCTCTCGTTTGAAGTGAAGCAGGGCGGGCGCCTTATTACAGACCTCGAACCGTACTTAGGCGCCATGGCGCATGCGGTAATTATCCGCAACGGCACGTTAGAATACGTCCATGCTCACCCGCACGAAGAAGGTACCGAAGAACATGCCTACTTACCATTTGCGCGCTACGCGCACGCCCATGGCCTCGGCTCGCACCAAACGGGAACCACAACACTTGGAACAACCTTCCCGTTCGGCGGCGACTACAAACTATTTTTGCAGATACAACACAAAGGAACCGTACGTACGTTCGACTTCGTAGTCCCCGTACTCCAAGGGGCGCCGGGCGACCACGGCGAAGAAGAACACTAAGGCAACAAAAAACTCCCCGTACGGGGAGTTTTTTGTGCCTAACGCATTAGATGCGCGAGACGTTCGTCGCTGCCGGGCCCTTCTGGCCGTCAACGATTTCGAAAGATACCTGGTCGCCGACTTTGAGGTCGTCGAACATGACACCCTTCAATTCGTTGGAGTGGAAGAAAAGGTCCTTCGCCTCGCCTTCGCGAGAGATGAAACCGAATCCTTTGTCCAACAGAGTCTTGATTGTTCCTGTCATTCTAGTTTTTCTAGTTTTTTGCTTCGACTTTTGCCCGCATCCTATTACAAATACAGTACCCCCATTATAGCGTATCCGGCATTTTCTGGCAATAGCAGCCGAAAAAGAGCACGTTTTAAGCCTTTTTGCGGGGAACTATAAAGATCGCAACGATATACGCAAGAACCCCCGGGAAAAATCCGGTAATCATCACGATTACCGTCCATATAAGGCGAATGATTACCGGATCGATATCCGCGTACTCGCCTAAGCCGCCGCAAATACCCGCAAAGACCTTATTCGTATCGCTTCGATATAACGTTTTTTTATGCATTGAATAATTTTATTTTTTCTTCGCGCTGCCACTTTTTTATTTCTGCTTCGCGTTTTTTTGCTTCAGTTGCCGTTTTAAATTTCTCAGAATATTTCAATATGACAGGTCGGCGACCTTTCGTATACTTCGCCCCGCTCTTTAGCCCATTATGCGCTTTGAGCCGCCGGTCAATGTCATTCGTCGAACCGCAATACAACGTGCCATCTGCGCATTCGAGGATATACACGAAATACGGCATTATTTCTTTTTATTCTTTACAGGGATCGTTGCCGCTATCGCGATTAAGATATTCGGCAGATTTTCAATTGAAGATAGTTGCTCTTCCGTAACGACGTAATGCAGCTTTGCGCCGACATACGGCGAATCTTTTTCACACACACCCTCGAGCGTGATACTCGCCGGCACGATCTTAACGTAGAGC
>CAYTBX010000039.1:0-3646 GCA_964436175.1 uncultured Candidatus Saccharibacteria bacterium
GCATACGCTCCGCATTATCGCAGAGTGTTGCACTTACTTGTTGAACCTAGACTTTCACGCTATTGCGCCGATATTTAATATTGCGGTAGAAAATCCTTCGCGCGGCGGCGGATGTGGCGGGCACGGCTGAAGCGGTGCGCTTCGTCCCGGACTTTTATCAACACTTCTTTCGTGGCGCACTTCGGCATCATGCCCATGAATATATTGTTTTTGCGATCCGCGCCTTTTGCGATGCCGACTACGGGAATTTTCAATTTGAATTCCGCAAGGACTTCACGCGCCATATTCACCTGCCCTAATCCCCCGTCTACTAAAATACCGTCTGGCAACGGCCATACCTTATTTTCGAACCGACGCGTAAGGACTTCGCGCATCATACCCACGTCGTCCGGCCCTTTCACCGTACGGATGTTGAACGTGCGGTACTCGACCTTGTCCGGCACGCCGCCGGTAAACACCACCATCGCCCCCACGGCGTTCGTGCCCGAGATGTTCGATATATCATACCCTTCGATACGGCCGATAGGGCCGCCCGAATCCTCGTCTTTACCGATGAGGGCCGTTTCTTGAATATGCTGCAAGGCGAAGAGTTTACGCTTTGCGGACTCAGCCTTCTCGAACTGCAGGGCTTTCGCGTACTTTTGCATATCCACTTCGAGACTACGGATAATTTTTTTCTTTTCGCCTTTGAAAAATAATTTCAGGTTACGGATATTTTTTGCGTAGTCGGTTTTCGTTATACCGCCCGTGCAAACGGCTGGACATAATCCTAGTTGGCAGTTGAAACAGGGCTTATCGCCTTTTTTACCTGCCACTATATGGTCGCTCCACGGGAATATTTTCCGAATAATGCGGAGTGCGGCGCGCGCGGACGATGCGGAAACAAACGGACCGTATAATTCTTTCTCATCCCCCGCTAAATCCTTACCGCGCACCAAAAGGACGCGTGGAAATGCGTCTTTGGTAAACACTACGTATAAAAACGTCTTATCGTCCTTTTCGCGGATGTTGTAGGGCGGCATATGCCGCTTAATGAGCGTGGACTCGAGTATCAACGCTTCGATGGCGGTATCCGTATCCTCATGGTCGATGGTAACAATTTCATGCACTAATGACTCGATACGCGCGTCATGCGGACGCAAAAAATAGCTCGACACCCTGCGGCGCAAGTTCGCGGCCTTACCCACGTATAAAATACCCCCCGCGGCGTTTTTCATAATATATACGCCTGGCGTTTCCGGCAGGTTTTTATATAAACCAGATCTATCCATATGCCATTGACAAAATAATGATTATCATATATTATCTACATAGATCAAGCAGATGCAAGCAGAGTGCATCTAGGGAACCCCAACCCGAAACAAGGGGGACATAAACGGAGAGCGCGCCCAGATCCATCGAGATCTGGGGCGCCGTTTTTTTTATTTCATTACCCGCTTCAAATACTCCCCCGTGTGGCTCTTCGGTGAATTAGCTATCGCTTCGGGGGTGCCTACGGCGACCACTGCGCCGCCGCCTATGCCGCCTTCCGGCCCCATGTCTATCACCCAGTCCGCGGTTTTTATAACGTCTAAGTTGTGCTCAATTACGACCACGGTATTTCCCCTGTCCACGAGGCGGTTTAATACCGTGAGCAAGTTTTTAATGTCTGAGAAATGCAGTCCCGTGGTCGGCTCGTCGAGCAAGTACAAAGTCTTTCGCGTATCGCGCTTGCCAAGCTCAGCCGCGAGCTTTATGCGCTGAGCTTCGCCGCCCGACAAAGTCGTCGCCGACTGGCCTAATGTTATGTAACCCAAACCGACTTCGTTCAATATTTTTAACTGGTCGTGCAGCCACGGGATTTCCTTGAAAAAGTCCACAGCCTCCTCGACGGTAGTCTGGAGTACGTCGTAGATATTCTTCCCTTGGTATTCCACTTCGAGCGTTTCGCGGTCGAAGCGCTTGCCTTTGCATACTTCGCACGTCACGTGGATGGTGGGCAAAAAATGCATCTCGATGGCGATCTCGCCGTGACCTTCGCAGTTTTCGCACCGGCCGCCTTTTACGTTAAAACTAAAGCGGCCGACTTTGTACCCGCGCACCCGCGCGTCGGGCGTTGCGGCGAAGAGTTCGCGGATGTGCGTCCACGCGCCAACGTAGGTAGCGGGGTTGGATCGCGGCGTGCGGCCGATGGACCCCTGATCAACGTTAATAACGCGCGTGAGGTATTCGCCGCCGAATATCTCTTGATCCGGAATCAGCTTATGGTTCGCCCCGTTAAACGAATTGGCGAACTTCTTGTAGAGCACGTCGTACACGAGCGAACTCTTGCCGCTGCCGGAAACGCCCGTAACGGCCGTAAACCGCCCGAGTGGAATATCGACGTTCACATTACGCAAATTATTAGCGTGCGCGTTGCGGATTTTAAGCACCGGCGCATTCTTCACCACCTTACGGCGTTCGGGTATTTCTATCTTCACGTCGCCCCGTAAATAGTCGAGCGTTAATGACTTCTGCTTCGTGTCCTTGAGTATTGCCGGTATCGGGCCCTCTGCTACCACCGTACCGCCGTGCACGCCGGCCGCGGGGCCAATATCCACGAGCCAGTCGGAAGCGCGGATAGTATCTTCGTCGTGCTCAACGATGATGATGCTATTACCTAAGTCGCGCAGCTCTTTAAGCGTGGCTATAAGGCGGTCGTTATCGCGCTGGTGCAGGCCGATAGTGGGCTCATCTAAAATATATAAAGTACCCACGAGCCGCGAGCCGATTTGCGAGGCGAGGCGAATACGTTGGCTTTCACCGCCCGAAAGCGTCCCCGACTTGCGCTCGAGCGCCAAATAATCGAGGCCGACGTTTATCATGAACTTCAGGCGGTTACGGATTTCTTTAATCGGCAGTTCCGCCACCTCGTATACCGTATTTTCCTTTTTCTCGTGAGCTTCGAATAAGGCGACGTCGAGCTCATCAAAAAACGCGTACGCGTCTTTTATAGACATATTGACGACCGTCGAGATATTTTTGCCGTTAATAAGCACCGAAAGAGCCTCTTCTTTAAGACGTTTACCCAAGCAGACTTTGCACGGGTCTTCGCTCCATACGCTCTCCGTCCCCAACCCATGGCATTCGGGGCAGGCACCATAGGGGCTATTGAACGAGAAAAGGCGCGGCTCGATTTCGGGGAAGGAAAAACCGTCGCGTGGGCACGTGAACTTAGCCGACAAGGCAACTTCTTCGTCTGTTATTATCGTCACAACGTCCTGCCCGTACTTCAAAGCAGCTCCCACGGCCTCTGATAAACGCAGGCGATTATCTTTTTCTGCAAAATCGAGCGACGTGGGAATACGGTCTACCACGAGGTCTATCGTATGCGCCTTGTTACGGTCGAGCGTTACCCGCTCGCGAAGCGAACGCAACTCGCCGTTGATGCGCGCCTCCGAATAGCCGGCGTTTAAGAAGTTATAAAACATCTGGTAATACTCCCCCTTACGGCCGCGCACAACCGGAGCCATAATTACCATGTTCCGTTTGCCCTCCGCCTTTTTCGCGATATTCACCGCGACGTCCACTATCTGCTCGTTCGTCATCTTCCTAATCTCCGAGCCGCACTTGGGGCAAAACGGCGTCCCTACGCGCGCATACAAAACGCGCAGGTAATCGTAAATTT
>CAYTBX010000040.1:0-3618 GCA_964436175.1 uncultured Candidatus Saccharibacteria bacterium
TCTCTAAATCAGTTTTCTGATTTAGCTAGAAAACCTTATGCAAAGCGTAGCGGAGCTCACCTTTAGCTCATGTTTCCCGAGAAGTATATGCGCGCCGGCTTACTAAGCCTTTAGCTGCGTTTTTCAATAGCACTACCGAGTGTATCTTCGTCGGCGAACTCTATTTCGCCGCCGGTGGGGATGCCGCGGCCTAAGCGGGTTATTTTTTCCGTAACGCCTGAAAGCTCTTTCGTGATGGTCTGCGCGTTGAAATCGCCGTAGGTAGTTTGGTCGAGCGCTAAAAGTATTTCCTTGAACGGGCCGCGCGCTTTGCCGCGCTCGAGCTTAAGCTTCTGTTCCGGTTGCAATGCGCCCGTCTTTTTAAGTTCGCCTAATACTAAGTAAACGCCGTTGAACTTGCGCGTTGCTTCTATCGCTATCACGTCCGTCGGGCGCTCAACGACCGCTAAGACATCCTTCCGCCGCGCAGGGTTACCGCAAAACGGACACACCGGCCCTTCGGAAAAAAAGAAGCAGTCAGGGCACGTAGAAAGCGCCGCAAGCCCCCGCGCCGCGTCCGCAATCTCGATGATCGAAGCCGAGCCTAATGACACTAAGTAAAACGCCAAGCGCGTCGCCTGCCGTGGGCCAATAGACGGCAATGCGGCAAACGCTGATATGAATTTCTGTATAGAACGGGGAAGCATGACAGATTCAGGATTTATGATTCAAGATTCAAGAATACGACGAAATCGTTTTTATTATCTACCGCTATATTCATGAATCTTGAATCATGTCTCATGAATCAAAAATTATTCGAGTGTACGTGGTCGATATCCCTAAAGCTTACGCGGTCGGGGTCGAACTTAACCTTCGTCGTGACTAAGGCGCCGTTACGGTGCTTCGCAACGATAACTTCCGCCGTATTCTGCTCTTCGGGCGAGGGGTTCAGCTTGTCGCGGTCCTTGCGATACAAAAACATTACGACGTCCGCATCCTGCTCGATGGAGCCGGATTCGCGCAAATCCGAAAGGCGGGGGATCTTCACTTCGCGCTTATCCACTTCACGCGAAAGCTGGGAAAGCGCCACGACGGGAATATTCAATTCACGGGCAAGGCCCTTCAAGGCACGGGAAATTTCCGTAATTTGCTGGACCATGTTGTCGCTATTGGTACGCGGCTGTATGAGCTGAAGATAATCCACGACGAGAAGCCCGAGCCCGTGCTCCATCTGGAGCCGCCGCGCCATGGACTTAATCTGCAGCATCGTAGGGCCGGCGGTGTCGTCTATGAATATCGGTGCGCGAGAAAGCACGTCGAGCCCCGCCTGTATCATTTGGAACTCCGTATCGTCTTGGATCTTTCCGTTGCGGAGCCGCCAGAGGGCGACGTTCGACTCCGATGCAATTAAACGGTCGATAACCTGATCACGAGACATTTCAAGCGAAAATACGCCAACAACCACTCCCTCCTTAATAGCAGCGTGCCGCGCAATATCCATAACGAACGTCGTCTTACCAACGGACGGGCGCGCACCCACAATCACCAAGTCCGACTTCTGTAAACCGCCGAGACAGCTGTCGAGCTCGCGAAAGCCGGTACCTACGCCACGAAGTGCCCCGTCGCCGCTTTGCAGGCGCTCGATGCGCTCGTATGCGTTCTTCAGCTCATCCTTCACCGCAACGAACTTCTGCCGCACGGACCCCTGCGAAATAGCGAACATCTTCTGCTCGACGTCGTCCAAAATCGACTCAACTTCCTTTTGTGGATTAAATGCCGCTTCCGTCGCCTCCGCAGCGGTTTCGATAATGGAGCGAAGCACCCGCTTTTCCTTCACGAGGCCGGCGTAGTGGACGATGTGTGAGGACGAAGGCACGCCCTCGACGAGAGTAGAAAGGTACGAAGCCCCACCTACGCGGTCGAGCGTGCCGTCCTCCTTCATGCGGTTCGTGAGGTTTACGATGTCTATCGGCTGGTGCCGTTCAAAAAGCGCAACCTGCGTCTCAAAAATAAGCCGGTGCGCGGGCAAGTAAAAATCAATAGGCGTAAGGACATCCGTCACCTTTATAATGGCGTCCGCGTCGATCATGATCGCGCCCAAAACCACCTCTTCGGCCTCGATGTTTTGCGGCGGTACTTTAAGGGCGGCCATTAAGCTAATTAGCGAGCGCCTTTAAGTGCGGCCCTATGGGCGTGTCTTCAATCGCGTATCCGGCCTTTGCGATTTCTGCGCGAACGGCATCCGCCGCAGCGAAGTCTTTACCTATGCGAGCAATTTCACGCTTCCGCAAAAGCGCGCGGACGGATGCAGGAGCAGCCGAACTCTTAAACACAAGCCCGAAGATAGAAAACTTTTTTAAAATAAAACTACGAATAGCGGCGGCTTCAGCGCGCGTAAGTCCCCATATGGACGAAGAATGCCCGTTCATGAAGGAGAAGAGCGTGCCGACCGCCTGCGGCGTATTGAAGTCAGCTTCCATTGCCGTGGCGAAATCTTTTTCGCATTTCACTATAGCTCCCGTTACAGCGCGCGATACGGCGCCAGCCCTACCGGAAACGGCGACGGAATCCAGCTTACCAAGGAAATCGCTAACGGTTAGGAGCGCAGCACGGGACTGCTCCGTAAGCCCTTCGGAATAATTAATAGGGGACCGATAGTGCGCGGAAAGGAACATAAACCGCAAAACGTCCACGGAGTTTTTCTTTAAGAAGTCCTCAATCAAAAGGAAGTTCTTAAGGCTCTTGGACATTTTCTCGCCTTTCGCGGAAAGTACCATACCCACATGCATCCACGCGCGCACGAACGGTTTCTTGCCGGATGCCGCCTCCTGTTGGGCAATTTCGCTTTCATGGTGAGGGAATTTCAAATCAAGCCCGCCACCATGGATATCATACTGTTGGCCCAAGAGTTTTTCGGTAATCGCCGTGTCCTCTATGTGCCACCCCGGCCTACCTTCACCCCACGGACTCTTCCAGCTAATGCCGTCATCTTTGCTTGTGCGCTTCCATAACGCGAAGTCGAGCGGATCTTTTTTCTTGGGGTCGGGCTCGATACGGTAGTGCGGCCGTGTAGCGTCCAAGTCCTGCCCCGAAAGCGCGCCGTACTCCGCAAACTTACGCACCTCGAAGTACACGCCGTTTTCCGTTTCGTAGGCGTATCCTTTGGCAATAAGGCGTATGATCTGCTCTTGAATTTCTTTGATGAAGGCTGACGCCCGCGCACGCCTATCTACGCTCGTGATACGGAGGGCCTTCATTGTCGCCACGTATTCCTTTTCGAAATGCCGCGCGAGCGCGACGGGGGAAATGCCTTCAGCCTTCGCCGCGGCGATGATCTTGTCGTCCACGTCCGTTATATTTTGCAAGTAAAAGAGGCCGTAACCCGCTTCGCGCAAATACCGCGCAAACATATCGAAGGTAATCTCCACGCGCGCATGGCCGATATGCGCGGGCCCGTAGACAGTCGGGCCGCATACGAACATTTTGAGCGGTTTTTTGGACTTCTTGAAAAGTTCGTCCTTGCCGGTGAGCGTGTTGTGGATAACGAGAGGCATATGTCCCTTAGAGCGTAGTACGGCATGGTACACTTATCAAGATGCCTAAGACGGTTTTTATTCTCGTACTTCTATTTTCCGGAAT
>CAYTBX010000041.1:0-3513 GCA_964436175.1 uncultured Candidatus Saccharibacteria bacterium
CAAAAAAAGAACCCCTGCAAAGGGGTCCTTTTTTACGCAACTGCTAACCGATGCTAGAGGTTGACGTTCGTTCCGACTTCGAAAAGGGTGGCTTGGTTGCCGCCGTCCGTCGCGACTACGTTGTCTGCCGACGTGGAGCTACCGTACCGCACGCTTTCCATCGCCGCGACGAATTCCCACTGGTTCAGCGAATCCGCCGAATAGCTGTAGAAATTCGTTGCGTCGTTCTTCGGGTCGAGCGGCCATGCGGTTATAGCCGGCTGCGAACCGAGGTTTACCGGAACCCATCCGTTGCCATCAACCGTCTGATCGGCGTCCGTACTGGAAACCGTCAAGGCTGGGGTGTGGCGCGTCAAGCAGTTCTGCGTCGCTTTGTTCTTGTAGCAGGTACCTGCGGTGCCGAGGCTCGGCTGGGACGAAGATGTTGCAAGCATGAGGCTCATCGCGGAGTTCATCTGACCGAGGTCAGCGATACGCTGCGAGTCGCGCGCTTCTTGGAAAATCTTCACCGGGTTGATTACGAGGATGACTGTGGTCGCCAAAAGCGCGATAAGCGCAATGACGATGATCAGCTCGATTAACGTAAAACCTTTCTTGTGTAGCATTCTATTTTTCTTATAACGACCTTTCGACTTATTTATTTGTATACCTGTAAGCATACGAAACTGTCCGCATGAGCGCAAGACGCATCTGTGGATAAACCATTACTAGAGCGCACCTAGACTTTCAAAAACTCGCGCACTTTTTGCACAAGCACGTCAATCGGCGTATCCGCCTTCACTAAATATGCAGCCGCTCCTAATTCCCTTCCGCGCGCGATGTCCGACTGTTGCCCCAAGTTCGAAATAATAATAATCGGCGTGCTACCCACCTGCGGCTCGGCGATAATTTTTTCCATCACTTCGAAGCCGCTCGCCCCCGGCAAAATAATATCCATTAAAATAAGGTCGTGCGGCGCTTCTTTTAATTTCGCGATTGCCTCGTCGCCGTTCGTCGTCCACGTAATATCGAAACCTTCTTTAACAAAACGGTTTTTCATTAAGGACCCTAAGAACTGATCGTCTTCCACCAAAAGGATTTTCTTCATACGCCTATACTACCATACGCAAATCCCCTACGGCGTATTTCAAAATAAAAAACGCCTCCGGACCGTGCAATAGTCCGGAGGCTATGAAAACATCTCTTTCTGACTCTTGCCACGAGAAGGCATTTCCAACGCACTGGAAGGAGGCGACTCTTCCTCCGTAATGCCGAACTGACGGTCGTCGAGGTCGTACTTATGAGGCCCTATGCCTGGCTCATCCCTTAAAAGGAAATCGTATTTGACTTCGTATGGCGGGTCGCCTTCCTGCACGGAATAATCGTCCCGTAACGGATCTAACCTCGCCACCTCGTCGAACTCGCCGGCCATCAACGCGCGATCTTCTTCCGACGGCTCGCACTCGCCGCTATCATCGGCGCCATGCGTCATTTCGATAGCCTCCAGGCCTTCCAATAGCTCGCATCCCTCGATAGCCCATAGGACGCCTTCGGAATCATAATCAAGCATTAAACGAACCGCCTCAATGAGCTTACCCCTCCAATGCCTTACGGCGTAAGGATGGGCATCCTCAATCGCATTTTGGAACTCCGCAACGAGCTCCGTAAGCATCTCGGCAAACGTACTCATACAGAGCTCCTTATTGATGTGCAAACGGCTACATCCCCGAAACGATCGAGGTAGTGCCGAACACATAGTATGCAAAATGACTCGCGCAGTCAAAGAAATAAGACCTTTCTAGTTGTCCCAATAAAATCGTGACTTTAGGCTCCACGATCAAAACCTTGTATCTCCCAACAACCCGTGAAGGTGTGTTGGCTTTAATTAAGTAATCCACGAGCAGCTTCCGCTACCCGTGCCTTGTTACGACTTCGTCCGTGTCACCGATTCTACCCTGATTCGGCGAGGCCGAACTTCAGATATCCCCGGCTCCCCTGACGTGACGGGCGAGAGTCCTCCGTAAACTCGGAGTTGACATCCCCACGTAGCGAGCGGATTTCCCGCACTACGCGAGCTCAATGCATTTTCGCCTTGATAGAGCGCAATTTTACCAAACCGTCGTCCGTCGCATGCTCGTTACGACCTATCCGCTCGAATATATCGCAAAAGATTTCAAAATCTTTCGCCTTCGAGGGAAAACGTAACGGGTGCGTGCGGAAAAACGGAATGATTTTTTCTGCGATATCGTGGCGATTGCCTACTTCGTACCGATAACAATGCTGATGGTTTTTACGGTTATCCTTTTGGAAATATACCGACCCACAGCCGAAGAATTCACGGAGACCATCGAGAACGGATTTATCCCTCTCGATGAGCTTTAAGAAAAACTTCGGTTCGGCACGCACGCGGCGATTCCGCGGCGCTCCGCTTGCGGGATCTTTAAGATATACGGTGAAGCTGCCTTCACCATCCGTAAGACCTACGACATAATCGGGAGTAAACATGATTACTATGAGAGAATCCTTCCCCCTCGACTTTCGCTCGGGGTACTATGATTCAGCTGACTTCTGACGCTGCGTAAGTTTAATTATATCTCGCCTCTACGGCGGATAACAATGTCAGATCTCATCGGGTCAGTACGTATTCTCTTCCTAACATCCTGAGCGAGCCTTTTTTTAACATATCTTCCCCATCCTCACCGCCTATTTCCTTGATGGGTCGATATGGCTCTTGTATTGCTCGGGCTATTATTCGCCTCCGGATCCTCCGCCATGCTCCTCGCGGACCATGACTATCCTTTGACTACGCTCTTTTGACGGGCAAAAGAGGTACGGATTTTAACCGTATAGATTACGTACCTGCCGATCGCGGTTTTTGTGAGTACAGGACTCGAGAACGTATTCACCGTGGTATAGCTGACCCACGATTACTAGCGATTCCAGCTTCATGAGGGCGAGTTGCAGCCCTCAATCCGAACTGAGACCAGTTTTGGGGATTAGCTCCGCCTTACGGCTTGGCAACCCATTGTACTGGCCATTGTAACACGTGTGTAGCCCAAGGCATCAAAGGGCCATGCTGATTTGACGTCGTCCCCACCTTCCTCCCAGCACTCAATCCGCATCCTTTAGGGATTCGGACTCAGTGCTGGGCAGTTTCCTGCGACACTTGTAACGCAGAATGGGGGTTGCGCTCGTTTCCCCACTGAAGGGAACGTCTCACGATACGAGCTGACGACAACCATGCAGCACCTGTGCACTTGTCCCTTGAGAGGACTGCCAGTCTTTCGATAGGCATTCAAGTACATGTCTAGCCTTGGTAAGGTTCTTCGTTTACCGTCGAATTAAACCACATGTTCCACCGCTTGTGCGAGTCCCCGTCTATTCCTTTGAGTTTTAATCTTGCGATCGTACTTCCCAGGCGGCTGATTTAACGCGTTAGCTACGCCACTCCGAGGGTCGATACTCGAAACAGCTAATCAGCATCGTTTAGGGCGTGGACTACAAGGGTATCTAATCCTTTTTGATCCCCACGCT
>CAYTBX010000042.1:0-2987 GCA_964436175.1 uncultured Candidatus Saccharibacteria bacterium
TTAAAAAATATTTCTTTTTAATATGCGAGACAAGGATGTGAAATATGAAAGATTATGTAGAACGGGAAGGATTGGGGATGGCGTTGTCTTTAAGGGAACATCTCGGAGCCCTAATAGCTCTGGGTAATCCCTCCGTAGAGGGATTTATTAGGGCGAGAGCGAATCCCTTTTTTCCGCAGGAGAAAAAAGAGGATGTTTCCCAAAAAGATAACGGCGGACGCAATCCCTTATCCCCTACTTCCCCCTAAGCGCCGCTACCCGTTCCGCTACCGGCGGGTGGGTTAAGAATAATTTGGCGAACCACGGCATACCCTTCGCGCTGCGGCCCGCTGCGTCGGCTTTGAACGGATTTTCGAACCACAGGTGGGCGGTTGTATTGCTTGCGGAGGCGACGGGGTGCGGGTCGGCAGAGATTTTAAGTAAGGCACTCGCGAGGCCTTCAGGGTAGCGCGTAAGCAAGGCACCCGAAGCGTCTGCTAAAAATTCCCGTTTGCGGGATATCGCGAGCTGTATCAAGGTCGCCGCTATGGGGAGAAGAATCACGCCGATAATCGCGAGTAACGCGACGAAGCCGTTCTTGGCTCCATCGCGGTCGTCGCGGCTGCGCATACCGCCCCACATAAAGGAGCGCATCGCGATATTACCCGCGATGGAAATAACCCCAACGAGCACGACAACGACGGTCGAAACGAGCATATCCCAGTTGCCGATATGCGAAAGCTCGTGCGCGATAACGCCTTCGAGCTCCGTACGGTTAAGGTGTTCTAAGAGGCCCGTGGTCACCGCAACAACCGCATGCTCAGGGTTGCGCCCCGTAGCGAACGCGTTCGGCGCCTGCTCATTTATTATGTAAATCTTCGGCACCGGAAGGCCCGCCGTAATCGCCAAGTTCTCGACTACCGCATACAGATCAGGTGCGGAGCGACGGTCTATGGGCCGCGCGTTCGCCATAGCTAAGACCATACGGTCTGAAAACCAGTAACTCATAACGCTCGTTACAACGCTCATGATTACCGCAACGACGAGAATTGCCGGACTGTCGAAATAGATATTCAACGCGTACCCAAAACCGATAACAATAACGAAGAAAAACGTGAGCAAAGCCCACGTCTTCCGTATATTCGCGTCTTTGTGGCCGTAGATATCCACCCTTAAAACTGCACCTTTACCGGTTCGCGTTCGGCCTCGCTCAAACCCTCGAAAAACTTTTCTTCATGGAAACCGAACATGCCCGCGAGTACGTTCGTAGGGAACGCGTGCACGCTGGTGTTCATTTCAAGCACCATGGAGTTGTAGAAGCGGCGGGACGCCTGAATCTTGTTTTCGGTATCCGATAATTCGCGCTGGAGTTCGATGAATGTCGTGTTCGCCTTCAAGTCCGGATAGTTTTCCGCGACCGCGAAAAGCGTCTTCAACGTTCCCGAAAGGGCGTTTTCCGCACCTGCGCGCTCGATAGCGTTACCGCCCTGAGCCACGCGCGCTCGCGCCTCGGTTACCTTTTCGAAAAGCCCTGATTCGTGCGAGGCATACCCTTTTACCGTCGAGACGAAGTTAGGAATAAGGTCGAAGCGGCGCTTCAACTGCACGTCGATATCCGACAACGCTTCGCGCACGCGGTTTTTAAGCCGGATGAGCGAATTATAAACGGTTATAAGCCATAAGGCCGCGGCAACGACGATAAGCGGAATATTGACGTTCCAGCTGATCGCGTCGAACAATCCGCCCACGACGAGCAGCACCACGATTACGCTCCATAGTAAGTTCCAGATCATTTAGTAATCATCCCCCATTGCGGGTTCCGGCGCAACCTTCTCGTCTTTCTTCGGCGCGTCCGTAATGACGGCCTCGGTAATAAGCACCATCGAAGCGACGGATACCGCGTTCATGAGCGCCGTGCGCGAAACCTTCGTGGGGTCTATAATACCGGCTTTGATGAGCTGCATGTACGTGCCGGACGCGGCGTTGAAGCCGTAATCATCTTTTTCGGCGAGCACCTTATCTAATACCACCGCGCCGTTAAAGCCGGCGTTCTCGGCAATCTGCATGAGGGGTGCGGATAATGCGCCCCATACGATCTTCGCGCCTACGATTTCTGCTAAGTCGTCCTTACCGAGCGAAGCGATAAGCTCTTCGACGGACTTCATGGCCCGCACGAGCGCTACGCCGCCCCCAGGGACAATACCTTCCTCGAGCGCAGCCTTCGTTGCCGCAACCGCGTCTTCGATGCGGTGCTGTTTCTCCTTTTGCTCCACTTCAGTCGCCGCACCCACGCGGATAACCGCTACGCCGCCCGAGAGCTTACCAAGGCGTTCCTGTAATTTCTCTTTATCGAATTCATTATCCGTCACCGCCATCTGCGCCTTAATCTGCGCAGTGCGCGCCTCGATTGCGCCCTTATCGCCCTTGCCGTCGACGATAGTCGTCGTGTCCTTCGTGGAAACGATGCGGTGCGCGCGGCCCAAGTGTTCGATCTCAACGGACTCTAGCTTGCGCCCGATATCGTCCGAGATGAATTCCGCGCCCGTAACTGTCGCAATATCCTGCAACATGTCCTTACGGCGGTCACCGAACCCTGGCGCCTTTACGGCAAGTACCGTAAATATTCCGCGCAGCTTGTTGACGATAAGCGTAGTCAAAGCCTCGCCATCCACGTCGTCCGCGATTATCACGAGTTCCTTCTTGCCCGTGCCCACGATCTTTTCCAAGAGCGGCAAGATATCCGCTATCGCCGAAATCTTTTTATCTGTCACTAAAACGTACGGGTCGTTCAAGACGGCTTCCATACGCTCGGGGTTCGTCATCATATAGGGCGCAATATAACCGCGGTCGAACTGCAAGCCCTTTACGATATCTTTCGATAGACCCGTCGTCTGCGACTGCTCAACGGTAACGACACCCTCCTTACCCACTTCGTAGATTACGTCGGCTATCATCGCGCCGATACCTGCGTCGCGCGAAGAAATGGTCGCTATCTGGGCAGCCGCCTC
>CAYTBX010000043.1:0-2591 GCA_964436175.1 uncultured Candidatus Saccharibacteria bacterium
GGCACGGTAACGCCCGCCTCGGGCGGCGGCGTAACCGTAAGGCCTGCGAGCACCACTACGTATACGCTTCATTGCGAAAATGACGGGGGGCAATCCGTGGATATTTCGAAGAAGGTGGAGGTGGTTAAATCCCAGCTCTGCGAAATAAACCCTGCGGACCCGAGTTGCGAGTAGCTAGGTAAAAGAATTATTATCAGGGCGGGCGTGCCGATTCAGCTTTCTTCGCCGTTAGCTATTCCCGACGTCAGGGAGTACGGCACGCCTTTCTTTTTATGGATTACACCCTTCTCAGCCTTATCGTTATCGTCATAGCCGGCTTTACCGCGCTTTTTCTTTTTATGAAATCGAAGTTTGATGTACCGCGCGACCGGTCCGCTGAGCAGGGTTTTTTAATGCTCCAGAGCCAGATTGCTGAAATTACGCGTGCTAACGAATTATTAAGGAAGTCCCTCGACGAGAAACTGCAGGAATCGAACCGTTTATCGCACACGCAGTTCGCCTCGAGCGCGACGATGATGAAGGACGTTACGGAAAAGCTCGTAAAACTCGACGCGACGAACAAGCAGGTCGCGCTCGGCATGGAGCAAATCCGCGGACTTGAAGATATTTTGAAGAACCCCAAGCAGCGCGGCATCTTAGGTGAATACCTTTTGGAAACGCTCTTGAAGAACGTCTTCCCTCCCGGCCAGTACCAGATGCAGTACGCGTTTAAAGATGGCGAGATAGTCGACGCCGCCGTATTTTACGGTTCGAGTGAGGAGCGAAAGATAATCCCAATAGACTCCAAGTTTAGTTTGGAAAATTATAACCGCTTAGTGGAGGCAAAGACGGATGCGGACCGCGCCCAGCTCGAAAAGGCGTTTCGCGCGGACTTGAAAAACCGTATCGACGAAACGGCAAAGTACGTGCGCCCGCAGGAGGGCACAATGGACTTCGCCTTCATGTTCATCCCCGCTGAGGCAATCTACTATGACCTACTCGTAAACCGCGTAGGCGCCGGCGCAGCGCAGGACTTAATCGAATACGCGATGAAAGAAAAGAAGGTAGTGATCGTTTCGCCCACGTCTTTTCTCGCCTATCTGCAAACCGTAATACAAGGCATACGGCGCGAGCATTTTCATAAAGAGGTGGAGGCTATCATTAAGCGCGTGCAGGACTTAGGCCGGCATTTAAAGAACTACGAAAGTTATTTCGGTAAGATGGGTAATCACTTAGGGACGACGGTAAACGCTTACAATGCAGCCGCCAAAGAGCTCGTAAAGATCGACAAAGACGTCTTGAAGATCGGCGGCGAGGCTATAGGCTTGGAAGTGCAGCTGCTTGAAAAACCACAGGAAGGGGAGCATGATGGCGCGTGATGCCTGCTTTACCATTTGTTGATTTTATCCTGCGGGACGGCGTTCTCGTAACCGAAAACGGCCATCCCGACTCGCGTTTTGGTACCGTTTTAGGCGTCCGCGAAGGGCGGCTGTATTTAGCGCGCTTCCTTATGCTTTTGCGGGCAGCTTTCGGGGATTTAACGGCGAAAGCCCCCATATTCCTCGTCCCTTCGGACAAGAAGGATGGTACTACGCGTTTCGGTGACTGGTGCGAGGCGGTGGCTGCATGGGTCCAAAAACGGCGCATTTCACGTATGCGTACGGCGCTCGGTATTGGTAGGGATTCATATCTTTCCGTATGGGATAATGGGGTGGAATTGCAGTTTTATTTTTATCCTGAGCTATCCGCGCCCGCCGTCACGGAAATTATTGCCGAAGTCGCTCCGCAAGCGATTGACATACCTCCAGAACTGCATACAATAGTGGGTATTATGAGCAACATAAAACCTATATCAGATCGCGTTTTTCTTGAGCTGATGGAAGAGGACCGCATGACGAAGTCCGGCATTGTATTACCCGACTCGGCAGAAAAGGAACGGCCCGTGAAGGGTCGCGTTTTGGCCGTTGGTACGGGTAAGCTGAACGATAACGGAGGGCGTAACCCGATGTCCGTGAAAGTCGGCGACGTCGTTTTATTTAAAAAGTACGGCCCCGACGAAATCGAACTCAAAGGCAAAAAGTACTTGGTCGCCGAAGAAAGCGATATTCTCGCGGTTCTCGAATCTTAAAAAATATATATGGCAAAGCAAATAGTTTTCAACGAAAAAGCCCGCTTAGCGCTGAAGCGCGGCGTAGACAAGGTGGCGAACGCCGTGAAAGTTACCCTCGGGCCTCGCGGCCGCGCGGTGGTGCTTGAAAAATCCTATGGCTCGCCGGTAATCACGCTCGACGGCGTGACGGTAGCGAAGGAAATCGAGCTCGAAGACCGCATCGAAAACATCGGCGCTTCGCTTATAAAGGAAGTGGCGACGAAAACGAACGACAGCGCGGGCGACGGCACGACGACCGCGACCTTGCTCGCGCAGGTATTAATCCGCGAAGGCCTTAAAAACATCGCTTCGGGCGTGGATCCGGTCGCACTCCGCCGCGGCATGGATAAGGCGTATAACGCTACGCTCGAAGCGCTCAAAGCATCTTCGCGCCCCGTTGAGGGTAAGGAGGCGGCTGCCCAGATAGCGACCATTTCTTCGCGCGACGCAGGTATCGGCGCGA
>CAYTBX010000044.1:0-2307 GCA_964436175.1 uncultured Candidatus Saccharibacteria bacterium
AAAAAAATAGTTATAGGGCTTGCGGTTGCGGCTGTCGCGATAGCGGGCGTTTATTTTTGGCGGATGGGGGTGGAGGACGATGCGGATCCGTTTAGGGAGTATAAAATGGCGATGATGCGGGACGAGGTGGGGGGTAGTACGCCCGCGGAGACTTTAGCGATGTTTATTGCGGCGCTACGGGCTAATGATGCCGAGGCGGTGGCGGAGCTTTTTATGCTTGACGATAACGGCAGTCGCGCAAAGTGGCAGGCGCAGTTAGCGGACTTGCAGGCGCAGGGGATGTTCGCGCAAATGGCGGATGATATAGAAAAGAATGCGAAGGCGGCGGGATCTGCATATGAGGGTAATGCGAAATTTGAAGTTTTGAATCAGGATGGTACAGTTGGCGCTTTGATCGTTATGCAATTAAATACGTTTTCTGGAGTATGGAAGCTCCAGAGTTTGTAAGATTCATTAAACGGTGGGGGTGGGGGCTCAGTGCAGTATTCGTAACGGGTATTTTATATCCGTTGCCGGCACGGGATTATGAGATTTCTGCGCACGCGGCTTTAACGAATGCGATAATCGACAAGTATAATAATGCGTATCCGGATGCCAGTATCGACGACGAGTTCCGCTTTAGCCTTATCCGCGGGGCGAAAGAAGAAGACGATTCCCGTAGGTGGCTGAACCACTTTTATGACCCCGTGCGTAACCGCGGGTTATCGTACGGCGGCAAGACGTGGATGCGCTCCAAAAGCTGGGCCGTGGCGGACGGCGTTAACGATTTCACGTGGCAGAAGGGAATCGACGCATACGCGCGGGGCGATAGCCACCGCGCGTTTTTAATTCTCGGGCACGTACTGCACTTGCTCGAAGACGCGGCCGTACCGGAGCATGTGCGGAACGACGCACACATGCTCGACAGTCCCTATGAGGCTTTTACAAAAACGCTCGTGCCCACGCCCGACAAAGCGCTTCCGTTAGTGCTCGGCAGCCTTGAAGAATATCTGGATGCGATGGCGCAATATACTAATAGCGGTTTTTATAGCGCCGATACTATAAGTGATGCGGCGTATCCGGCGCCGGTGCCGGATTACGTGGCGCAGGAGGGTAAGTATTTATACGGGTTTAAAACTGACGGGGAGGGTAATAAATATCATCTCGTTAATTATGGATTACAAAATGATAAGTCTTGGATTCAAAATAAGAAATCTCTTTTTGATGACGATAGTAATAAAATCCTCTCCGATTACTGGCGTCTACTCTCCGCGAAATCCATTCGCTACGGGGCGGGGCTGGTGCATACGTTCATTGCTGAGGGCGAGAAGTTGAAAAACGAGCAGGCGGTACAAAAAAAGAATTCTAAGAGTATCTATACCACGCTCGCGTCGGTGGTAGACGTGTTCGCGAGCACTGCTGAGAGCGTGGACGCGTACGACGACGGCCTAACGGAGGCTGAAAGTATTCCGCTCGAAGCGAGCGTAAGTGATACCCTCGCGCCGAAGGCCGCTGCGGCAAAGTCTTCTGCTGCGCAACCTAAGGCAACGGCAGCGGCGAAGAAGGCGACGGTAAAGACGGCGCCACCGAAGGCCTGCGCGTATGTAAAAAGCGTTACGCCTACGCACGGCCCCGTAATTATTAACGAAGTGGCGTGGATGGGCGGTACCTCGAGCGCGAGCGACGAGTGGATTGAGCTTAAAAATATAAGTGATGCTCCGGCCGTAATCGGCGGCTGGCAAGTGATTTCTAAGAAAGGCAGTATAAGCGCGGTGATCCCCGCAGGTGCTACGGTTCCTGCCTTCGGGTTTTATCTGCTCGAGCGTACGGACGACGCGAGCGTGCCGAACGTTACCGCTGACTTTATATACGTAGGCAGCTTGGCGAACACAGACGACGGCCTGCGCCTCGTGGACGGTAATTGCAAAGCGGCGGACGATGTTGTCGGCGCGCCGTCATGGCCCGCGGGCGATGCGGCCGCACGCCGCACGATGGAGCGCGACCGTGATTTTTCGTGGCACGACTATACGGGCGCGGGCGCAGGCGGCACTTTCGGCACGCCGCGGGCGGAAAACAGCGCGCCGCCGCTTATCAAGCCCGGTAGCGCGCAGGGTGGTGGTTCGTCGTCTGCTTCTAGTCCTGCATCCGGCCAATCGCAAGCGGCATCCGCGCAAACCGCGTCCGCCCTCCAGTCGGTCGTAGCTGCCCCTGCTGGCCCTATATTTGCCCGCGGGGACGTGATTATCAACGAATTCCTTTTTGATGCTGACGGGGTGGACGCCGGTAACGAATTCGTCGAGCTCTATAACGCGACGGACGAAGCGGTAA
>CAYTBX010000045.1:0-2272 GCA_964436175.1 uncultured Candidatus Saccharibacteria bacterium
CTCCCCTGCGGAGCCGTGTGGTATTCCATAACCCCTTCATGCCAGTACTAATTTCACTTATAGCCCAAGCGCCTGCATCGATGTTCCCGTACCAAGGGCCAGAGACTTCCGTTACGGACGAAGTCCGCGGCATGAGCCGATTCTTGCAAAACAAAGCCTTCAATAACGGCTATGAATCGGACGGCGGCATGAACACCCTCCCTAATCCCTTAGGCGTAACGAACCTGCAAGATATCGTGGACAAGGTTATAAGTGCGCTTACGGTACTTGCCGTGCCCGTGGTACTCGCCATGGTCCTCTACGGTACTTTTAAAATAATCACCTCCGGCGGCGACCCAGCGAAGGCAGCAGAGGGCGGCAAGACCATACTCTATGCCGCAGTCGGCTTCGGCCTCCTCCTTATATCGAATGGGATTGTTTCGATAGTGCAATCGCTCTTCGCATAAAAACCTCCCCGTGCTAAAGCACGGGGCATCAGGGGGTTTTTGCTCCCAAAAGAGTCGGCTCCGCCGATTATCTGGCAAAGCATCGTAACGGCGAATACGATTCGCCTTATACGAGCATTGGTAGTAAGACACCCACCTCAAAGTAAGGCGTGTAGTGGTCGCGTATGTTTTTTAGAGGGTAAGACTCGGCCTAGCGGCCCGGAGCGCACTCTAAAAAATATATGCGTCCGCTACACCTAGAAAAACAAAGTTATCCACAGACACGCCGTGTAATACGTGCTACTATTAACCTAAACATACCTATGAAATATATCCGCACTATTTACGGAGCAGTTATTGCAAGCGTCGTAATGCCTCTTTTCGCGCTCGCGCAGCCGTATCTCCCCGAATACGGGGGGTACCAAATAAATTCCCAGTTCGGCGGAGGTAACCAATTCGGCGGAGGTCAATTTGGTGGCGGCAGTTACTACGGCCAAACGCGCGGCCTACAAGTAACGAACTTCTCGTCGGTTCTCGGCATTATCAATACCCTTTTGGGTTATATGCAGGTTGGTATTTTCCTCGTTGCCCTCTTTTACTTCCTCTGGGGAGCGTACCTTATGGTAACGGGAGACGTTGCGGGCGGCGGCAAAAAAATGGGGTATGCCGCGGTAGGTATCGGTGCAGCCATTCTCGCCTTTAGCATTATCCCCTTCGTCTGCTTCGTGGTTGGATCGCAGGGACCGGCGTGCCGGCTCTAGACCGACGCAGTTATTAGTTTTTAGCAGTTAGTTAATAGAACGAAGAAAAAAAGCCGGATGCAAAACTGCATCCGGCTTTCGGCTTAACTTCGAATTTGAATCTCACTGTTGTTGACGCTGGCAATCCGCCGACCACTCGTCAAAGAATTGAAACGGCGGAGGGTCTTTTCTTTGGGGAAGTGGACCGTGCCAAGACTTAGGCCGCCACTCCATATCCTCCGTGTATTGCGGAATAGACCTCAGTCCATTCCCCAGCGTCACTTCGGCATTGCGCAATGCCCGCGTGAGCAGATTCGGCTGCGTTGCCTGCACCTCTTCTTGCGGCGCAGTCCATGCCGATCGCGGCCAGATGCGCGGTACCTGTGACATCCTCTGGGGATTGAAGGGTTCGGCTCCGGATCCCCCGCAGAAGAGGCAGCCCTTCAAAAAGAAGCCGAGGAAGAAGAGGCAGGTGAACCACTTGCAGGCGTTACTGAAAGTGATATCAAACATACCTGCCGCCTTTTTCTTTTTCTTCTTTTTCTTACCGGTGGACGTACCTCCTGACGGCGGCGTAGGTGTTCCAACGCTCATGATTCTCTCTTCTACCCTGATGGGCGTATGTGGGAAATGGGTGGATTTGTTGAGATTCTTCACTCAAACTGCTATTATGTAGTATACAATATCATATCGATATTGTCAATAGTCCCGCGGACGGGTGGCGAAATGGCAGACGCACCAGCTTTAGGAGCTGGCACCGCAAGGTATGGGGGTTCAAGTCCCCCCCCGTCCACAAAAATAAGCGCCTTATTAAGGGCGCTTATTTTTGTGGACTAGAAGCAGGGACTCGAGCCCGTGGCGACGTTCGAATTCATCCCGAGCTACAGCGAGGTTTTGATTTAAAAACTATCCCGAATGGAATGAGGTTAGAGTTTTTTAATCACGTCAGAAGGAAGCGAAGCGATGATGACGTTATCACGCTTTATTAAGGAGTGCCGGAGGGAAGCGTAGCGACGAAGGCGATTCATTGGCGTTCGCCACCCCCCGTACACATTGACTTTTATGCTGAAAAAGCTCATTATATTCGAGTTCAACCGAACCCGTTAC
>CAYTBX010000046.1:0-2167 GCA_964436175.1 uncultured Candidatus Saccharibacteria bacterium
AGAGTGGCAAGTACTTCGTCTAGATGGCCGGCTTTTTCGGAAACGCCGATAAGGGTAGTGATAACAAGCGGAAACGCTGCCTCGCGCCGGAAGGCGTCGCCTAAGGTAAGCCCGCGTGCAATACCCTCACGCGCTATGTGCTGAAGCGCAGTTTCGAACGCATAATCCCCCACGGCGGTAGCCGTCAGCTCAAGCGAATCGATGATAGGCAACCCGGCGCGCAGTAAGGACGATAAGGTAGAGGCGAACCGCTGTATAGCGATACGCTGGAGCACCCCACGCACAACGGGGATATGCCGCAAAAGAGCAAATAAATATGCACGGCCGAGAATAGTACGGAAAAAGAAAAACCATAAAAAGACTACACCCACAAAGCCCATAATACCGAGCGGGATTATATTACCAGAAACAAATCCCGCGAATGCGAAGACCCATGCGACGAACCCCGGCGGCGTAAAGCCGCCGCTTTGGAAAACGTCCGCGATGCGGGGCAAGGCGAACGTAACGAGGAACGCCACGATACCCATGGACGCGACGAAAAGTATGGCGGGGTAGGTTAAGGCCGATACTATGCGGCGGCGTAGCTCTTCTTTTTTCACGAGCATTACGCTCAGGTTTTCGAAAACAGATTCAAGATTACCCGAAAGTTCGCCGGCTTTTACGAGGTTTACGAATACCGGCTCGAACTGCTTCGGGTACCGCGCAAAGGTGGTATAAAAGGGCTGGCCGCGTTCGAGCGCCTCGCGGATTTCCATAAGGAGCGCCTTCATGGCGGGCTTTTCGAAGTCACTTATTAAAATATCGAGCGCACGGAATAAGTCCGTGCCGGCACGAAGCATTAAGGCGAGATACTTCGTAAGGAAAATAATATCCGTCGCGTTGATACCACGGCGAAAGAGCCCGCCGCCCGCAGTGGCGGGTAAAACGGAAACGGGCCGCAACTCGCGCTGACCCAGAAAACTCAGGACCGCGGCTTGGTTCGGCGCCTCGACGGTACCCCGTACCGTCTTTCCATCCGGCTTCGAAGCGATATACGAAAACTTCATTACTTAAAGTATACCAGACAAAAAGAAAAGCCGGTCCCAGTTGCCTGAGCCGGCTCCATGTTTTGAGAATAAAGCACTAATACTATACTGATTCCGACTCTATGCGCTTCAGCTTGTCCTTGAAATAACAACACAAGAGCCATGCGACGCCGGAATAAACGGCAGGCACCACAATTCCCAAAAAAAGCTCGAATCCTGAAACAGCCCTCCTAACGAACCCGTCCGTACCCAAAACGAACCACACAGCAGCTATAAGCGAAGCCAGAAAGCCCGTCTTATCGAAAAAAAGAAAGCATAGGGCATACAAAAGCCTCATGAGAGATCTCCTTCCGAGGGCATAGAGCCCCCTTTTAGAGGGTACGTGCGCCGCCACTGCACAAGCGATATGAACACGAGCGATACGAAACTCATGTAGATAGGTAATGCCCACGTCGCCATGGAATGTTCCGTGATACCGAACATGCCGACGGCATATCCCGACCCACATACGGCATCCGCTAAAGCACCCTTGGAATCCGGCTCACGCATGAGGCGCCGCAGGATACCGCTTATTATCCACGCATCGAACGCCATCGCGCTATAGAGCACATATGGAGCGGCCGACGGCATCTTTGAAAGGAAGGTTGCCAGCGCTAATCCACCCACCGCCAAACCGATCCAAGTAATCACCATACCGAATACGGCAGTACTGCAAATCCCACGACGTGTCGCCCATGTCATACACGCGAAAGCGATGAGCGTATTCACGAACGTGCAAATCGACGGCCCGACATAAGCCAGCGGCGCAGTATGGCAATAAGCGATAGCCATCACAAGAGCAGTAGCACTGCATATAATCCATGCAGTCCCCGTAAGCCTGCGCTCTCCCCGCAGAATACCCACATACAAGGGCAAGGCACCCCCAAGCACCACCAAACTAGAAACCACAGCAATGACGTATTGCCACATGGAACACCTCACCTTCCCGGAAAATTTGTGATATTGAAAACCGGCTTTCAAGCCGGCCTATGCCAAAGTACGCTCCGCCATTAATACCATTTTAACTAAAAACTGTCTATATAAACTATCCTGAATTCAACTTCGAAGTGCAACACCCCATACTTCCAATGGCGTTTTGTATC
>CAYTBX010000047.1:0-2110 GCA_964436175.1 uncultured Candidatus Saccharibacteria bacterium
GGCTTAAGGAGCTTTTGCTTATATTTAAAGCTTTCTTGATTTGCGAATAGCTGTGCCCCGCCGCTCTCATCGTGAGCGCCTGTTCTTTTTCTTTCCGTTTCGCCATATTAAATCGAACTAATAGTATGTTTAATTATAACATACTATAGAGTTCGTTAATAAACGATTTGGTTCAACCGGATTTTGACGTATCTCCGTTTTTACCGTATCGTAGGCAGGTGTTTCCAGAGCGTCTGGATTCCTTATTTCCTTGGCAATTGAATAGCGAGGCAGAGCCATGTGCGCGTTGAAAAGGCAGATTCTTTTAGGCGGCGAGATGATTGAGGATAAAGGTAAATGCGGCATCGTCCGGTCGTTTAATCCGGCAACGGGGCAGGAGTATCTCATTGAGGAGTTCTCGCAGTCTTCGCTTGCGACGTTCGACCACATGCTTGCGGTCGCGCAAGAGGCGACGGACGAATTACGCAGGCTGCCGCAACGGGTCATTTTCGATTTCCTTTCCGCGTTGCGGGAGGCTATTACGACCCGTAGTACGGAGTTCGTCGCCGTCATGGTGGCGGAGACCGGTTTCACCCAAGAAGTCGTCACGTTTGAAATGATGACACGGGTCGTGAATCAGCAGATCCCTGCGTTCCAGAAGGCTTTGCAAGAGGGGGGTTGGATGGAGATTCTCCACGACGCGCCGGCGCATCTTTTGCGTCGTCGTATTCCGCTCGCCGGACCGGTTCTCGTTTTGGGGCCGCGCAATTTCCCCGCCGCGTTCAATGGCACGGGAAGCTGCGCCGCTTTGGGCGCGCTTATCACGGGGCACGCCGTCATCTGCATCGGCAACCGTTCGCAACCGCGAACGGCCGCAGTCTATATGGCGGCGACATTGGATGCGCTGAAGGCCGTCCCGCAGATGCCCCGCGGAGCGGTGCAATTCATGTTTGGGTTGGGTATTACGGATTTGGAGGCGGCGGTTAACCGTTCGGCTTTGTGCTGTACGGACTTTACGGGCAGCAACGAAATCGGTAATCGCCTTATGAAGCGCGCGCCGGACAAGTTCCATTTCGAGGGGACGGGAATGAACGTTCAGTTCGTCCTCTCCGCGGCTATCGCGTCTGGCATGGACGGCCTTGCGAAGACGATCGTCGAGAAGGGGATCTTGGGCGGGCGGAGCGGTCAGCTTTGCACCGCGGATAACGTCGTTATCGTAGTGGGCGATCGCGGCCGGCAGTTCCGTAGCCAGCTAGAAGAGAATCTCTCTTTGGGTGTAACGAAACACTTCCTTCTTTCTCAGGATATTCGCGAAAAATTCGTTAGCAGGTGCAGTCGGCTTACGGACGATCTTTTCGGATTCGAAATGGTCGGCGGCGGCATCGTTGCCGGCAATGACTTCGGAGCGTATGCGGCTCTTCTGCATGCTTCGGCGGATGACGTCATTCCGCGCTTGGATAGTCTTTCGAAAGACTGGCCGATCTTTGGCCCTGCTGCGCTCGTTATCGAGGCGGTAGACGAGGAAGAGGCTTTGATCGTCGCGCGGTCGCTTACGCATCCGCGTATCGTGAGTAGTGTCAACTGCGATGCGGGGGATTATCCGCTGGCGACGAAGCTTACGGGGATTCTCGCGGCCGGTTCCGGTCGCGTGGTCCTGCACGGCGTGGGTCCCGGCGTCGCAATCAGCAATGCGATGTGCCATAAGGTTCCTTTTGCGGGGAGTAATACGACGGGCGTCGGTTCGGCTATTTGCAGGCGGTTCACGACGGAGATTTCCTTGCAGGGATTCGATAGCGAACATGGGAGTGAAATTCTCGAGGGTCTCTACGGTGCACCGTTTGCGGTGCCGTCGTGAGTAGACTTGCTAACACAAAAAACAGAGCCGTCGGATTCAACATCCGCCGGCTCTTTTCTTTTTATATCCTAGCTGGTTAAGCAAGTAACGGCTTCAGCTTGAACGGCGCGATCACTTCGTTAAAGTCTTCCTGTTCCAGTACTTCTTTTTCAAGCAGGGCCTTGGCGATTGCTTCGAGGACTTTTTTGCGCGTGCTTACAATCTTCTGCGCCGTGGCGTACCCGCGGGCGATGAATCCCTTCACCTCTTCGTCTATCTGCGTCGCCACCGTCTCCG
>CAYTBX010000048.1:0-2059 GCA_964436175.1 uncultured Candidatus Saccharibacteria bacterium
ATGCATGCACCGCCATGAAGGAAAAATCCTCGCCGTGCGTCGCGATATGCTCAGGGTTGATGTAGAGCTCGCCAAGATCACGAGCAGTGCCAAGATCGGGCCGTGGAAAGCCCTCAGGTACGGGATACGCGAGGACGTTCTTTTCCATAAAAGCGTTGCCCACCACATACGCTTCGGCATGCGCGTCCGTTATCCCCATATGCGCCGCAGCGGCTACGAGAATATCCTTCAAGCGCGACGCGTGATCGGCATAACGTGCGTCCAAAACGATAATTTCCACTTCCATTGTTAAAACAGTATACGGCGCACGCGTGCAAAAAAAAAGACCCTCGGTAACTTGCGCTACCGAGGACCCTTCACGAAAAGCACCACCGGACGGGAACCTATAGCAGGATACTATGCGAGCTTTTCTTTGACAATCTCCCCGACGAGCTTACCGTCTGCCTTGCCCTTTAATTGGGCCATCGCTTCTTTCATAACCATCGGGAAATCTTTTGATGCGGATGCAGAAATAATCGCCTCAACTGCGGCAACAACTTCTTCGCGCGACATCTGCGCCGGCAAGTATTTCGCTAAAAATTCACGCTCTTTTAATTCTGCCTCCGCAAGCTCGGGACGGCCGCCATCGGTAAACTGCTGTACTGAATCTTCGCGGCGCTTCGCTTCTTTTGCGAGCACATCGAGAACCTCCTCGTCGCTCATTTCAGGCGGCAAGCCCTTGCCGCGCTTTTCGATAGACTTCGTATTTACTGCCGCAATTGCCATACGCAAAATGCCAAGCGCGAAAGAATCGCCGCTTTTCATCGCAGCCTTCATATCTTCCGTTAAACGCTCTTTAAGCATTGCTTTTAGAACTTCATCGACGGGCGCTTCTTCACCTCTACGGTGACGCCCATCTTCTTGTCGAGCGCGATCTTCGCGCGCTTGCCCTCGCGGTGGAGCGCCGAAAGGCGGCGCTTCGTCTTGTTAATAGCGCGCTTGCGCGTGCGACGGCCGCGCGCCTCTTTCAAAACGCCCGCGTGCTGGACCTTCTTCGTGAAACGGAAAAGAAGCTGCATCGGCGACTCCCCCTCGCGCTTTAATATACGTAACGGCATAGTCAGACTATTCTATCGTATTAAGAAAAAAGCGTCAAATTAGACCTATTTGTCATTAGGAACCGTCATAATAGGCGGCGTAAGATTAGTACGCGGTATCGACTTCGGCTTTGCAGGCGCATCCATTTTTTCAAAACGTCCGTTAGATAAATTTAAGCCCCAGACCTTCCTAGGGGCAACAGGAGTCGGAACCTTGGGCTTTACCGTGCTGTATAATGCAAGTTCGTATTCGAATCCCCCACTTGGTAATTCATTAATCCGCATAATTCTCCAGGAATAAAAGAAATTAGAATCACCGCTCGGAAGAGGTGCCGGCATGTATCCAGAGTAAAAAAATCTACCAGTAGTTGCCCAACTATTCGGCAGATCGGAATACTCCGGATACTTATAGACAAGTAACGGCTGGAAGGGAACTTTTGGCTGATACTTATAGGGATAAACATTCGGCGCCACCATCATATTGGAAGCGGGTAAAGCAGGAGGTGAAAAAAGCCATGTAGATCCAGATACACCAAACGTATTACCCGCGCTCGCAGGCCTACCCTGAACCATACGCTGCGTCATATCACCTTGAATAGTATCAGTATCTTGCCGCTCCCATGCGCGCATTATACGTGCATAAAGCGTATCAGCAGGATTAACTGGATCCGCTGCAAAAGAAAAAAATGGCATCACAATACCAAGAACAGCCATATAAGCAAAAGCCTTTTTCATATACTGATTTTACCACACAGATCTCTCCGATGCTGTGGATAACTACTTAAAATTCTTTATTTTCTCAAAAATACTCTCCACGGATTCCGTAGGCGGGTTATTTACTACCATGTGCATGCTGCCGCCTTTGTCGCCTAAGTAGCGCGGGATAACATGCACGTGCAAGTGCGGAATAGCCTGCCCTGCCACCCACCCATGGTTAATACCTATGGTAAAACCGTCCGGATGCAAGGCATTTTTGAGTAATC
>CAYTBX010000049.1:0-1812 GCA_964436175.1 uncultured Candidatus Saccharibacteria bacterium
GCTACGTGGGCGCCTTATGGGTTACACGAGAACCGGCGTTCATCGAATTGACTAACCGTACAAAATAATCGAAACTGAGCGCATTATGAAGATCGTAGTCACGGGCAATGCGGGGTTTATAGCCTCGCATATCACGGACAAATACCGCGCCTTGGGGCATACGGTAATCGACATCGATAACCGCCATAAAAAGCCGGTAGATATTAACGACGCCGAAGCCGTCATGAAGCTCTTCATGAAAGAAAAGCCTGATATAGTAAACCACCACGCCGCGATTGCCGAAGTCTTAAAATCCGTCCGCGATCCACTCCCAACCTTCCAAACGAATGTACTTGGCACGATAAACGTCCTCATGGCCGCGGGCGCCTGCGGCACGGTGAAGAAATTCATCTTTTCTTCCACGAGCGCGCTCTACGGCGACCCGAAGAAGCTCCCCGTAACCGAAACCACGCCCATGGACCCCTTGTCGCCGTACGGCCTTTCCAAATACATGGGCGAAGAAGCTATTAAGTTTTACGCGAAGCTCTTCGGCTTCGAGCACCTTATATTCCGCTACCCGAACGTCTACGGCCCCCGGCAGGACCCGAAGGGCGAAGCGGGCGTCGTTGCGATATTTACGGGGCTGATGCGCGAAGGCAAACAACCGACGATCTACGGCGACGGCACGAAGGCGCGCGACTATTGCTACATAGAAGATATTGTCCGCGCAAACGTCATAGCGCTGAAGAAAGGTAAAAACGAAATTCTCAACCTCGGGTGGGGTGCGCCCGTAACGGACCAAACGATATTCGACGAACTCGCAAAGAACCTCGGCTTTAAAGGAAAGCCGATCTATGCCCCGTACCGCCCAGGCGAAGTATACAAGACCTCTCTCTCACCGAAGAAAGCTTTAAAAGTCATTAGTTGGGAGCCGAAGATACCGTTCTCCCTCGGCGTTAAACGCCATATCAAGGAAACCGGCGGCGTCTAAGACCACGTGATACGGCACGTCCATTCGTTTTTGTTCAAGAATACCGGCCTGCGCCAGACGGTTTTTAAAAACGCTTTCTGGCTTTTTTCCGGCCAGACAACGAGCCGCGCCATCCGCGCCATTATCGTAATCTACGCCGCACGCGTCTTGGGTACTGCGGGGTTCGGCGTCGCTTCGTACGCGCTATCCCTTACGGCTTTTTTCCTCATCATCGCCGATATGGGCATCACGTCGCTCTTAACCAAACATGCGGCGCAAAACCCCGACGAACGTGAGCGCTACTTCGCGACGCTCTTCACGCTGAAGTGCATCTGCGTGGGCGCGAGCTTCGCGATGATCCTCATCATCGGCCCCTTCGTCTCGAACATCCCCGAGGCCGCGGCACTGTTGCCGCTTGCAGGGCTCGTGCTCGTTTTCGACAGTTTACGGGAATTCTCCCTCGCCATGGTACGCGCGCGCGAAAAAATGGAATACGAGGCGGCCCTCGCCGTGATAACAAACATAGCGACCGTCACCTTAAGCCTCATCTTCCTTGCCGCGCAAAAAACGCCACAGGCACTCCTTATGGGATACGCCGCCGGCAGCGGCTTCGGCCTTGCGCTCGCCGTATGGGCGCTCCGTAGCTACCTCAAAAAAGCGCTGACGCACTTCGATAAGACGCTCGTACGGCCCCTCGCCGCGCAGGCTTTCCCGCTCGCGATGACAGCCCTTCTTGGCGGTACTATGCTCACCGTCGACATGCTCATGCTCGGCTGGTTCCGCACAGCAACGGAAGTAGGATTGTACTCTGCGGCGCAGAAGCCGATACAGATCGCCTACGGCATTGCCGGCATCGCGGGCAT